>CAZTGV010000083.1:0-6345 GCA_964613475.1 uncultured Gemmatimonadota bacterium
TTCGTGGACGAGCTGGAGAAGGCGTTCGCCTCCTCCGGCGAGGGCGACGGCGGGATCTCGCTCCGCGTGCTCGGCACCTTCCTCGCCTGGATGCAGGAGCGCGAGGGGGACGTCTTCATCGTGGCCACCGCGAACGACGTTACCCGGCTCCCACCCGAGCTGCTGCGCAAGGGCCGGTTCGACGAGGTGTTCTTCGTGGACCTGCCGGACGCCGAGGTCCGGGCGCGCATCTTCGAGATCCATCTCGCCCGTCGCGAGCAGGACCCGGCCGGCTTCGACCTGGCGCGGCTGGCCGCGGCGGCCGAGGGCTTCAGCGGGGCGGAGATCGAGCAGGTGGTGGTGTCCGGCCTGTACACGGCGTTCGCGGGAAGCGGCCGACTGGACGACGCGATCCTGCTGGAGGAAGTCGCCGCCACCCGGCCGCTGTCGGAGACGATGCGCGAGCGGATCGAGGCGCTGCGCCGCTGGGCCGCCGACCGCACGGTGCCGGCCCACTGACCCCACCGGGACCGCCCGCGGCCGCTACACCCCACCGGACGGCCGCGGCCGCTTCCCACGACGCCTACAGAAACGTCGCGATCTCCTCCAGCGGCTCCCGGCCTATGTCCGGCACCTTCGCGTCCTCCGCCGCCCGGCCGACCACGAGGAGCAGGAACGGCCGCTCGTGGTCCGGGCGCCCGAGCAGCTCGTTCAGGAAGCCCATTGGGCTCGGCGTGTGGGTCAGGGTCGCCAGGCCCGACCGGTGGAGCGCGGTGATCAGGATGCCGGTCGCGATCCCCACCGATTCCGTCACGTAGTAGTGCTTCACCTTCCGGGGCTCGCCCTCCTCGGGGTCGGGGACGAGGCCGTAGCTGCGGGCGAAGATCGCGATCAGCCAGGGCGCGACCTCGAGGAAGGGCTTGCGCTCGTCCGTGCCGAGCGGCGCCAGCGCATCGAGCCAGTCCGCCGGGGCGCGCTCGCGATAGAAGCGCCGCTCCTCGTCCTCCGCGGCCTGGCGGATTCGCCGCTTCAGCGACTGGTCCGAGACGGCCACGAAGCGCCACGGCTGCATGTTCGCGCCGCTCGGCGCGGTGCCCGCCGCGCGGAGGCACTCCTCGATCGCCGCGCGCGGAACCGGCTCGGGCGAGAAGTCGCGGACGGTGCGGCGCCGCTCGGCGCGGCGGCGGAACTCGGTCGCCCGGCGGACGATCTCCTCCGGGCTCGGGTCCTCCCGGTGCGGGAGCGGAACGAAGCGCGGCTCTTTCATCGGCTCGTCACCATCCTGTCATGGGCCCTACCCTCCCGTCAGCGGGGCGCCCCGGCGTCGAAGTCGCTCGTCGACACCCCGAGGATGGACGCCCCAAGCACGAAGGGGCCGTGCCGGTCGCCCGGCACGGCCCCTTCCCCTCGCCGGGCGCGGGCCCGGCTCGGTCGTCCTCGTCCGCCCTTACAGCCGGACGACGTTCTCCGCGGCGGGCCCCTTGTCCCGCTGCACGACATCGAACTCCACCCGCTCGCCCTCAGCAAGCGTCTTGAAGCCCTGTCCCTGGATCGCCGAGTGGTGGACGAAGCAATCCTTTCCGCCGTCTTCGGGCGTGATGAATCCGAAGCCTTTGGCGTCGTCGAACCACTTCACTTTTCCGGTGGTGCGCACTTCATGCTTCTCCTGCTGAGGGTGTAAGTCCCGCCGCGAACACGAAAAAAAGGGACCTGGCGCTCCCAGGTCCCTTCAGACAGCCGGCGTTCGCTGGTGCGTCCACGCGCCCGCCCCGGGCACGCGGGAGAGAGTCTACGAAAATGGTCCGAATCTGTCAACCCCTTCTTATACAGCGCTCTCAGCCATTCTGTCTACAGTACGGGCTGAAAGAGGCGGCAGAAGTTCTCGAGCAATCGGCGAGGGAGTGCGCGGGTGCGGTGCGCATCCAGCGTGATCTCGCGGGAGGCGGCCACCTCGCGCGCGACCTGCCGCTCCACCCGCGCCAGGAAGGCCGGTTCGGCCACTTCAAGGTTCAACTCGAAATTCAGGTACAGGCTTCGATGGTCCAGGTTCGCCGAGCCGAGCAGCGCGTAGACGCCGTCTACCACCAGCGCCTTGGCGTGCATGAAGGGCGGACCGCGCTCGAAGATCCGCACACCCGCCTGGAGGAGCGGCTCGTAGAGCGCCCGCGCCGCGTAGCCCGTATACCAGTGGTTGCTGCGCGCGGGCAGCACCAGGCGCACCCGAACGCCGCGGAAGGCCGCGTAGCGGAGCGCCTGGAGGATCGGCTCGTCCGGGATGAAGTAAGGCGTGACGATCGTCACCGAGCGCTCCGCGGCCACGATGGCGGCGAAGACCGACTCGGCGAGTCCGCGCCCCCCGGTCTCCGGGGCGCCCGGCACGACCTGGACGAGCGCCTCGCCCACCGGATCGAGCGGCGGAAAGCAGCCGGGACCGAGAAGGCCGCTCGGGGCGGCGCCCGTGGCGAAGCACCAGTCCTCCAGGAACTTGAGCTGGAGGTCGGCGACCGCGGGCCCTTCCAGGCGCACCTGGTAGTCGCGGTCCGCGGGGCGCACCGGCTCCGGCGTCGTCCGGTCCGTGATGGTCGCGGCCGCCACCCCCGGCATCGCTGGCGCCGTCGGCATGGATGGCCCCGTGGGCGCCGAAGCCCCCCGCATCCCCGTCTCCGCGGGCCGGCTGACGTTCCGCTCGGCGATGTTCATCCCGCCCACGAAGCCGACCCGCCCGTCCACCACCACGAGCTTCCGGTGGTTACGCAGGTTGATCTGGAGGCGGCCCTTGAGCGGGTTCGCCTGCGAGATCGACCGCGCTTCGGCGCCGGCCTGCCTCAGCGGCGCGAAGAAGCCGGAGAAGTGGGCGAAAGTCGAGCCGAAGCGATCGTACAGCAGCCGCACCTCCAGCCCGTCGCGCGCCCGCGCCGCCAGACGGTCCCGCAGCGCGCGGCCGACCCGGTCCCGGGCGAAAATGTAGGTCTGCACGTGGATCGAGCGCTCCGCGCCGTCCACCGCCTCGAAGAGCGCTGGGTAGAAGGCGTCGCCGTCCACCAGGAGCTCCGCCCGGTTGCCGCGGAGGACGGCGTGCGGCCGCACGGCGGGGTCCGTGGCGCGGAAGATGTGGGCCGCCGGATGGTCGCCGGGCAGGTGCGACTCGTCCATCCGGAGCCACTCCAGGAGCGGCCGCTCCCGGGCGCGGCGCGCGACGAGCGCCTGCGTCGCCTCGCGGGCCGCCGCCCCACGCGCCACCCGGTCCACGCCGAAGCTGAGGTAGGCGAGCGCGCCCAGATAGGGGAAGGCCCACACCACGGCCAGCCACAGCACCGCGGAGACGGGACGCTCCTTCCGGAGCAGGATGTGGAGGCTGAGCCCGGCCGCGATGAGGAGGTGGCCGGCGCCGACGAGGGTGATCTCACCCACCCGCCGGCCTCACCATTCGGAGACCGGCTCCGGCCGCTTCTCGTCCGGCCACACGACCTCGGCCAGGTAGATGTGGTCGCCGAACTCGGACGCGTCGTCGTTCGCCGCGTTCGCCGCCACGTGCAGGACCACGGACGAGCCCTCGGCGGGAGGCCGCCAGCCGATCTCCCACCGCGCCGTGTCCGGCTCGGTCGACGCCGCGCCGGCTCGGGTGTGCGTCGCGTACTCGATGCCCGATTCGGGGTCCGCGACCACCTGCACCCGCTCCCCTCGGACGAGAAAGGCGCCGGCCTGCTCGCCGGCGCGCGGACCCTCGGCGTGGCGGATGGAGAGCTGGAAGCCGCCCACCGCCAGCCCCGGCCGGACCAGGATGACCGACACGCGGAGCGCGCCGTCCGGGAGCGGTTCCGCGACGGCGTGCGCCCCCTCGTCCGTGGCCGGGGCGGCGGCGCCCCGCGCGCAGGCGCCGGAGTCGGCCTCGGCCTCGGAGACGCGGACCTCCACCCGCCCCTCGGCCTCGTTCAGCGGGGCGTCGAAGTGGCAGGCGTGACAGCTCGGCTCGCCGAAGCCTCCGGTGTGGGCGGGCGGAGGGCCGTCCAGGTATGGGCCGGCCCCGGGCGTCGCCGCGCCGAGCGCGAGAGCGGCCCCCCCGCCGAGCGCCCCCGCCAGACCGAGCGCCCCCGCCAGACCGAGCGCCCCCGCCGCGCCGAGCGCGCCCAGGCCCGCCCGGCCCGGCGCGGCGGACCGGACCGCGTCGACGCGCCTAGGGCAGCCTGGCGCGGCCGATCGTGTTCGTATCGGCCCCAAACCAGATGTCGCCCTGATGGAAGACCATGTGGCGCACCGTGCCGCCGCCACTCGGCACCTCGGTCACCGAGAAGAACTCCTCCGTCGCCGGGTCGAAGCCGACCAGCCGGTTCGGCGAGGGACCCGTCTCCGCGAACCAGAGCCGGTCACGATCGTCCGAGGCCATCGCGTACGGGCGGGACTCGGCGGCCGCCGGGGCCCGCCACTCCCGGACCTCGCCCGAGGCCGGATCGAAGCGGCCCAGGTAGCCACCCGCGTAGTCCACGTACCAGACCACGCCGTCGGAAGTGAGGGCCAGCCGCCGGGGACGCGCGTCCTCCCTCGGCAGCTCGTGCTCGGTAAGCTCCATGGTGGCCGGATCCACCGTTCCGAGCTTGAAGGAGCCGAACTCGGTGAACCAGGGGCGGCCGTCCGGGCCGACGACGAGCCCGTACGGGCGGGCGCGCTCGGTCGGGAGCTCGATGACCCGCACCTGCCCGGTCCGTCGGTCCAGCCGGCCGACCGAGTTGCCGCCCTGCGAGGTGAACCAGATGTCGCCGTCCGTACCGAACGCCATCGTGTGCGGGTCGCGCGCCGAGGGCGTGGGGGTGGGATACTTCACGATCTCGCCGGTGGCGGGATCGAGCTTGCCGATGTGGGCTGCGCGGTTGCCGGCGTACCAGACGATCCCCTCCCCGTCCACGATCAGGTTGTGGGGGCCGGCGCCGTCCTCCAGATCGTAGCGCTCGAACTCGCCGGTCTCGGGGTCCAGGTACGCGACGTAATGGGAGCGCTGCCCGACGAACCACACTCGCCCCTGAGCGTCCACGTACGGATCCCGCGGCCGGGACTCGGGCCACGGCACCTCCCACTCGCGAATCTCGGCGTTCGCCGCGGCCCCCGGGACCTCCGCTGATAGGGAGGGGGCGTCCGCGCCGAGCCGGGCCTCCGCCACCGCGGCCGCCGCGCCGTTCGGGGCGGGATCCGCGTCCCGCGCCACCGCCAGGTCCGCCGCCGCGTAGAGGACGGCGAGGCCCAGCGCTCCGGCTCCCACGTTCCAGATCCACCGCATCGGTACGCCTCCTGGTTCACTCGGGGATGTCGAGCGACGAGTACGGGTCCACCCGGATGACACGCGGGGAGCCCCGGACGATGAAAAGCTACACGCGAGGGGGCGCGGAGTGCGCGGAGCGCTGGGGTCGGGCCGGCCGCCTCAGAGCAGCGAGCGGATCCAACCTCCGTCCACCGCGATCGACTGGCCAGTGATGTAGGCGGCGCGCTCCGAGGCGAGGAAGGCGACGAGCGCCGCCAGCTCCGGCGGCTCGCCCAGCCGGCCGGCGGGGATCTGCGCCTCCCAGGCGCGAAACGTCTCGGGCCCCTCGGCCAGCTCCTCCAGGCGGCGGGTCCTCGTGTAGCCGGGCATCACGTTGTTCACCGTGATCCCGTCGGCCGCCACCTCGTTGGCCAGCGTGCGCGCCAGGCCGGCGACCGCGGCCCGCACCGAGTTGCTGAGCACCAGCCCGTCCACCGGCTGCTTCACCGCGATGGAGGTGATGGTGATCACCCGTCCCCAGCCGCGCTCCCGCATGCCGGGAAGGCAGCGGCGGACCAGATGGATCACGCTCTCCAGGTTCAGCCGCACGGCCGCGCGCCACGCCTCTAGCGAATGGGCCTCGAACGGCCCGGCCGGGGGGCCGCCCGCGTTGGTGACCAGCACCTGCACGGGACCCAACGCCTCCGCGGCGCGATGCACCAGCCGCTCCACCTCCTCCTCCGAGGCGAGGTCCGCCGGCACCGCGAGCACCCGGGCCTCCGATTGCGCCCGGATCGCCGCGGCCGCCTCCTCCAGCGCCTCGGCGCCGCGGGCGCAGAGGACCACGTCGGCGCCCTCGCGCGCCAGCGCATGGGCGACCGCCCGGCCCAGCCCGCGGCTGGAGCCGCCGACCAGCGCCACCTTTCCCCTCAGTCCGAGATCCACCCCTAAACCCCCTCGTTCGCCGACCCGGACGGCAGGTCCTCCACCGATCCGAGCGGGAGCGGGTCCTCCGCTGACCCGGGCGACAGGTCCTCCCGGCGGACGCCCGGGAGCGAGAGGACGAAGTCCGCCCCGAACGCCTGCGAGGGCGTGCGGAAGCCGCCGCCCGCCGGCCCCGGCTCCCGGTCCGCCCG
>CAZTGV010000083.1:6445-10100 GCA_964613475.1 uncultured Gemmatimonadota bacterium
CCGCTCGTCCCGCGAGGGCGCGACGGAGCGCCTCCACCGCCGCCAGGGCGGTGAAGGTGTAGCCCTCGGGACCGTGCAGGCGCGAAACGGCACGGCGGCCTTCGTCGTCCTCCGCCTCGACCTGGACCACGGTCCGGCCCCGCGCCCGCGCCGCCGCGTCCGGGCCCGGCGGCCGCCGGCCGATCCACCACTCCGCCGCCGCGCGCACGGGGCGCGTCCGCGCCAGCGGGCCGAGCGCCCCGGCGAGCCGGAGCAGGGCGCGCGCCCGCGCGGGGAGCGCCGCGTAGACCGCCACGTCGTCGATGCCGGTGCTGCGCGGGGCCGTGGCGAGGTCGCCCCATGGGATGAGCACCGCCGGCTCCGGGCCGCGGCCGAAGTCGAAGCGCCGGACGCGCGCGCCGAGGGGGACGGGAACCCACTCGCCCTCCCGGCGGACCAGCGCCGGCCGGCCGAGCCGGCGGAGCGCCGTGCGGGCGGTGCCGCGCGAGACGCCGCCGGAGCTCCGGAAGGCGAGCACCAGGCGGGCCGGCCGCGCGGACGGCGAAGCCGCGCGCAGGCGGGCGGCGACGTGAGCGGCCAGGCAGTCGGTCGGCACCACGTCGAAGCCGACGCCGGGAAGGAGCAGGACGCCGCGCTCACGCGCGCGCCCGTCGAGCGCCGCCAGCGCCTCGAAGACGGCGATTTCCCCCGTGATGTCCAGGTAGTGGACGCCGGCGCGGAGGCACGCCCCGGCCATCGGCCGCGCCGTGTCCTCGAACGGCCCGGCGCAGTGGAGCACCGCCCCGACCCCCTCCAGCGCGCGCGAGGCGCGCTCCGGATCGTCGAGCGCGAACGCCCGGCCCTCGAAGCCGACCTCGTCCGCCAGGGCGTCGACCGCCTCGGGGTCCCGGCCCGCCACGACGGGGCGAAGGCCCTTCTCCGCCGCGCGCCCCACGACCAGCCTGCCCGTGTAGCCGTAGGCCCCGTAGACCAGCCCCGGACCCGCCCCGGGCGCGGCGCCGGGCACGGCGCTAGCGGTCGCTGTTGAACATCTCGGCCACCGCGCGGAGGCTTCCCTCGCCGTCTCCCCGGTAGACGACCAGGTACTTCCCCTGATCCTGGAACGGCGCGCCGTGCCGGGGCCGGAGCGTCCGGGCGAAGCCGCCGATCTCGAACGCGAGCGCCGGCGTCCCCTCCACGCGCTCGGTCTCGAGGCTGAGCGAGACCAGGCCCGTGTCCGGCGTCTCCCGCCAGAAGGCGCGGATGGCGTCGATCCCCTCGATCGCGGGACGGTTCGCCGGGAGGAGCACCGCGTCCGGCGCGTAGAACTCCTCCACCATCTCGTCCAACTCCTGGGCGCGGATCCGCTGCACCCGCCGCGCGCACATGGCGCGGATCGTCGCCTCCGGCTCGCGTCCGCTCCCACTCATCGGCCCCTTCTCCCGCTCATCGGCGTCCCCTGCCGCTCATCGGCTCGGCCTGCCGCTCATCGGCGTCCTCCCAGCCCGCGGGGGCCCAGTCGCTCAGGGCCTCGACGAGCAGCCGGTGGAAGTGGTGGACGCCGGCCTCGCGGCGCGGCGAGAGCCGGCCCCGGTCGTACAGGCGGGAGCGCACGCCCCGCTGCACCGATTCGACCACCTCCTCGTCCTCGCGCTCCACCCGGTCCAGGTCCGCGCCGGCCCCCTCGTCCCGCTTCGTCTCGACCCAGACGTAGGGGAGGAAGGCGACCCGCGTCCGGTCGGGACCCAGCGGCGTCACCACGTTCACAGAGAGCCCCCAGGGATAGAAGTTGAGCATCGTGTTCGGAAACAGCCAGAAGTAGTAGGCGGCCAGCGGCTGGTCGGCGTCCGGGTGGCCGCCCGGCGGCTCGAGGAGCGGCGCCCCCTCCCGCCCGACGCCAAGCTGGAGGCTGCCCCAGCGGAAGGTCTCGGTCCGGTACGCGCCGTAGTCCAGGGCCCCGCCGAGGCTCGCCCCGTGCACGTACGGGATGTGGAACTCCTCCAGGTAGTTGTCGCAGTAGAGCGCCCAGTTGGCGCGCACCAGGTACTCCCGCGACCCGGCCGGGTCTGCCTCCAGGGCGTCCAGTGGGAGCCAGCCCGCGCGCTCGCGCACCGGGCCGATCCATTCCTCGAAGGGCACCGCCGGGTCCAGGGCGCAGAAGAGGAGCGGGCCCCAGCGCTCCAGCCGCACGCGCGGCAGGTCGTCGGCCGATGAGGGGAAGCCCTCCACGTCCTCGAACTCCGGCATGGAGACGAACCGCCCGTCGAGGCCGAAGCGTCGGCCGTGGTAGCGGCAGCGGAGCGTCCGCAGGTGGCCCTCGCCTTCCACCACCAGCGCGCCCCGGTGGGTGCAGACGTTGGAGAGGCCGTGCAGGCCCGCCTCGTCGCGGACGAGCAGGAGCGGCTCGTCCAGGCAGCCCTCGAGCAGGGTGAACGGAAGGACGTGGCCGGGCGCCTTCAGCCGGCGGGCGTCCCCGACGAAGTGCCACGCACGGGCGAAGACGCGCTCTCTCGCCCGCGCGTGGAGCGCCGGGTCGTGGTAGGCCCGCCCGGGCAGGGTCGACGCCCGGCCGATCTCCGGGTGGATCGGCTCCAGCGGGGGACGGGGCTCGGTCACGAAGCGCCTCCGGATCGGGTGAGGGGCGGCAGGCACATTGTCCCGCCGCGAGGCTCGCGGGGCAACCGGCGGGGCACGCGCGCGGCCACCGATAGCTGGGCTAGCCGGGCGCGCGCCGGCGCCCCGCGCGCGGGGCTCGGAAGCCGGCCGCCGTGGCGACTGGTTGGTCCTGCTCTTGCGGGCTGGTCCTGCTCTTGCAGCGATGCGCTCCCGCGAGCCTCGCAACCGCGGCGCCACGCGCTCCCGCACGCCGCCGCAAGGAGGGACGATGACCCGGAACAACCGGAACGATCGGCCGCTTCCGGGCCGCCTGTCCCCGCTCCGGCGCCTGGCCGGATGGGCGGCCATCGCGGCCCTGGCGGTCGCCTGCGTGCCCGGGGGGCCCGGCGGAGAGGACTCGGTCACCGGCCCGGTGAACGGAGAGGCCTCCGTCACCCTGGCCTGGGATGCCCCCGCCCAGGATGAGGAAGGCTACGAGCTGGACGACCTCGAAGGCTTCCGCCTCTATCACGCCACCGAGGAGCCCCTGCGGCCCGAGGATGCCGAGGTGACCGAGCTCGGCGCCGAGACCCGGCACACGGTCGAGGACCTCGACCCCGGCATCCACTACTTCGCCGTCTCCGCGGTGGACTCGAACGGGAACGAGAGCCGCCTGAGCGAGGTGCTCTCGGTCCGGGTGGACGAACCGTGACCCCGGCGGGAGGGGCGCGGCCGGCCGTCCTCGCGACGGCCCTGCTCCTCCTCGGGCCGGCCGCCCTCGTGCTCGGGACCCCGGGTATCGCGGGGCCGGCCATGGCGCCGGGTGCGGCCGGGACGGCGGAGGATCCGCCGCCTCCGGCCCCGGAGGCGGTCGAGGCGGTCCCGCTCGGCCCCGAGACGATCGAGGTGGCCTGGAGCGCCGTCACCGAGGCGGAGGAGGGCGTCCAGCACTACAACGTCTATCGGGACGGGAAGAAGATCGCCGAGACCGGAAACCTCCTGTACACCGACGGCGGGCTCTCCCCGTCCACCGAGTACACGTACCGGATCTCCGCCGTCGACGGGAAGGGTCGCGAAGGAA
>CAZTGV010000084.1:0-2248 GCA_964613475.1 uncultured Gemmatimonadota bacterium
AGCCCGCAGGAGGACGCGCTGATCCAGCTCACCCTGTCCGAGACGCCGGGCCACCAGGCGGCCGCCCAGGCCTTCTTCCGTCAGGAGGGGATCCAGGCCGGGCGCGTCTCCGGCGAGCGCATCAACGGCAACGCGGCGACCGTCGGCACCTTCCAGGCGCGCACGCAGCAGGGCGTCCTGGAGGGGATCGCTGCCTTCCTGGACTACGGGGGGCGCACGTACCAGATCCTCGGCTACGCGGCCCAGGGGCGCTTCGGCGCCCACGATCGGGCGATCCGCGGGTCGATCGGCTCCTTCGACCGGCTCACCGATCGGGCGGCGCTCCGCGTGCAGCCGATGCGCCTGGAGCTGATCCGGCTGGACGGCACGACCTCGATCGCCGAGCTCCACCGTAGGCGCGGCGCGCCCGTCTCCGCGACGCGCCTGGCGCTCCTGAACGCGGTAGGGGAGCAGGAGGCGCTCTCCGCCGGCCGCACCATCAAGTGGGTCACGGGCGAGCCCCCGCCCGGGAGCGAGCGCGCCGGGGACTGACGCCCCCGCCGTCCGAGCGCGCCGCACGGAATCGCCCCGCCGCCCGGCGACCCGCGCGGCCGCCTCCGCTCGGATCGGCGACCTAAACGGCCACCCGCCAATCCATTGCGGCGGCGGACCGGCCGCTGGTCCGCCCCTTGCACGGTCAGGGCGAACGTGACCTCCCGGAGGTTCCGGGAGGCGTCGACGCAGCGAGGAGGGACCGTGCTGGATCGTAATGGACAGGCGAATCCGGGTCTCGTCGTGCTGGTCGTCATCCTGATCATCGCCGTGGTCGTCGTGCTCTTCGTCCTCCCGCGGGGCGGGGACGATGACGCGGAGCTCGAGGTGGACATCGGCTCCACGGCGGTGCCGTCCCAGGTGGCCGCCGCGTCCGAGACCACGCTCGCGAGGAGGCAGCCGTGGTGAACGACAGAACGCCGGAAGATCCGGGCTCGAACACGGCGATGGTGGTGCTCGTCGTCATCCTGATCGCGGTGCTCATCGGGGTCTTCTTCTGGTGGGGCGGCGGGGACGATGAAGAGGTCGAGGTGGATCTGCCCGACGAGGTCGGGCTGGTGGAGCGGGCCGCGGCCGGCTCCCTGGCGGCCGAGATCGGAGCGATCCGCGCGCCGGGCGGCTCGGCCGCGATCGTGACGCTCCGGGAGGCTCCCGCGGCCTGAGCCTCCCGGGTGCCGAGGCTCTCGCTGCCCGAGCCTCCCGCCGGCTGAGCCGCCCGCGGCCTGAGCCTCCCGGGCGGCGCGCGCCCGGCCGCCCGGCTTTACGTTTCAGGGCATGTGCGCGCACCGCCCCGCCCGGCGCCGGCCGGGCCGACTCCCACCCTTCGTCCTATGCATCGGACTCGCGACGCTGGCCGCCTCGGCGGCCGGCGCGTGCGGCGCGCCGCCCTCCCGTCCGGCGGAGGGCCCGGTGGCCGAGGACGTGCGGACCGCGCTGCGCGAGGGCGACGCCTCCTTCCATCACGACGACTGGGCCGAGCTGTCGGCCGCCGGCACGCGCGACGGCCTGGTCGACTATCCGTTCTTCCAGCGGCGCCGCGCCGAGCTGGACGCCTACCTGGAGCGGCTGGCCGAGGCGGATCTGGCCAGCCTCTCGCCCGGGGCGCTCGAGGCGCTCCTCATCAACGCGTACAACGCGCTCACCATCCGGGTCATCCTCGGCCATCCGGATGTGTCCTCGATCCGTGAGATCGACGGGGTGTGGACGCGGCTCACGCACCGGGTGGGCGGCCACGCGCTGACCCTGGACCAGATCGAGCACAACGTGCTGCGCCCCTTCTTCCGCGACCCGCGGGTCCACTTCGCGCTCAACTGCGCCTCGCTCTCGTGCGCCCCGCTCCCGCCGTGGGCGTTCACCGGGGAGGCGGTGAAGGCGCAGCTCGAGGAGCGGACGCGGGCCTTCCTGCGCGATCCGGCGAACGTGCGCGTGGAGGAGGGGACGCTCCTGCTCTCCCGCTACTTCGACTGGTACGGCGAGGACTTCGTGTCGGAGGAATGGGCGCCGCGGGCGCCGACCGCCGCCGCCTTCGTGGCGCGGTACGCGCGGCCCGAGGTGCGGGCGTTCATCGAGGGGGCGGGCGGCGATCCGCCGGTCCGCTTCCTGGACTACGACTGGTCCCTGAACGCGGCCGTGCCCCCGGACCCGGCGCTGGCGTCTGATCGGGGCGCCGCGGCGTCGCCGTCCGCCGGGGGCGCCGCGGGAGCGCCGTCCGCCGGGG
>CAZTGV010000084.1:2348-8185 GCA_964613475.1 uncultured Gemmatimonadota bacterium
GGCGCCGCGGCGTCGCCGTCCGCCGGGGGCGCCGCGGGAGCGCCGTCCGCCGGGGCGGCCGCGGAGGCGCCCTCCGGCTCCGGGTGGGTGGCCGACCTCCGCCGCTGGGTGGCCGGCTTCGGGGCGGCCGCGCCGCTGGTCTACGGCCTCGCCTACGTGATCGCGGTGGTGCTGCTGGTCCCCGGCTCGGCGCTCACCATCGGGGCCGGGGTGGCGTTCGGCGTCGCGCTGGGGACCGCGGTGGTCGCGGTGGCGGCGACGGCGGGCGCGGCGCTGGCCTTCCTCCTCGGCCGGCACCTGCTCCGGCGGCGGGTGACGCGCTGGCTGGACGGCCGGCCCAAGCTCTCGGCCGTGGATCGGGCGGTGGAGCGCGAGGGGTGGAAGGTGGTCGCCCTCACCCGCCTGTCGCCCCTCTTCCCGTTCAACGTCCAGAACTACTTCTACGGCCTGACGGGGGTCGGCTTCCTGCCGTACGTGCTCGCCTCCGCCGCGGCGATGCTGCCCGGCACCCTCCTCTACGTCTACATCGGGGCGGCCGGCGCGGAGCTCGTCTCGGCGGCCACCGGCGCGGCCGACCTGGGCCGCACGGCGCTCCAGGTCGCCGGCCTGCTCGCCACGCTGGCGGTCGTCTGGCTGGTGGCGCGCGTGGCGCGCCGGGAGCTGGCCCGGATCACCGAGGAGGCGTCCGAGGATCGGTCGGGCGGAACGGCGGAAGCGAGGGCGTCGGAGGGGGCGGTCCCCGTCGCCGAGGCGCCGGGGGCGGCGGGTCAGAGCCCGCCGAAGGCGAGCAGCAGGAATCCGAGGCCGTAGAGGATCAGCACCAGGAAGCTCTCGAAGCCGATTCCGCCGATTCCCTTCCGCTCGCGCCGCAGCAGGCCGAGGAGGAGCGTCCCGGTCAGCAGGATGGTGAGGGCGATCACGAACACGTGCCGGCTCGCCGCGGTGTGGTAGATCGATCCCCCCCGGAAGGCCACGTCCGAGAAGGCGAGGAAGAGCACGTCGAAGCTGTTGCCGCCGATCACGCCCCCCACCGCAAGGGTGAGCGCCCCCTGCCGGACCGCCGCCACCGAGGTGACGAGCTCGGGCAGGGAGGTGGCGATCGCGGTGAGAAAGGCCCCCACCACCGTCTCCGAGAGGCCGGTGCGGTCGGCGATCGCGATCCCGGTGCGGGCCACCAGATAGCCGGCCGCCGCCACCACGAGCCCCAGGACGGCGAAGCGGAGCCAGAGGCGGGGCAGGCTGGAGGTTACGGCGTCCCGGTCCGGCTCGTCCACCCGGGTCTCCGGCGTTCGGCGCGGCGTCCACAGCGCCTCGGCCCCCGCCCGCCGCACCAGCCGGATGCCGAACAGGTACATGAGGACGAGCAGGAGCGAGGCCGGGTGGATCGACCAGAGCGTCGCCGGCGGCGCGGAGGTGGCCAGCAGCGGAATGGCCAGCAGGGTCACCAGCAAGGCGCCCTGCATGAGGTTCTCCACCGAGGCGGCCGCGTGCTCGAGGTTGATCCCGCGGTGCGCCATGTCCGCGATGGCCAGGAAGGACGTCTGCGCCGCGATCCCGCCGAGCGCGTTGCTCACCGCCAGGTCGCCGTAGCCCTGCCAGGCCGCCGCCACCGAGGTGGTGATCCCGGCCAGGGAGGTCGTCCCGCCCAGGAGGACGGCGCCGAAGATCGCCTCGCCGAGGCCGGTCAGGTCCGCCAGGTCGTCGGCCACCGCGGTGAGGCGGGTGCCGGCCACCGCGATCACGATGGCGGTCGCGGCGAAGGCCGCGACGACCCACGGCAGGGGCCAGGCGGAGAGGTCGAGCGAAGGCATGTGCGAGCGAGGCGCGCAGCTTACGCGCCAGGCCTCCTTTCAGTCACCGCGAGCCTCCGGGTGCCGCGCGCCTCCGGCGGCCGCGCGCCTCGGGTGGACGAGAGCCTCAGGCGGCGGCGGCGAGGCGGTCCAGCAGGGCGCGGGCGTCCAGCCCGTCGGTGCGGACGGCGACGCCCCCCGAGGCGCCGGCCCGGATCCAGCGTGCCACCAGGTAGGCGGGGACGAGCTCGCCGGGGCGCAGGACCCCGCCCCCGCGCAGCTCCGCCACCCCGATCGCGTACAGCGCGTCCTTCACCCCCGCCTCCCAGTCGCCCCCGCCCGCCTCCACGGCGCGGCGCCCGAGCGGCCGGCCGCGCGCCACCGGAAGCAGCACCCGCCGCTCGGGCGCCACGTCGGGGAGCACGATGAGCCAGGAGCCGTCGCCCGGCCGGCCGTCCAGGAGCCAGCGGAGCTCCTCCAGCTCGTCCAGCCAGGCGATCCGGCGCTGGAGGTCGGCCGCCGCCTCGAAGTCCAGGCGCTCGGCGGCGGCGTCGCGCGCCCGCGCGGCCCGGGCGCGCACCTCGACCGCCCAGTCCCGGTCTCGGAGGAGCCGGGCCGCGGCGCGGACCTGCGCCCGGTAGGCCTCCAGGCCCACCCGTTTCGCGCAGGGGGCCGTGCACAGCCCCAGGCCGTGCTGGAGGCAGGGGGCCTGCCGGGGGTCGGGACGCAGCGCGCCGCGGCAGGTGCGCAGCCGGAACGCCTTCTCCGCCAGGCGGCGGCAGCGGTCGGCCGAGCGGCGGCCGGGAAACGGGCCCAGGTAGCGCGAGCCGGCGCGCCGCGGGCGCCGGACCACCCGCAGGCGCGGGAACGGCTCGCTCCACGGGACCTCCAGGTACCAGGCGCGCCAGCGGCGCTTCAGGGCCTTGTTGTAGGGTGGACGCTCCTCGAGGATGCGCTCCGCCTCCTCCAGCCGCGCCTCCAGCTCGCTGCCGGTACGGCGGATCCGAACGGCCCGCGCCAGGCGGAGCATCTCCGCCAGCCGGGCGTCCGAGGGGCCGCCGCCGTAGAAGTAGCCGCGAACGCGGCGGCGCAGGTCCACGCTCTTGCCCACGTAGAGCGTCTCCCCGTGCGCGGCCTGGAAGCGGTAGACGCCTGCGGCGGCGGGCAGGTCGTCCGGCACCCAGTCGGGCACCGGGCTCCGGCGCGGCACCGGCTCAGCGTCGCGTGGGGCCCACGGGGCCCACCGGAGGCGCGCCGCGCGGCACCGGCTCAGCGGGTGGGCGGCTCGCCCGGCGTACCGGCGCGCTCCGTGTCGGCGTCGTAGAAGCCGTCCGGCAGGCGCGACAGCTCCGCCACCTCGATCGCGTCCGGCTCCTCCTCGGCCGCGATGGTGCGCGGCTCCCAGTGGCGCATCATCTCCACGAAGGCGGTCACCAGGTCGGGGTCGAACTCGCGTCCGGCCCGCTGATCGAGGAAGTGGAGCGTCGCGTCCGCGGAGAGGGGGGCCCGGAAGGGGCGGCGCGTCCGCAGCGCGTCGTAGACGTCGCACACCTGGACGAGGCGGCTGAAGCGGTGCGGCTTGCGCGGGTAGTGCCGCGCTGGGTAGCCGCCGCTCTTCTCGAAGTGCATGTGGTGCTCGTAGGCGACGGTGGCGGCCAGCCCGTGCCGCGCCTTCCCGCCCAGCAGCAGGCGGGCCCCCTCGACCGGGTGGCGCTCGATCACCGCGCGCTCCTCGGCCGTGAGGATTCCGGGCTTGTTCAGCACTCCGAGCGGGATGCGGGTCTTCCCGATGTCGTGGAGCAGCGCGGCTTCGCCGATCGCCCGCACCTCCGCGTCGCCGAACTTCAGGTACTCGGCCAGGGACATGGAGAGGATGGAGACGTTGATGCAGTGGGCGGTCGTGTACTGGTCGGTGGACTTGATCCGGAGCAGCGGCGCCACCAGCGACCGCACCTGGTGCATGGCCACCGAGAGCCCCCGCACGACCGCGGTCGCCTCCGCCGTCGGCACCTCCCCACTCCCCGCGCGCTCGTTGATCCAGGCCACCGCCTCCGACTCCTCGTGCAGGCTGAACGGAAGGTCCGCGACCGGGTCCCGGACGGCGGCCGTCGGGTCGCCCACCTTCACCCCGAGACTCCCGTAGCGGAAGTGGGGGTGGGGGGCGGCCCGCACGCGCTCCCCGGTGAGCTCCAGCCGGTTCGAGATCTCCGCGGCGAAGCCTTCGAGCTCCTCGGCCTGGACCCCCTCCACGATCTCCAGCCGCTGGATCCCCGCGTCCGCCAGCCGCCGCGTCCAGGTCCATCCCTTCATCTCGCGGAGTTGCTCGTTCCCGAAGACGACCTCGTCCTCGAGGAAGTTGAAGACCGGGCGCCGGTGGTGGGCGACGAGCTCCCGCAGATGGCTCCAGGCCGTGTCGGAGGCCCGCCGGCGGGCCGGATGGGCGGGGCCGTACAGCGCCGAGGTCGAGAGCAGGTTGGAGAGGCCGTACAGGAAGCGCGCCGGTCGGCTCATGGGAGCATCTCCGGGTCCTCCCGGGAGACCCGCCTCCCGCTCGCCGCCTCCCGCACCTCCGGGTCCTCGGAGCGAGCCGCCCGGTCCAGGACACGGCGGGCCCGGTTGTCGTCGGACCAGGTGCGGCGGATCCCCGCCAGCGCCTCCAGCACGGCGGGCGAGGGCTCGGCCAGCTTCCAGCGGCCGAACAGGCGGGAGAGCCAGCCGCCCTCGTCGCGCACCAGGCGGAGCAGGACCCGCAGCGCCTCCGGCTGCCGGACGCCGCCGAGCGCCCGGATCGCCATCACGCGCAGCTCGGGGCGCAGCTTCGGGTCCTCGGCCAGCCCCACCAGGAGCGGGACCGCCTCCCGCGGCGTCGCCTCCTGGGCGGCGCCCAGCCCGAGCGCGATCGAGCGCGGGTCGGGATCCTCCAGCAGCGACCGCACGGCCATCTCCCGCAGCTCCGGGACGCGGAGCATGAGCTTGTGCGCCTCGCGCCGGACGCCCGGATGGTCATCGTCCGCGTGGGTGGCCGGGGACCACTTCCGGGGCCAGGCGTCGTACTCGCCCATGAGGGCCAGCATGTTCCGCTTCACGAACCAGCGTCCGTCCTCCAGGTGGCGGACCACCAGGGGCGCCACCTCCGAGCCCATGTTGGCGAGGCGCGAGAAGAGCTGCCGGCGGATGGAGCGCGACTCCGACTCGATCAGCACCTCCAGCATGGGCGCGGCCGCCCGGGTGCCCGCCCGCTGGACCAGCAGGTCAAGGGCCTCGAAGTCCGGCTCCTCCATCTCGAGCACCCGCCGGACGGACTCGGGGCTGGCCAGCTCGTTCCACAGCGCCTCGGCCGCCCTGGAGCCCTCCGGCGCGCGGTCGATCAGCTCGAGCAGCGCCGCGAAGCGCTTCGACTCCACCAGGGTGGCGACCGCCGACCAGACGGCGCCGCCCGGCTGGTCCACCTCCAGGCCGATCATCAGGAGCCGCTCGGGCTCGACCGACACCGTCTCGTGCGAGGAGGCGCCGACCGGGGTCGCGATGGACTGGGACATCCGCTCCAGGGCGCTCCCGTACTCGGTCGGGACCGCGTCCTCCAGCGCCCAGTCGGTGACCAGCTGCGCCACCTGGTCGCGGAGGGTGGACTCCGCCTCGGCGCGGACGCGTCCCTCGCCCACCGAGGCGTGCTGCGCCAGCTTGCTCATCATCATCAGCAGCCAGTGCGAGATGTCCTGCCGCTCCACCCCCGCCGTGGCCTGGACCAGCTTGACGACCGAGTCGGGCTCCATCCACTGCGCCGCGTCCAGCAGGAGCTGCCGCCGCTCCGCCCCGTCGCCGCCCTCGCGCAGCACCCGCCGCAGCGCGTCCGGCTTGACGAGCGAGACGAGCCGCGACGTGCGCCGCCTGAGCGCCTGGGCCTGCTCGCCCTGCGCCGAGCGGAGCTCCCGGGAGATGTTGACCAGGTGGCCGAGCACCTCCTCGGCGTAGGCGGTCTCGCTCGAGAACTCCTCGACCGAGCGGGCGAGCGCCTCCGTCTCGGCCTGCTCGTCGAGGGCGGCCCGG
>CAZTGV010000084.1:8285-10068 GCA_964613475.1 uncultured Gemmatimonadota bacterium
CCCGAGTCCCCGCCCGTCCCGTTCTCGCCCAGCGCCTTCGCCGCGCCGTCATCGGCTCCCGACGCGTCCGCCTCGACCGCGTCGCTCACCAGGGCGGCCCGCGCCAGGCCGAGCCACAGCTTGCCGGACCGGCCCTCCTCCTGCGGGCGCTCCGAGCCGGCGGCCAGGCCCAGCTTCTCGTAGCGGATCGGCTGGATCCGGAGGTGGGGCCAGGCCGGGAGCTCCCCGGGCGGCGCCGCGCCCAGGGGGCGCTCGCAGCGCTCCGCCTCGGGCGCCACCGCCTCCAGGAACTCGGCCAGCTCCCCCGCCTGGATGCCGGCGCTGAAGCTCACCGAGGCGAGCTGGTGCCGGTGCAGCCGGCCGGCCAGGAAGGCGAGCCGTCCGTGCTCGGGATCGCTCTCCGCCCCCTCCACCGCGAGCTGCCGGCTGGCGATCCCGACCGAGAGGACCGACCGCTCCGAGAGGACGTCCTCCAGGGCCGAGAGCGCATCGCGGACCGCGGGCTCGAGGGCCGGATGGCCCGCCGGATACATCGTGTGCTTCTGGAGCGCCTGGGCGAGCGTCTGCAGGAAGTTGGCGGCGTCGCGCGGGAGGGGCGTCGACTCCGCGGGGGCGGATCCGGAGGCCGATCCGGAGGGTCGGCGCTCGTCGTCCGGACGCTTGTCCATACGTGCCTGCCGGGTCCAAAGCCGGCGGATGGCCGGGACGGGACGCGCCAAGATGCGAACGACTTCCGCCCGCGGCAAGGCGGCGCCTTCCCCGCGCGGCGGCCGGCGCCTTCCCCGCGCGGCAAGCGGCCCGCATATTCGAGCGGCATGAGGGCGCTGATCACCGGCATCACGGGCCAGGACGGCTCCTACCTCGCCGAGCTCCTGCTGGAGAAGGGCTACGAGGTGCACGGCATGGTGCGGCGCTCCTCGACCGAGAAGTTCGAGCGCATCGCCCACATCAAGGACCGGCTGCGGCTGCACCGCGCCGACCTCCTGGACCAGCTCTCGCTCATCACCGTGCTGGAGGAGGCCAGGCCGCGGGAGGTCTACAACCTGGCCGCCCAGTCCTTCGTCCCCACCTCCTGGGAGCAGCCGCTCCTCACGGGCGAGTTCACCGCGCTCGGGGTGACCCGCGTGCTGGAGGCGATCCGGCACGTGGACCCGTCGATCCGCTTCTACCAGGCCTCGAGCTCGGAGATGTTCGGGAAGGTGCGGGAGGCGCCGCAGAACGAGGCGACGCCCTTCTACCCGCGGAGCCCGTACGGGGTGGCCAAGGTCTACGGCCACTTCATCACGGTGAACTACCGCGAGAGCTACGACCTGTACGCGGTCTCGGGGATCCTGTTCAACCACGAGAGCCCGCGGCGGGGGCTCGAGTTCGTGACCCGCAAGGTGAGCCACGGGGTGGCGAGGATCCACCTGGGGCTGGCCGAGGAGCTCCGGCTCGGGAACCTGGAGGCGCGCCGCGACTGGGGCTTCGCCGGCGACTACGTGGAGTCGATGTGGCGGATGCTCCAGCGGGACGCGCCCGAGGACTTCGTGGTCGGCACCGGCGAGACCCACTCCGTGCGCCAGCTCGTGGAGGCGGCCTTCGGCGCGGTCGAGACGGAGCTCGAGTGGCGCGGCGACGAGGCCGAGGAGATCGGGGTGGACCGCGACACGGGCGAGACCCGGGTGGTGGTGGACCCCGCCTTCTTCCGCCCCGCCGAGGTCGAGGAGCTGCGCGCCGACGCCGCCAAGGCCCGGCAGGCGCTCGGCTGGGAGCCGAGGGTGGGGTTCGAGGAGCTGGTGCG
>CAZTGV010000085.1:0-10002 GCA_964613475.1 uncultured Gemmatimonadota bacterium
GAGGCGTGGAGGCGAGGATGGCGGCACGGGTGGTGGTTCGGAGGGACGAGGGGTCGGACGGCGGGCGCATCCGGCGCGGAGGGCGGCCATCCGCGCTGCTGAAGGCGCTGGGGCTGGCGTTCGTGCTCATCGGCCTGGCCGACGTGGCGCTCCTCTGGTTCCCGACGCGGTTCGAGAGCGTCGCCTGGGAGTTCCACACCCTGAGCCAGACGCTGTCGGGCCTTCCGATGGCGGTGCTGGGGCTGGGCCTCCTTTCGTACGGGATGGTGCGGGCACCGACGCGGGCGGGACGGCTCGGGCTCTCCGCCGTGCTGCTGATCGCGGCGCTCGGGCTGATCGGCGCCGCGGCGCTCTACGCCACCGTCGTGCCCTCCATCGTCTCGCAGACGCCCCCGGAGGCGATGCTCGGCGTCCGCCGGGCGGTGATCAAGGACGGCATCGGCGCGGTCGTCTACCCGATCCTCCTCCTCTACATGGCCGTCCTCGTGTGGCGTTCCGCCCCCGAGGGCGGCTGAGCGGCGGGCGAGATGGCTCTCGCTTCGGAGCTCCGGGCCCGCGCGGCGTCCATCGCGCTGGGCGTGCTGGTGGCGGTCGCCTTCGCCGCGCTGTTCGGCGAGACGACCTGGGAGCTGGTGCGGGACTGGGCCGGGGACGAGGAGTACCGGCACGGCTTCCTCCTCCTCCCGGTCGCCGCCTGGCTGGCCTGGGAGCGGCGACTCCGCCCCCGGCCGACGCCCTCGCGCGGCCTGGGGCTGGCGCTGCTGGCCGGGGCGGTGCTCCTCTTCCTGGCCGGGGTGGCGGCGGCCGAGTTCTTCACCCGCCGCTTCGCGATCCTGCTGGCCCTGGCCGGGCTGGCCGGCTACTACCTGGGCGCCCGCCAGCTCCGGGCCTGGTGGCTGCCGTTCGGCCTCCTCGTCTTCACCATCCCGCTCCCCGAGGTGGTCCTCAACTCGCTGAGCCTCCGACTCCAGCTCCTCGCCTCCGAGGCGGCGGTGGCGGCGCTCGAGTTCCGGCACATCCCGGTGGCGCTCTCGGGCAACGTGATCCAGCTCCCGGGGCAGGACTTGTTCGTGGCCGAGGCGTGCAGCGGTCTGCGCTCCCTCTCGGCCCTGTTCGGCCTCACGCTGCTGTTCGCCGGCACCGGCCTGGCGCTCTCCGGCACGCGCGCCGTCCTGCTGGCGCTCGCGGTGCCGATCGCGCTGGTCACCAACGCCTTCCGCGTGTTCGGCACGGGGTACCTCGCCTTCTACATGGGGCCGCGGGTCACCGAGGGCGCGCTGCACGAGGCCGCCGGGATCGCCGTCTTCATCCTTGCCCTGGCGGGCGTGGGGGCCGCGATGCTGCTGCTCCGCAAGCTGGAGCGCGCGCGGGCGGAGCACCGCGGGCGGAAGCGGCGCCGGGATTCGGCGGCCGACCCGGACGCGACGGTCGCCCGGCAACCGGCCGCCGAGGGCCGCGAGCCCGCGGGGGCGGCCGGATGAGGGCGGCGGCCGGGGCCCCGCCGAGGGCATGGGGAGGCGGACGATGAAGGGCGCGCGATTCGGCGGGCGCGGTCGTACCGCATTGCTCGCCCTTGTTCCGGCGGCCGTCCTGTTGGCCGGCGTGGCGGGGCGCGCGACCGTGCAGCCGACCGGCGTGCAGAGCCTGCGGGCGCCGCTCGAGACGTTCCCCGAGCGGCTCGGCCCCTACCGGGCGTTGCAGGACGAGGAGATCTCCCCCGCCGAGCTGCGGGTCCTCCGGCCGGACGACTACCTGAAGCGCCGGTACGCGGGACCGGACGGGCGCACGGTGAGCCTGTTCACGGCCTACTACGGCCGACAGCTCAGCGGGGCCACCATCCACTCCCCCCGGAACTGCCTGCCGGGGTCGGGCTGGCAGCCGGTCTCGCACACGCGGGTGCCGCTGGAGACGCCGTACGGCACCGCGGAGGTGAACCGCTACCTGCTGGAGCACGAGCGGGGCGCCCGGGCGCTGGTCTTCTACTGGTACCAGGGCCGCGGGCGGGTCGGCGCGAACGAGTACCTGGTCAAATGGGAGCTCCTCCGGGACGCGATCGTCCACCGTCGCACGGACGAGGCCCTGGTCCGGGTGGTCGTGCCGCTCGCCCGGGGCGAGGAGCCGGACGACACCGGGATCCGGCCGATGCTGACGGCCGCGTCGCGGGCGCTCGTGGCGCACCTCCCGCCGGACTGAGCCCGACCGCGCCGGTGGTGGCGGCCGGAGGCGGGCGGGACGCGATCCGGCGCCTGCGGGCGGCGCTTCCCGACTGGCTCGCGGTGCCGCTCCGTGGCCTGCGGCACGCGCCCGACCGCCTCCTGCACCCCCTTCGGCGGCGCCGCGCCCGCCGCGCCGTGCGCGCGCGGCGGGATGCGGCGCGGATTCTCTTCCTCTGCCTCGGCAACATCTGCCGCAGCCCGTACGCGGCGGCGGTCCTGCGCCGCGAGCTGTCGGGGCGGCCCGACGCGCCGGCCGTGGAGAGCGCCGGCCTGCTCGCTCCCGGGCGACCCTCGCCGCCGGAGGCCCGGCGGGTGGCCGCCCGGCGGGGGGTCGACCTGGCCGCGCACCGGTCGCGGCGGATCGGCGCGGCGCGCGCCGCCGATCCCGCGCCGCGGGCCGAGGAGGGCGTCACGGGTGCGGCGGACCCGGTCGAGGTCGCCGCGGCGGACCTGGTGCTCGTGATGGACGCGCGGCAGCGCGCCCGCGCCCGGGCGCTCCTCGCGGCCGCCCCGGAGGGGGTCGCTTCTCCGGGGGCCGGCGCAGCGGAAGCCGCCAGGCCGGAAGCCGCCAGGCCGGAAGCCGGCCGGTCGCGGACGGAGGCCCGACCCCCGACCGTGCTCCTGCTCGGCGACCTGGATCCGGCGCCCATCCACCGCCGCACCATCCGCGACCCGATCGAGCAGCCGGAGGAGGTCTTCGAGGCGGTGTACGACCGCATCGATCGCTGCGTCCGGGCCCTGGCCGCGGAGCTCGGGGCTCTGGCTGCGGAGCTCGGGGCCGAAGAGGGGCCGTCCTGAGCGCCGGCACGGTCCGAGGATCAGCGGTCCGCGGAGCTTCGGTCCGCCGGGCTTCAGTCGGCGGGCGTTCGGTCCCTGGGGGTTCGATCCGCGGGGCTTCGGTCGGCGGAGCGCGCTTGCCGGGCCGCGCGGGCCAGGCCCGCGCCCGCCAGGAGGCCGGCGGCGGTGCCGGCGGCCGCGGCCCACGCGGTGCCGAGGAGCGGGAGCGGCCAGCCCGCGGCCAACGCGGCCAGCGGCAGCGCCGCGGCGGCGAGGCGGGCCCCCCGCCGCCGCGGCAGCCACCAGCCGACCGGCAGCGCCAGGAACGCCGCCCAGAGCGCGTCCAGGGGCCCGCGCGGCAGCCGGCCGGCCGCCGCCGGGTGGCGAAGGAGCGCCCAGCCGCGCCCGACGGTGTGGGCCAGCCCGCACCGCCCCGCGGGACCGCGCGGCGGCTCGAGGCGGGCGCACCATCCGTCCCCGCCCTGGCGCACCATCAGCGCCAGCGTGTCTCCGGGCGCCACGCCCAGGAAGGCGTCCCGGAGCCGCAGGTCCGGCTGGTCGAAGCGGGCGTGCGCCCCCCGCGTCCGGTAGCGGATCACCAGGTCCGCCCGGTCCGCGCCGAGGAGGAGGATCTCGCGCTGCCGCTCGTCGAAGATGCTGAAGATCGGGGCCACCCCGTCCGGCGCCGGTCCGGCCACGAAGCGAACGCGCACGGGCGCCCCGCCGGCCAGGCGCGCCCGCAGGCGCGCCGGGTCCTCGAGCCGACGCGACGGCGTGGCCGCGCCCCCGATCTCGGCGGACAGCACGCGACCTCCGTAGGCCTGCAGGTGAGCAAGCCGTGCCGTCCACTGGCCGTACCACTCCGAGGCCGGGTAGCGGGGCTGGAGGAGCCAGCCGGTGCCGAGGAAGACGAGCGCCGCGCCCGCTCCCCACGCCGCGGCCCACAGGCCGGAGGGCCGCTCGCCGAGCGGCGCCCGACGCAGCGCGTCCCGGGCCGCGAGGAGCCCGATCCAGCCGCCGGCCGCGTTGGCCGTCAGGTCGGCCAGCATGGTGTGCCGGCCGGGGATGGCGAGCTGCGTCGCCTCGATCGCCAGCGAGAGCAGCGGAGGCACCAGGGCGAGCCGGAGAACGGAGCCGCGCCGGAGCGCCAGGGCGACGCCGAGCGGGAGGAAGAGGGCGACGTTCAGGAGCAGGTCGGCCGCCCCCCGATCGCCGCACAGGAGGCAGAGCGCGACCTCGCCGCGCGGACCGTCGCCCGGGACGAGGGTGACGAGCAGGATGACGACGAGCGCCAGGAGGAGCGCCGGCGTGCGGGCGCGGCGCCGCCAGCCGCGGCCCGGGCTGGCCGCCCGCCCTCCGGCCGCGCCATGTTGCGCCCCGGCCACAGGCCGGGCGCGATCGCTGTGGCCGTTCGTCCGCATGCCGCCCCGGGGCTGGAGGAGAGCCGACGTTCCGGGCCATCGCGGAAAGCCTACCGGCGGCACAGCCGTTGCGCCACGAAGCCTTCGCCATGAGCGCGCGCGCGACGATGAGGGAGGGGATGGACGGGATGGGAAGCGCCGGTAACGATCCGGCCGTTTCAGTCGTCGTACCTGTGTTCAACGAGGCCCCGAACGTCCAGCGCCTGGTGGATGCGGTGCGCGACGTGCTCGGACCCGGCGGGCGCTGGGAGCTGCTCCTGGTGGACGACGGCAGCACCGACGGGACGGCCGAGCTCGCGGCGCGACTCGCGGAGAACGACCCGAACCTGCGGCTGCTGGGTCTGGCGCGGAACTACGGCCAGACCGCGGCGCTGCAGGCCGGCTTCGACCACGCGCGCGGCCGCGTGCTGGTCAGCATGGACGGGGACCTGCAGAACGACCCGCGGGACATCCCGCGTCTGGTGGACAAGCTCGAGGAGGGCTTCGACCTGGTCGCCGGGTACCGCGAGAAGCGGCAGGATCGGTGGCTGACCCGGAAGCTGCCCTCGCGGGCGGCGAACGGCATCATCCGCTGGATCACCGGGGTCCCGATCCGCGACAACGGGTGCTCGCTCAAGGCGTACCGGCGCGAAGTGGTGGAGCGGATGGAGCTCTATTCGGACATGCATCGCTTCATTCCCGCGGTGGCGGCCGCCACGGCGGGGGCCCGGATCACCGAGGTGCCGGTCCGACACCACCCCCGTCGGGCCGGGGAGAGCAAGTACGGGCTAAGCCGCGT
Source organism: uncultured Gemmatimonadota bacterium (assembly GCA_964613475.1). Taxonomy (GTDB): domain Bacteria; phylum Gemmatimonadota; class Gemmatimonadetes; order Palauibacterales; family Palauibacteraceae; genus CAZTGV01. Next base: position 5,193 of record CAZTGV010000085.1, read on the forward strand.
GTGGAAGGTGCTGCTGGACCTGTTCACGGTGAAGATGATCCACTCCTTCCGGGAACGGCCCCTGGCGCTGTTCGGCGCGGGCGCGGCGGTAGCGACCGCGCTGGGCTTCCTCTTCTTCCTCTGGTCATTGGCCGTCTCGCTGGAGCTCATCTACCCGGCCACCCAGACGGGGATGGTCTTCCCGAGCATCGCGCTCGTCTGGTGGACGCTCGCGTTCTACCTGGTCCTGCTCGGCTTGATCGCGGAGATCGCGCTCCGCGAGCGCTGGGAGGAGCAGAGCGGGCGGCTGCCGCTGGCGCGGGAGCGGAGGGTGACGGCGTGAGCGCCGCGGCGGGATCCCCGGTCGCCGGCGCGGAGCGGAGCCCCGGGAGGGAGCGGAGCCCCGGCGCGGCGCGGAGTCCCGGAACGGCCGAGCTCGACGTGACCGTGGCCGTCCCGCTGACCGAGCGGCCGGAGCCGCTTGGGCCTCTGTACGAGGAGTATGCGGCCCCGCTCCGCGCCGCGGGCGAGCGCTTCGAGTTCCTCTTCGTCGTCCCGCCCTGGGCGCTGCCGTTGGCGAAGTCCCTGGATCCGCTCATCCGGGCCGGCGAGCCGATCCGAGTGATCGAGCTCGGACAGTCGCTGCACGAGGCGTCGCTCCTGAAGCTCGCGGCCGCCCAGGCGCGGGGGCGCGTCCTGGTGACGCTTCCCGCCTACTACCGGGTGCAGGCGGACGGGCTGATGCCGCTGATCGAGCGGGTGCGGAGCGGGGCCGAGCTGACGGTGGCCCGACGGTGGCCGCGGCGCGACTCCATGGTCAACCAGCTCCAGACCAAGCTGTTCCATTGGTTCATGACCCGGCTGGCCGGGCGTGGCTTGCAGCTCCACGACGTGGGGTGCGGAGTCCGCGCCATGCGCCCGGGCCTGCTCCAGGAAGTGCCGGTGTACGGTGACTTCTCGCGCTTTCTGCCGCTCCTCGCCCTGCAGGAGGGCTGGCGGGTGGAGGAGGTGGACGTCCCGCAGCACGAGCGGGACGCGAAGACGCGCGTCTACGGCCCCGGCACCTACTTGCGGCGCCTGATCGACGTGATCGGCGTTCTCTTCCTCGTCCGCTTCACCTACAAGCCGCTCCGCTTCTTCGGCCTGGTCGGCAGCATCTTCGCGGTCATGGGCGGCCTGATCCTGTTCGTGCTCTTCGTACAGCGCCTGGGCGGCGAGCCGATGGGCGACCGGCCGCTCCTCCTCCTGGGCGTGTTGACCTTCACCTTCGGCGTGCAGGCGGTGGCCCTGGGGCTCGTCGGCGAGATGATCGTCCACCTTCACGCGCCCCAGCGGCGTCGCTACCGCGTCCGCAGCCCGGGCGAGTCCGACCTCCGTGGCCAGGGTGTTCCGGGATCGGAGACGGACGAGGGCGAGATGGAGGGGCGCCCGCCGTCCCGGCCCGGGGAGCAGCGCGGATCGGCGGGGCGATCCGAGGCCGCCGACCGGCCCTCCGAACCCAGCCTGATCGCCGACGAGCGATGAGGGCCTCGAAGCGAGCACCGGCGGCGCGCGGGCCGAGCGGGCCGGAGCGCCCCGAGCGGGCGGAGGCGCCGCTCCGTGGCGCGCCCGCGACCCCCGGCGCCGGCCGCCCCCTCCACCTCTTCACGGTGGACGTGGAGGAGTACTTCCAGGTGGCCGCCTTCGAGCCCACCATCTCACGGACGGACTGGGGCGTGCTGCCGGCCCGCGTCCACCGCTCCACCGACCGGCTGCTCGACCTGCTCGCGAGCCACGGGGTGACGGGTACCTTCTTCTGCCTCGGCTGGGTCGCCGAGCGGAATCCGGACGTGATCCGGCGCATCGCCGCCGCGGGACACGAGATCGGCTCCCACGGCTGCTCGCACCGACGGGTCAACGAGCTGGCCCCGGAGGAGTTTCGGCGCGAGGTGCGGCGGAGCCGCGAGCTCCTGGCGGAGCTCTCGGGCCAGCCCGTGCTCGGCTTCCGGGCCCCGAACTTCTCGATCGTCCCCGGTGCCGAATGGGCGCTCGACGTCCTGCTCGAGGAGGGCTACCGGTACGACTCGAGCGTCTTCCCGGTGCGGCGCCTCGGGTACGGATATCCGAGCGCGCCCACGGCCCCGTACTGGATCCGGCGCGCGGCGGGCGATCTCCTCGAGCTGCCGCCCGCCACCCTGGAGCTGGCGAGGCTCCGCCTCCCGGCCGCCGGCGGCGCGTACCTCCGGCAGCTTCCGTATCGACTGGTGCGGAACGCCTTCCGCCACGCCGACGAGGAGGGGGAGTCCGCCGTCTTCTACGTGCACCCGTGGGAGCTGGACCCCGACCAGCCGCGACTCCCGGTGCCGCTGCTGGCGAAGATGCGGCACTACGGCGGCCTGCGGCGGACCGAGCCGCGGTTGGAGCGGCTCCTCACCGAATTCCGGTTCGCCGCCGTCCGCGACCGCTTCGACCTGGACGGCCCCACCGGCGAGGACCCGCGGCGGCGCGCCCCCGAGCCCCTCCGGGCGCGACTGGAGGTGGCGGCCGAAGGCCGGGCATGACGGATCCGGCCCGGACGGGCGCGCCCGCCACCGCCCAGCCGACGGTGGGCGACTTCCGGGGCGCGCCGTCCGAGTGGGACGGCTTCGTCCGTCGCGCGTCGAACGGAACGGTGTGTCACCTCTACGCGTGGCGCCACGTGATGGAGGAGGTGTTCGGCCACGAGACGCACTACCTGGCGGCGCGCGGTCCGGGGGGCCGGCTGCGGGGCGTGCTGCCGCTGGTCCGGGTGCGGAGCCTCCTGTTCGGCGACTTCCTCGTCTCGATGCCGTTCCTCAGCGACGGGGGGCCGCTCGGCGATGACGAGGCCGTCGCCGCCCTGGCCCAGGCGGCGGCCGAGCGGACCCGCGCGTGGGGGGTCGACCTCCTGGAGCTCCGGAGCCGCGAGGCCCTGCCGGTCGACCTGGCGGTCTCCCACCGGAAGATCACGGTGGTGCTGGACCTGCCCGACGACCCGGAGGTCCTGTGGAAGGACCACCTGAAGTCGAAGGTGCGGAGCCAGGCGCGCCGCCCGCGGAAGGCGGGCATGACCGCCTCCTTCGGCCCCGGGGAGCTCGGGCCGTTCTACCACGTGTTCCAGCGACACATGCGGGACCTCGGGACGCCCGTCCTCCCCCGCGCTTGGTTCGAGGCCCTGCTCGCCCGCTTCCCGGACGAGGCGCGTCTCGCCTGCGTGTACACGGAGGACGGGGAGCCGGCGGCGGGCGGCTTCGGCTTCCGGTGGGAGGGCGAGGTGGAGATCACCTGGGCCTCGGCGCTCCGGGAGCACAGCCGCGACGCGCCGAACATGCTCCTCTACTGGGCGTTCATGGAGCGGGCGATCGAGGAGGGCTGCGAGCGCTTCAACTTCGGGCGCTGCACGCCCGGGAGCGGCACCCATCGCTTCAAGAGCCAGTGGGGCACGCGGGACGTGCCGCTCCACTGGTACCAGCATCCGGCCGACGGTCCGGAGGGCACCCCCTCGCCGGACGACGATGCCTGGGCGTGGGGCCCGCGGGTGTGGCGGCGGCTGCCGCTGGCGGTGGCGAACCGCCTCGGTCCCCGGATCGTCAAGCACATCCCCTGAGGATCCGCTGAGGGCGCAGCTTCCGTCCCGCTCGCCGCTGTCGGCGCGCGCGTTGCTGGCGGGCGCGCGGGCCGCGCTCCGGGGCGGGTCGCGTGCTGGCGCTCCCGACGAGGTCGATTCGACGCCCGGCGCCATCGGTTCGGGCGATGATGGCGCATCGAGCCCGACGGCCTGGCTCCGGGAGCGGCTGCGGAAGGTCTACGGCGCCCGGGCCGTGCTGCTCACCGACAGCGGCACTTCCGCGCTGCGGCTGGCGCTGGAGGAACTGGCCGCGTCCGGGCCCGTGCTCCTACCCGCCTACTCCTGCTACGACCTCGCGACCGCCGCGGTGGGCGCGGACGTCCCGGTGCGCCTGTACGACCTGCGGACCGAGGACCTGGGGCCGGACCTCGGCTCGCTCGAAGCGGCGCTGGGGGGCGGCGCGGCGGCCGTCGTGCTGACGCCCCTGTACGGGGTGCCGGTGGATCGCGAGGCGGTGGCGACCCGGGCGGCGGCCGCGGGCGCGATCGTGATCGAGGACGCCGCGCAGGGGCACGGCGCCTCGTGGCGTGGCGCGCCCGTGGGCGCGGGCGGCTCGCTCGCGGTCCTGAGCTTCAACCGCGGCAAGGGGTGGACGGGGGGATGCGGCGGAGCGCTCCTGGCGCACGACGAGCGCGGCCTGGACGTCCTTCAGCGCGCGGCGGCCCGCCTGGCCGACCGGGGCTTCCGCGGCGAAGGAGGCGATGGCGAGGGCGCCGCGGGCTGGGGCGCGCTCGGTCGCGCCGCCGCGCAGTGGGCGCTCGGCCGCCCGGCGGTCTATGGCGTCCCCCGGCGGCTGCCGTTTCTCGGCCTCGGCGAGACGACGTACCGCCCGCCGACCCCGCCCCGCGCGCTGCCCGCCGCGGCCGCCGCGGTGCTGAGGGAGACGGCGGAGGCCGCCGAGGCCGAGAGCGAGGTGCGGCGCGCGCGCGGCGAGCGGCTGCTGGCGCGGATCCGGGCGGGGAGCTGGCTGGCACCGGTCCGGCCACCCGAGGGAGGCCGGCCGGGATGGATCCGCCTCCCCGCGCTCCTGCCGGAGGACGCGGGGGCCGGGAAGGGATCCAGTTCGCCAGACGAGCCCGAGCCGGAGCGAGCGGCCCCCAGGAGCGGCTCGGAACCGGGGGTGCCGGAGGAGCTCGGGGTCTACCGGGGCTACCCGGAGCCCCTCCACCGCCTGCCCGCGCTACGCGGCCGGCTCTCCGAGCCGTC
>CAZTGV010000086.1:0-5084 GCA_964613475.1 uncultured Gemmatimonadota bacterium
CCGGAGCCTCCTCGCCGCCGCTGCGCGGCGGCTGCGGGGTCTCCTCCGGTCGGAGGCGGCTCGCTTCGCCGGAATCCCGCTCCTTCCTGGGGTGGCCGCGCCTGGTCGGCTGACGTGCGGCGGCTCGCTGCGGCGGGATCCCCGCTCCTTCCTGGGCCGTCGGGCTGCGCGGGTTGCCCGTTTCCCGCCCTGACGGGTACGATTCCGGGCTATGGAAACGCCCGATGATCGCGCCGAGCCCGGCGACGTCCGGGGCGCCGCCGACGCCCTGATCGTCCGCGGCGCCCGCGAGCACAACCTCAAGAACATCGACGTCCGGATCCCCCGCGACGCCCTCGTCGTGGTGACGGGCCTCTCCGGCTCCGGGAAGTCCTCGCTCGCCTTCGACACCATCTACGCCGAGGGGCAGCGACGCTACGTGGAGTCGCTCTCCGCCTACGCCCGGCAGTTCCTCGGCGTGATGGAGAAGCCGGACGTGGACCAGATCGAGGGGCTCTCGCCGGCGATCGCCATCGAGCAGCGGACGGCAGGCGGGAACCCCCGCTCCACGGTGGGCACGGTGACGGAGGTGTACGACTTCCTCCGGCTGCTGTGGGCGCGCGCCGGCACGCCCCACTGTCCCGAGTGCGGGCGTCCGGTCCGTCGGCAGTCGGCCTCCCAGATCACCAGCCAGCTTCTCGCCTGGCCCGAGGGGTCGCGGATCGAGGTGCTGGCCCCGCTGGTCCGCGGCCGCAAGGGGGAGTTCCGCGACCTGTTCGAGGAGGCGCTCCGGGAGGGGTTCGTCCGCGCCCGGGTGGACGGCGAGCTCGTGGAGCTCGCCTCCCCCCCGGCGCTGAGTCGCCGCAAGAACCACGACATCGCGGTGGTCGTGGACCGGCTCACGGTCCGGCGGACGGACCGCGAGCGGTTGGCCGACTCGGTGGAGACGGCGCTCCGAATGGCGGACGGCACGGTGCAGGTGGACCGGTACACGAACGGGCGAGGATCGCCTTCCGCGGCCGGCGCGGAGGCGAGCGGTTCCCGGGGCGCGGCGGAGCCCGGCGGATCCCGGGGCGCGGCGGAGGACGGCCCGGAGACGCACCTGTTCAGCGAGCGCTACGCCTGCCCCTCCTGCGGGGTGAGCCTGCCGGAGCTCGAGCCTCGGCAGTTCAGCTTCAACTCGCCCTACGGCGCCTGCCCGGGCTGCGACGGCCTCGGCGTGCGCCAGGAGCCGAGCCCCGAGCTGATGGTGGGCGGCGACCGGATCTCGATCCTGGAAGGGGTGATCCTCCCCTGGGGGACGCCCGGCGGGCGGCTCCGGCGCGAGGTCCTCCCGGCGCTGGCGCGGAAGCACGGCTTCGACCCCAACACGCCGTGGGGGGAGCTCACAGAGGGCCAGCGCGCGGCCGTGCTGGAGGGCGACCCGGCGCTCGACTGGGAGGGGGCGGTGGCGTGGCTCCGCCGCCGGCACCGGGATACCGGGAGCGACTCCGTCCGCTCGGGGCTCGAGGACTACATGACGCCCGTTCCCTGCCCGGAGTGCGGGGGCGCCCGGCTGCGGCCGGAGAGCCGCGCGGTGACGGTGGAGGGGCGGGCGCTGCCGGAGGTCGTGGAGCTCCCGGTCGAGGAGGCGCTGGCCCTGTTCCGGAAATGGCGGGAGCGGGCGGAGGCGACGGCCGAGGAGGACGCCGCCGCCTCGGTGCGCGCGCCGATCCTCAAGGAGGTGGTGGACCGGCTCCACTTCATGGACCGGGTGGGGCTCGGGTACCTGACGCTCGGCCGATCCGCGGACACCCTCTCCGGCGGCGAAGCACAGCGGATCCGGCTGGCCACCCAGATCGGCAGCCGCCTGGTGGGGGTCCTTTACGTCCTGGACGAGCCGAGCATCGGCCTGCACCCGCGGGACAACGCGCGCCTTCTCGGCACGCTCGCGGCGCTGCGGGACATGGGGAACACGGTCCTGGTCGTGGAGCATGACGAGGCGACGATCCGGGCCGCGGACCACGTGGTGGACCTCGGACCGAGGGCCGGACGTCACGGCGGGGACGTGCTGGTCTCCGGGCCGGTGGAGGAGCTCCTGGCGGAGCCGCGATCGCTCACTGGCGCCTACCTGCGCGGCGACCGGGCCATTCCGGGCCGCGAGTCCCGGCGCGATCCCTCGGCCGAGCGGGGCGAGCTGGTCGTGCGCGGGGCGCGCGAGCACAACCTGCGGAGCATCGACGTCCCCTTCCCGCTCGGGCTGTTCATCTGCGTGACCGGGGTCTCGGGCTCGGGCAAGTCGACCCTGGTCGAGGAGATCCTCTATCGGCGCCTGGCGCGGGAGCTCTACCGGGCGAAGGCGGCGCCCGGGGCGCACGAGGCGATCGAGGGAATCGACCGGATCGACAAGGTGATCGCCGTGGACCAGAGTCCGATCGGCCGCACCCCCCGCTCCAACCCCGCCACCTACACCGGCGTCTTCACGCCCATCCGTCAGCTCTACGCACGGCTCCCCGAGTCCCGGATCCGCGGCTACGATCCCGGGCGGTTCAGCTTCAACGTGAAGGGGGGGCGCTGCGAGGCCTGCCGGGGCGACGGCCTGGTGAAGATCGAGATGCACTTCCTCCCGGACGTCTACGTGCCCTGCGACGTGTGCCGCGGCCGCCGCTACAGCCGCGAGACGCTGGAAGTGCTCTACAAGGGGAAGAGCATCGCCGACGTCCTGGACATGACGGTCGACGAGGCGCTCGAGTTCTTCGAGCCGGTGCCGCCGGTGCGGCGCCGCCTGGCGGCCCTCGCCGACGTGGGGCTCGGCTACCTGCGGCTCGGGCAATCTGCCACGACTCTGTCAGGAGGCGAGGCCCAGCGGGTGAAGCTGGCCACGGAGCTGTCCAAGAAGAGCACGGGCCAGACGTTATATATCCTGGACGAGCCGACGACGGGCCTGCATTTCGAGGACATTCGGATTTTGTTGAAAGTTTTACATCGTCTTGTCGACAAAGGAAATACAGTGATCGTCATCGAGCACCAGCTCGATGTGGTCAAGACCGCCGACTGGATCGTAGACCTCGGTCCGGAAGGGGGCGAAAGAGGCGGCACAGTGGTTGCCCAAGGCCCCCCGGAGACGGTCGCGACGGTCGCGGCGAGCCACACCGGCCGACATTTGACAGCGCGGCTTTGATGGGCGACCGTTCTGAGAGGCCCGAAAGCCGAAGGCTGTGAAGTAATTCTGCTCTTGACGAGTAGACAGAGCTTTGCGATACTCGGGCGGCGTCGGTTCACGCGGTCCGATGCGGATTCGCCGGGCTCACGGCTCACCGAGTCCGGCGCCGCACCACCGGCGCTCGTGATGGGGATGGGAGGCGGACGTGGCGACAACGCTCACCGCAGACTGCAGCCGGCCAGCCGGACGTCGACGAGGCCTTGACCGCCTCGCACGTGCCGGGTATCTTGCGCCCGTTTCGGGACGAGGTGCGCCGACCTGCGGCACTTCGCGCGTCTCTTTTTCTCGCTTAGTTTCGTGCCGCGGCGGGCTTCGGGCTCGTTCCGCGTGTTCCACCGAAGGACTTCATCCCTGAGGAGGAGTGAATGAGGAAGGTTACGCGTCTACTGGCGGCAGCGGCTGTGGGGGCCTTCGGGCTCACCGCCTGCAGCGACAACGTCGTCCTGCCGCCTCCGGAGCCGCCCCCGCCCCCACCGTCCCAGGACGCGGAGATGACGATCCAGTCCGTGCGGGACGCGGACGGGGATCCGGTGGATCCCGAGGCCGTCTCGGGGCGAATCATCGTCATCTACAACGTCGATGGCGGCGATCAGCAGATCTCGCAGATCGAGGTCATGGTCGACGGGAATCCGCAGAGCTGCCAGACGGTCGGCGCTTCGCAGATCTCGGCGGGCGGTGAGAGCGCCGCCTCGGCCCCGGTCGAGTGCGTCGTCAACACCGCTGCGATCAGCGGGGAGTGCACGGGCGAGCAGATCTCTCCGGCCTTCTCGAATGGGGAGCACGGGATCGGCGGCCGTCTGACGCTGGACGACGGCACCACCGTGTCCGCCACGAACGCGCTCACCCTGAACTTCGCCAACGAGAACCGCGTCGAGCTCGTCCGCGAGGGCGGGAACGAGGCCGTCAACAACGGTGAGCGGTACTTCGGCGGCGAGGACATGACCTGGCACGCCTGCCCGGTCGTCTACGATGGCGATGTCACGGTCGGCACGGTCGAGGTCACACCCTCGGCCGGCGGCACGCTGGTGGCCTTCGATGGCGGCAACACGGCCACCGGGCCCTTCAGCTTCCTCGCCGTGGCGGCGGACAACGCCGGGGTCGAGGACGCGGCCGGCTCGCCGCACACGATCGATGTCACCGACGTCGTGAGCGACGAGGGCGAGAACCTGCTCGGCTTGTTCCCGACCCTCGGCCAGGACGTGCGGCACCTCGACTTCACCCCGCCGGCGGACCCGGCCGCGGCCGACCTGCAGATCGACGGCGCTGCGATCACGATGGACTACTACTCGGCGGGTGCCTTCAGCGTCGCGGCCGTCGACAACGGTGCCGGCGTGGACGTCGATGCGACGGTGTTCACGGTGGCGGACGCGGGCACCGGGGATCCGGTGGTCGAGGGCGCGGCGGGCATCGAGGACCTCGAGGAGGCCCTGCCCGACGCGTTCCTGCTGCAGGTGAGCTCGGTGGCCGACCGGGTCGGCAACGTGAACGCCCTGGACCCGGCCGTCGAGAACGCGACCACCTTCGGGAAGGACGCCACCCCGGCCGACATCAGCGCCGAGCTGCCGGCCACGGCGGGGATCATCCTGAACGACGTGGCGGTCCAGCTCGACGCGGTCGATCCCGACCTCGACAACGCGAACGCCACGGACCCCGGTAGCGGCGTGGCCACCGTCTCGGCGGAGACGGACGAGGATCCGCCGACCGCGCTCACCGTCACGAACCCGGCCGGTGACACCTACGAGGCCGACATCAGCGTGCTGGCGGACGGCGCCTACGTGGTGAGCGTGACGGTCGAGGACGGTGCGGTGCTGACTGCGAACCCCTCCAGCACCATGTTCGACTTCCTTCTCGACACGACGGATCCGTCGCTCCAGATCACCACCTTCCCGCAGGGCGGGAACAC
>CAZTGV010000086.1:5184-9839 GCA_964613475.1 uncultured Gemmatimonadota bacterium
TCGACACGACGGATCCGTCGCTCCAGATCACCACCTTCCCGCAGGGCGGGAACACGGCCGCCAACAGCGCGCAGCTGTCGATCGGCGGCACGGTGACGGACACCAACGGGCTTTCGGCGGTGACGCTCACCGTCCGGGTGGACGGGACAGATGCCGCGGGAACCGGCGCCGGCGGGACCTGCGACGCGGGCGACTACGAGCTCGATCCGGATGCCGACGAGATCGATGCGAACGCCGTCGATATCACGGACAGCGCCGAGGACTTCTCGGAGACCTTCACGGTCGAGCGGCCGGGAACGGGGAGCGTGCTGTACTGCTTCTTCGTGGACGCGGACGACAACGCGCTCGACCGCAACGGCGATGCCGCGCCGAACCAGGGCGCGATCCAGACGAACGCCACGATCGACTGGCAGTAGTCGGGATGGCGAGCGGGGGCCCCGCGGGGCTCCCGCGCGCCGGTCGCGCGAGCGACAGATAGGGTTCTTCCCTCCTCAGGGGAGCGAGAGGCCCGGCCCCGTGCCGGGCCTCTTTGCTGTCCTGCTTCGTCCTCGCACCGGGCCTGTTGCCGCCCCGTTCGGTCCCCGGCAGGCTCTCTCGCCATTCCCGCGCCGCTTTAGGGTCTTCCGCCCCGCCGTCTTGATGCGGCCTGCGCCGTTGATGCGCGCCGATCCCGGCGTTACTCTTGGGGCTCGTATGTCCCCGCGCGGGCCGGCGGGTTTCGAAACCGGCTCGCCGGCCGTCCCGTAAGGGGGGAGGACGCCGCCGATGAGCCTCTGGCTGGCCATCGTCCTGATCGTGGTGGTGGTGACCGGCGGCAACATGCTCTCCGGCTGGATGGAGCGGGCCGAGCGGCGCCGGCTCCCCGCCGGGGCGGATGCGTCCGAGCTCCGGGAGTTGCGGGAGCGGGTGGAGGAGCTGTCGCGGCGGGTGGAGCGGCTCTCGGAGGAGCAGGGGTTTCTGACGCGCCTGCTGGAAGGACGGGCCGGCGGGATGCCGGGCCCGGCGTCCGAGGACCGCGAACCGGAGGAAGCGAGCGAATGGTCACGCGCGAGGACATCGAAAGCTACCTGATCCGCACCGAGCTCGACTTCGAGGAGGTCGACGAGGGGATCTGGGTCGTCCGGCCCCCCTGGGAGGGAGGTGCGGTCGAGCCGGCGGTGGCGGTGAGCCACGTGCCCCCGGTCCTCGTGCTGCGCTCGGCGATCCGGGAGGCGCCGCAGGACGAGGACGCGCAGCTGCGCCTCTTCCGCCGGCTGCTGGAGCTGAACGCCACGGATCTCGTTCACGGCGCGTACGGCCTGGAGAACGGCGAGGTGGTCCTGAGCGACACCCTGGAGCTGGAGAGCCTCGACTTCTCCGAGTTCCGGGCGTCCCTGGAGAGCCTGGCCCTCGCCGTGACGTCGCACTGGAAGGAACTCGCAACCGACTGACCGGCCAAATGGGCATATTCGAGAAGCTGTCGCGCCTCATCCGCTCCAACATCAACGACCTCATCGCCCGGGCGGAGAACCCGGAGAAGATGTTGACGCAGATCATCGAGGACATGCGTCGGCAGCTCGCCCAGGCGAAGCAGGAGGTCGCGGTCGCGATCGCGGACGAGCGAAAGCTCCGGGCGCAGTACGAGGAGGAGCGCGGCCAGGCGCACGAGTGGGAGCGCCGGGCGCGGCTCGCCATCCGCGAAGGGCGGGACGACCTCGCGCGCCAGGCGCTGATGCGCGGCCAGGAGCACGCCGCGAGCGCCCGCGAGATGGAGGAGCAGTGGCATCGCCACCGCGAGGAGACGGAGCGGCTCAAGGACTCCCTGCGGCAGCTCAACGCGAAGATCGAGGAGGCGAAGCGCAAGAAGAACCTCCTGATCGCCAAGCAGAAGCGGGCGCAGGCCCAGAGGCGGATCCACGACACGATGGCGGGCCTCGAGGACCGCAGCGCCTTCCGCGCCTTCGACCAGATGGCCGAGAAGATCGAGACGGCCGAGCGCCGGGCGATCGCCACCGCCGAGGTGTCCGACCAGCTCACCGGCGACAACCTCCTGCAGGAGTTCCAGCAGCTCGAGGCGGGGGACGTGGACGTGGAGGAGCGGCTGCTGGCCCTGAAGAGCGAGATGGGGCTCCTGCCGAGCGGGTCCGGCCCGCAGGCCCTGGCGGCCGGCGAGGAGGAGGAGGGCGAGCCCGAGGTGCTCGAGGCCGAGGAGGCGGGCGACACCGATGCCGCCGAGGCCGCCGAGGAGGAGCCCGCGGGGGAGCGGGCGGGCGGGCGCGCCGCGGGCGAATAGCCCCTTCCGCGTGATCGCCCCTTCCGGGTGATAACCATCCCTTCCGCGTGACCACCGGCGGGGCGCGCGCCGGCCGGGACCGGCCCGTCTTCGTCGTCCTCGCCCAGGGCGAGTTCGGCGTCGAGGTTTCCAAGACGGCCTCCAGCGCCGTCCGCTACCTGCCGGAGCGGGTCGCTGCCGTCCTCGACTCGGAGCATGCCGGGAGCACCGTCCAGGAGGTACTCGGCTTCGGCGGCGCCATCCCCATCGTCGGATCCCTACCGGAGGCGCTCGGGCTCCGACCCGCGCCCCAGGCTCTGTTGATCGGCGTGGCGCCGCAGGGCGGGGCGCTCCCCGAGGCGTGGCGTCCGGTCCTCCGGGCGGCCCTGGATGCCGGCCTCGACCTCTGGAGCGGGCTCCACGCTTTCCTGTCGGACGATCCCGACCTGCGCGCCCGCGCCGAGCGGGCCGGTGCCCGGATCCGGGACCTGCGCCGTCCGCCCCGGGAGCTGTCGGTGGCGACCGGCCGCGCCATGGAGACCCAGGCGTTCCGGGTGCTCACGGTGGGCACCGACTGCAACGTGGGGAAGATGACCGCGGCCCTCGAGCTGCGTCGGGCCCTCCGCGCGCGCGGCGTCCGGACGGCCTTCGCCGCCACCGGGCAGACCGGCATCCTGGTGGAGGGCCGCGGGATCGCGGTGGACGCGGTGGTCTCCGACTTCATGGCGGGCGCCGCCGAGCGCCTCACCCTGGAGGCGGCCGAGGGGGCGGAGGTCGTGCTGGTGGAGGGGCAGGGATCGCTGCTCCACCCCGGCTACTCGGGCGTGACCCTGGGGCTGCTCCACGGCTCCGTGCCGCAGGCCCTGGTGCTCTGCGACCGGCCGAGCCGCCGCACGATCTACGGCGGCAAGTACGACTGGGTGACCCTTCCGCCGCTCTCGGAGGTCGTGCGGATCTACGAGGAGGCGGCGCGGTGGATCCGACCCGCGGTGGCGCCGCGGGTGGTGGGGATCTGCCGGGCCACCTTCGACCTGTCGGAAACGGAGGCGCGCCGGGTCGTGGAGGAGGCGCGGGAGGCGACCGGGCTTCCGGTCACCGACCCGGTCCGCTTTGGGGCCGACGAGCTGGCTGAGGCCGTGCTGCGCGCCCGAGGCGACGCGGCGCCCTGATGGGCGGAGCGGGTTCCGCCTCCGCTCGCTGTCTCCTCTTCCCTCCGGAGCCTCCTCGGAGCTTCGCTCCTGCGGGGTCTCCTCCGGTCGGAGACGGCTCGCTGCGGCGGAATCCCGCTCCTTTTCAGGGGGCGGCCGCGCTCGGCTAGGCTCGGCCTGTCAGGGTCCCGCCAACAGGCCGCGGAGGGGCTCGAGGAGCGCGGCGTTCGCGCCGAGGTAGGCGCCGCCCGCGCGGGGCGGGAGGCCGCCTCCTCCGCGGCAGCAGCCCAGGAAGACCTCGGCGGCATCGGCGGCCTTCCCCAGCTCGGGCGGGCGATCGCCCGTGCCCTCGGCGGCCGGACCGAGATCGAAGGGGCCGAACCAGCCGCCCGCCTCCCACGCGATGAGCGCGCCGGCCGCCACGTCCCAGGGAAGCAGCCACAGCTCCCAGAACGCGTCGAGCCGGCCACAGGCCAGGTCGCACAGGTCGAGGGCGGCGGAGCCCGCCCGCCGGACGCCGGCCGTCCGCCGGATCGCCCGGTCCAGCATGCCCAGGTAGGCCGGCAGGAAGTCCGTCCGCTTGAAAGGGAACCCGGTGCCGAGCAGGGCGAGGCGGAGCTCGGAGACCTCGGAGACGGCGATCGGCTCGCCGTTCCGACGGCTGCCGCCCCCGCGCACGGCGGTGAACTCCTCGCCGGTGGCGGAGTTGCGGACCAGTCCGACGCGCAGCCCGCGGGCGTCCATGCCGGCGATCGAGACCGCATACTCGGGATAGCCGTGCAGCCAGTTCGTCGTGCCGTCCAGCGGGTCGATGATCCATCGGATCGGCGGGTCGTCCGCGGCCTCCCCCGCGCTCCCCTCCTCCGGGGCGTCGCCCGCGGATACGTTCCCGCTCCCCCCGATTCCGCGCTCCTCGACGGTTCCCTCCTCGGCCATCACCTGATGGTCGGGAAAGGTCTCGAGCAGGATGGCCACGATCCGCCGCTCGGCCTCGAGGTCGACCTCGGTGACGAAGTCCGCCGCGCCCTTTTCGGCCCACTCCGCCGGATCCACGCGCCCGGCCTCTTCCCGGTGGAGGGTCGCCGCCGCGCGCGCCGCCCGCCGCGCCGCCTCGAGCAGCGCCTCGTCGGTCGTCGCCTCCGCCTTGGTCATCTCCGTGCCGCCTCCTCGCCGGGGTGCTCGCCGGGCGCCCGCAACCTACGCCGTCCCCTTCATCTCCGGCACCCCGATCTCTCCGCGGCGCGCCGCCGCGGGGC
>CAZTGV010000087.1:0-9686 GCA_964613475.1 uncultured Gemmatimonadota bacterium
AGATGGAGTGGAAGGCGTCCTCGCAGATCAGGATCGCCACGCGGCCGATCGCCGTATCGAAGGCGGCGATCCCCGCGCCCGGCTCGACGAAGCGCTCCTCCTGGAAGACGCCGTAGGTGGGGAGGAAGACCTTCCGGTGGACGTGGACGATCCCTGCGTCGGCCCCCCCGAGCTGCGCGTACAGCGTCGCGTTGTGGATCCGGCCTTCACCCGCCTCGAAGAAGCCGAGCGCCACCTCCAGCGGCTCGGCGCCGCCGCCCACCCGGTCCCAGGCGTCGCGCAGAGCCTCGAAGGCGGTGGCGGCGGAGAGCGCGTGCTCCCGGACGCCGCCCTCCAGGAAGTAGCCGGTGAGGGCCGTCTCCGGGAAGACGAGCAGGCGGGGACGGGGACGGAGGCCGGCGGCGCGCTCCAGCACCGCCTCCACCTCCTCGAGGCTCGCCCGCGGATCCGCCTTGGCGGGGCGGAACTGGGCGATCGCGATCTCGAAGCTCATGGCGGAAACGTCCGGAGGGCGGTTCCAGTTGTCAACGAGCCGCCGAAGGCGTATCGATCCCCCCTCGGGCCGGGGCGGGCGGCCGGAACGGGGCGGCCGGCGGCGCCGACCGGGCCGGCGGGGGACCGCGCCGGTGAGCCGCGCACCCGCGACGGGGCGAGGGGATGGAGGGAAACGCCCTGCTTCAGGGCTTCGGCGCGCTCCTGCTGATCGGCCTGCCGGCGCTCGCGGCCCGGGACGTGCGCCCGGACGCCGAGGCGTGGGAGCGGGCGGCGGAGCTGCGGCGCGCCGTCTACGTTTCGATCGCCGTCTCCCTGCTGCTCATCGCGGCGCTGACCTGGGCGGTGGCCGCCTGGCAGGGAGTGCCTCCCGAGGCGCTCGGCTGGCGGGCCGCGACGCCCGGCGCGGCCGCCGCGTGGGCGCTGGGCACGACGGGGGCGGGTATCCTGATCGCCTGGGGGGTCACCGCCGCGGCGCGCCGCTTGGGCTTCCGGGAGAGCGCCCTGGCCCACCTGATCATGCCGCGGGACGCGCGCGAGAAGCGCGCCTTCCTCGTGGTCGCGGGCGTCGGCGCCACCTGCGAGGAGTACGTGTACCGCGGCTTCCTCCTGCACGGGCTCATCGCCTGGACGGGGAGCGTGCCGGCGGCCGTCGCGGTGACGGCCGTCTCCTTCGGCTTCGCTCACGGGTATCAGCGGGTCGGTGGCATCGTGCGGGCCAGCCTGCTCGGCGTCGCGCTGGCGCTCCCCGTGGTGTGGACGGGGAGCCTGCTGCCCGCGGTGGTCGCCCACTTCTGGATCAACGCGGCGATCGGGCTCGGCGGCTGGCGCCGGCTCCTGCCGGAGATCGAAGACGGGGAAGGCCGGCGCGCCGACGGCGCCGGGCCGGAGGGAGGAGAGGGATGAGGCACACGACGAGGGGACCCGTCGCGGCGCTCGCGCTGGTCGCGGCGGTCGGGGCGATGCCGCTCCCGCTGACGGGCCAGGAAGGCCCACCCCTGGAGGTGCGGGGTCTTCTCCGCACCGGTCTGCGGGTGGAGCCGGACGCGTCCGACCGGGAGAGCGGCTTCGAGGTGTTCGACGCTCGGCTCGGGGCCGAGGGGCGGGTCGGCGTCCTGTTCGACTACCGGGTCCTCGGCGCCTGGGAGGGGACGGAGCGCCGCTTCGAGCTGCTGGACGCCGAGGTCGCCCTTCCCCTGGCGCCGGAGGCCCGTCTGGCGATCGGACAGTTCAAGGCCCCGTTCGGCCAGGAGTTCCTGCGCCGGAAGGGGGACATCACCTTCCTCGACCGGTCGCAGGCGAGCGACGCGCTGGTGCCGGGGCGCCAGGTGGGGGCGCGGCTGGACGGGGAGGGGCTGGAGGGGCGGCTCACCTGGGCCGCCGGGCTGTTCAACGGCAACGGCCGGCGTCTCGAGAACGACGACGGCCGCTTCCTGTACGCCGCGCGGGCGCAGTTCAACAGCGTGGGAACGATCGAGTTCTACCGCGAGCTGGTCGTCCAGGTGGGCGCGAACCTGGCCTTCTCCCGCGACAGCGCGGCCCCGCTCGGCCCGGGAGTCTCGGAGCCGCCGCCCCCATCGCCGGTGGACGGCTTTCCCCCTCCGGTCGAGATCGACGCCGAGGCCTTCCGCGGGGAGCGCCTCCTGTGGGGGGTCGACGCCCGCGCGAGCTGGCGCGGCTTCTCGGCCGAAGGGGAGTACTTGCGTGGCGAGTTCGAGCCGGCCGAGGCGCCCGGCGAGCGGCTGACGGCCGAGGGCGGCTACCTGCAGGGAAGCTACGGCGCGATGGGCGGGTTGCTGGAGGGCGTGGCGCGCTGGGACGCCTTCCGGCCGGCGGCCGGGGCGCGGCGGGACTTCCTCCTTCTCGGCGTCAACCTCTACCCGGGCTTCTACGCGAAGGTGGGGCTCCAGTACGCGGTCTCCCTGCGGAGCGGTCAGCCGTCCGGCGCCCGGATCGCCGGCGACCAGTTCGCCTTCCTGACGCAGGTGAGCTTCTAAAGTCTTTGGGGCCCGACCGGGGCGCGACTCAGGGCGAGACGGCGTGGAGGGTGACCTCCTCCGCGTCCTCCTCGGCCTTCCGCAGCGCGTAGTCGCTCTCGAACAGCACCAGCGGACGCTCCTGCGGGTCCCGGGCGAGCGCCCGCTGATAGCCGCCCGCCAGCCGGCGGATCGCCGACTCGGGCCCTTCGGCCCAGCGGGCGTAGCGCCAGGGGAGCGGCTCGAGGCGCGCCTCCACCTCGTACTCGTGCTTCAGGCGGTGCAGGAGGACGTCGAACTGGAGCTCCCCGACCGCGCCCACCATGGGCACCGGGCTCCCGCCGCCGTCCGCGTACAGGAGCTGCACCGCGCCCTCCTCGGCGAGCTGCCGGAGGCCCCTGTCCAGGTGCTTGCGGCGCAGCGGATCCGCCGTGCGCACCCGGGCGAAGCGCTCGGGCGAGAAGCGGGGGATCTCCTCGAACGCCGGGCCGCCGGCATCGCTGAGCGTGTCCCCGATCCGAAGGCTGCCGCGGTCGTGGACCCCGACCACGTCGCCCGCCACCGCCTCCTCCACCGCCTCGCGGTCGCGGGCGAGGAAGCGCCGGCCGGCGGCCAGGCGCACCTCCCGGCCGCTCCGCAGGTTGGTGACGCTCATCCCCGCCTCGTAGCGTCCCGAGCAGATGCGCAGGAAGGCGATCCGGTCCCGATGGTTCGGGTCCATGTTCGCCTGGATCTTGAACACGAAGGCGCGGAACGCGGGGTCGACGGGTCGGATCTCCTTCTCCCCCGCACTGCGGGCGCCGGGCGGGGGAGCGTGGTCGAGGAAGTACCGGAGGAACGCCTCCACGCCGAAGTTCAGCAGCGCGCTCCCGAAGAAGGTCGGGGTGGCCGAGCCATCGGCCATCTCGGGCCCGTCCAGCGCCGGCCCCACCGCCGCGAGCAGCTCGACCTCCTCGCGCGCGCGCTCGAGCGCCGCCTCGCCGAACGCCTCGCGCGCCTCCGGGTCGTCCGGGGCGTACGTCTCCGCCGCCGCGCGGGTGGCGCCGTGGTCGCCCGAACGGCGGAAGCGGTGCAGGCGTCCGTCCCGGCGGTCGTAGACGCCGAGGCACTCCCCGCCCTCCATCACGGGCCACGTCACCGGCGCGCAGCGGATCCCCAGGTCCGCTTCCACGTCGTCCAGCAGCCGGAGCGGCTCCACCCCGGGCCGGTCGCACTTGTTCACGAAGGTGAAGATCGGCAGCCGCCGCAGCCGACAGACCTCGAACAGCTTCCGGGTCTGCGCCTCCACGCCCTTCCGGTTGTCGAGCAGCATGACCGCGCTGTCCGCCGCCAGCAGGGTGCGATAGGTGTCCTCGGAGAAGTCCTGGTGGCCGGGCGTGTCCAGCAGGTTGATCCGCCGCCCCTCGTAATCGAACTGGAGCACGCTGGACGTGACCGAGATCCCCCGCTCGCGCTCCACCTCCATCCAGTCCGAGGTGGCGTGCCGGGCCGCGCGTCGCGCCTTGACCGTGCCGGCCAGGTGGATCGCGCCGCCGAACAGCAGGAGCTTCTCGGTGAGAGTCGTCTTCCCGGCGTCCGGGTGGCTGATGATCGCGAAGGTGCGCCGGCGTGCCACCTCGCGCGGGAGGGTGCCGTCGGTCCCGCCGCCGCCGGTCGCCCCGGAGTCGGACCGTTCCGCTCCGGCGGGGGCCGGCGCCGTGCCGTCGGCCGGCGTGCCGTCGGCCGACGCGGGCGTCCGCTGCTCCTGGCGCTCCGTCCTCATGATCTCCCCGGGGAAGGTGAGCGGCGCCCCCGGACGGGAGACGCCCGCCGGGACCCGACGCCGGTCGCGCCTCTCCACCCGGCAGGCGGCGCCGTGTTCCACCGCGCCGGCGACCGCGCCTACAGATCGTTCGAGTAGGACACGAACTTGAAGCGGCCGTGGCGCTCCAGGATCGAGCCGAACAGCCCGACGGCCACGGTGTCTCCCCCCGAAGCGGCGAGCAGGACCACGCAGTCCCGCCACATGAGGTTGGGCCCCTCGCGGTCGGGCTCGGCCGCGCACCGGTGCCCGAGCGGCTCCAGGGACCGGCCGCCGTACCGGGCGAGCGCCCGGACGATGCCGCGTCCGGTGCGGTTTTGCATCTGGAACCAGAGGAGCTGGGGGCTCAGCTCGTAGGGCTTCGCGGTGAACTTCGTGTGCGGGTAGTAGAGGAGCGCGAACTCCTCTCTCGACAGCAGCATCCGTCCGAGCTCGACCGAGTCCCGCCTCGCCAGGGCCTCCACGAAGCGCGCCACCAGGACCTCACGGCTCTCCGCGCCTCCGCGGAGCCCCTCGGGCTCCTCCTCCTCGAGCGTGGCGCGGAAACGCGCCATCTCTTCGGCGATCGGTCGGATGCTGTCCACCACCCGCGGCGCGCGGGCGGGCCGTTCCGTCTCGTCCGAGGAGGTGGGCCGGCGCGTTCCGTCCGAACCGGACGCGGCCTCCCCGCGGCCGCACGCCGCCAGGAGGCCGAGGAGCCCGGCGAGGGCGAGGCGCCCTAGTCGTCCGCGTAGTAGGTCCACCCCTCCCACCATTTCGCGCCGTTCGGGTCGGCCGCGCCCCGGTAGGCGGTGGCGGTGACGAAGCTCCCCGCGCGGGCGGCCAGGTCGCCGTCGAACGCGGAGAGCCCGCCCTCCGCGGCCGCCGAGGCGGCGGCCGGCGTCCAGTCGAAGTCGGTCGCGTCGCTCGGGTCCGCCGGAAGGGCCGCGAACAGGCTCGCCGCGTCGGCGGCGGACTCCTCCAGGTTGTTCGGCGCCCCGAGCGGCACGCTGCCTTGCACGGTGCTCCCCGTTTGCGGCTGGAAGGTCACCCCGTTCTCGGCCAGCAGGACGTGCCGGAGCAGCAGCCGGCTCTCGTCGATCCGGTCCAACGTGGTCTGGTCGCGCAGGCTGATCGCCGCGCGCGGCCAGCGGGCGACCACCCCGTTCACGTAGTGGCCGCCCGTTCCTCGGCGGAGCATCATGCCGATCCCGCCCGACGTTCCCTCGATCCCCGTGCCGTCGGGCGGCCCGATGAGCGTGAAGTTCGCGAACAGCGGTGTGGTGAAGGGCTGCGAGTTCTGCCCGTCCAGACAGTTCGCGCCGGCGCAGCCGTCGTTCTCGATCCCCTGCGGGTCGTTGGAGACGTTCCCGGCCCCGGCGCGGGGGATCACCTGCTTGGACTGGAAGGCGATCATGTGCTGCACGCGGCCCTGGAAGCCCTCCGAGGCGTCGAAATGGTCGTCTCCGGACTCGTAGGAGACGAAGTACTTCCCGTCCGCGGCGCCGCCGAACCACTCGAAGGAGTCGTCCAGGCCGTTCATCGACTGCAGGTACTCGAGCGTGGTGCCGCTTCCCACCGCCGCGAAGGTGAAGGTGTTGAGCTCGGCATCCGGCGCCGTCGCGAAGCCGGCGAACTCGACCCGGACGTAGCGGAGCGTGCCGCTGCTGTCCGTGTTGTCCGTGCCGCCGCTGTAGTCCACTTCCGGGTTGTCGGCGCCCGTGCCCGTTCCCTCCAGGATCACCGGTTGGCCACGATTGATGATGCCGTTCCCCACGAGGATCAGCCCGCCCCAGTCGCCCGCCTGCCGCTGGCCTTCCGGCCGGTTGGAGGTGAAGACGATCGGGTCGGTGGCCGTGCCCCGGGCGTCGATCCGGGCGCCCCGCAGGACGAAGAGAGAGGAGCCGAGCACGTCGAAGTCCCCCTCGATCCGCGTGCCGGACTGGATCGTCAGGGTGGCGCCGTTCGCCACCTTGATGAACCCGCTCAACGTGTAGACGGTATCGCGGAAGAGGGTGCGGTCCTCCGTGATGTCGCTGTCGATCACGGCCGTCCTCGGACCGTTGTCGCCGTTCCCGTTCCCGTTTCCGGGTCCCGTCGTGTCGCCGTCGCACCCCGCCAGCAGCCACACCGAGGAGGCGAGGGCGAGGGTGGCCGTTCCGAAGATCCTTCTTCTCATGCCTGGTTCCTGCCTGTCGCGTGAGGTGAACGGTTTCCGTCGGTTCCGACTACATGCTCCAGCTGAACCCCGTGGAGAAGCTCCGCCCGGTCCGGTAGAACTCCCGGGTCACCGTCCCCTGGGTGACCTCGGCGGGGTCGTCCAGCAGGTTCTCCGCATCGAACTTGCCCGACACGGAGCCGAAGAGGGGGACGCGCAGCGACAGGTCGAGGCGCCGTCGCGCCTCCTGGTAGATGTCCGGAAGCGGCGCCTCGCTGGCGCTCACGATCCGGCGTCCCACCACGTTGTAGAGGAACGTGGCGCTCGTCCGACCCTCCGGCGTCGCGTAGCCGAGGCCGACGTTCGCCACGTAGGGGGCCTGGCCGACCATCGGGCGCTCGTCGCGGGTCCGGCTCGCCGCGCCGGATCCGATCCGGATGTCGCTGTCCATCACGGTCAGGTTCGTGAACGCGGTGAACCGGTCCAGCCCCTCGGCGAGGAAGCCGAGCCGCTTCCGGGCCTCCACCTCGAGGCCGAAGTTCTCGGCGCCCTCGGCGTTCACGAAGGAGATGACCCGCGTGCCCGAGGTGGCCAGGAAGATCCGCTCGATCGGATCCCGGAAGCGCTTGGCGAACAGCCCGACGCTCAGGACCTCCCCCGAGCTCGGGAACCACTCCCACCGCAGGTCGGCGTTCCGGATGAGGCCGCGCCGCAGGTCCGGGCTGCCGAGGATGTTGTCCCCGTGGATCACCTCCCGGAACTGCACGGGGGCGAGCTCGCGGTACTCGGGGCGGGCCAGGGTCTGGGAGCCGGAGAGCCGGAGGTTCTGACGCTCCGACAGCTTGTAGTTCAGGGTGAGCGAGGGGAGCACGTCCGTGAAGGAGGGATTGGTCGTGACCGGACTTCCGATCGTCGGCTCGGTCCGGACCTCCACCTCCGAGCGCTCGATCCGGGCGCCGGTCACCAGCCGCAGGCGGTCGGTGAGGGCGAGCTCCACCATCCCGTAACCGGCGAACAGCCGGTCCGTCGCCTCGTAGGAGCCGCCGGCGCCAAGGGGAGTGAGCCGAAAGACCTGTCCGTCGCCCTCGGTGAAGCGGCCGTCGAAGATCTGCTCGGGCGCCAGCTCGCGCGAAGCCCGGTCCAGGCTCGCCGTGATGCTGAAGGAGCGGTTGTCCGCGTCCCGCTCCGCGCGGCGCGCCGCCGCCCCGACTCGAAGCTGGTGCTGCTGGGGGCCGTCCCCGAGGGAGAGCCGGTAGTCTGCGTTCGCCTGCCAGGCCGTCTCGGTCAGCTTGGCATAGGTGCGGACGGCCGCCTCGTTGGCCACGCTGAACCAGGCGGGCGCGAGGGCCTCGCCCGTCAGGGGATCCGTGTCCACGATGTAGACGATCTCGGAGCGATCCGGCTCCTCGCGCGTCACGCCGGACGCGGTGAGCGACCAGTCCACCCGGTGCCTGGCGCCGAGCTGGTGCTCGGCGCGGAGCTGGGTGGAGCGGACGCTCCGCTCGACGTAGCGGAGGCGGTGGATCTGGAACTCGTTCCCGAGGTTCTCGCTGAACCCCGTCTCGAAGCGCGCCTCGTCCTCGGCCGTCCGGATGTAGCTGTTGTCCAGGGCGATGCGGGTGGAGCGTCCGAGGAGGGCGTTCAGGTTGAGGATCCCGCCCCAGCGCACGCTGGTGCTCCCGGTGCTCCCCTCGTAGCGGTCGATCTCCCGGGTGCCGCCTCCGTCGGTCGCCAGCGCGTTGGCGCGCACCTGGTCGTCCCTGATCTCCTGGCTCCTCGAATAGGTGGTCGACAGCAGGTAGCCGAGGTCACGGCCGAACAGCTCCGTCGTCCCGCCGGCCGAGAGGGAGAAGGAGGACTTCGGGTCGCCGCGGCCCTGGCGCGCGGTCCAGGCGTTCCGGAAGGAGGAGACCGTCTGGTTCACCTCGCTCGTCGAGAGCGGCCGGGTCACCAGGTCGCGGCTCTCCAGGGCGGCCGGGAGGTCGCGGCGGAGGGCGCCGAGCGCCAGCCACTCGAGCCCCGTGCCGGGGGAGCGCAGCAGCGTCCGCCCGGTCGCCCGCGTGTTGAAGCCGGCCGAGGTCGAGATCACCACTTCCCGCTCGAGCGGGAAGTCGCGGGTGCGCAGGTCCACCTGCGCCCCGCTGAAGTCCCCCGGCTGGTCCGGGGTGAAGCTCTTGGAGGTGGTGATTCGATCCAGCAGACCGGCGGGGAAGAGGTCCAGCGGCACGACCTTCTTCTCGGGCTCCGGGCTGGGGATCCGGGCACCGTTCAGCGAGGTGGTCGTGTAGCGCTCGCCGAGGCCACGGACGAAGACGTACTTGCCGTCCTGGATGGTGACCCCGCTCACCCGCTGGATCGCCTCGGCGGCGTGCCCGTCCGGGCTGCGGCCGATCTGCTCCGAGCCGATCGTGTTGGTGACCGCGAGCGCGGTCCGTTGGGCGTTCAGCGCCCGGGCCACGCTCCCCCGCTCGCCCTCCGCGGTCACGCGCACGGCCAGGTCGGCCACCGCCACCGCGGCGGGCTCCAGCGTCACGTCCATCCGCGCGCTGCCGCCGCCGGGCACTTCGATCCCGGTGACCTCCTTCGTCGCGTAGCCGAAGTTCGACACGCGCAACGTGGTCGGGCCGGTCGGCAGCGGGCCGAGGATGAAGCGGCCGTCCACGCCCGCCAGGGTCTCGATCGCCGTGCCCGCGACCCGGACCAGGGCGCCGGGGAGCGGCTTGCCCGTCTCTCCGTCGACCACCTGCCCCACGATGCGGCCGGTCGCGGCCTGGGCGTGCAGCTCGGAGCCGCCGAGCCCTCCGAGCGCCAGCCCGACGACCATCAGGGCGAGGGTGAATCCGCCGACCGGGCCGACCGGGACCGGCGAGTCGCCTCGCCTCCGTCGCGTTCGAAGCGCGAGCACCTTCCGCGTTCGCAGCATGGGCACCTTCCGGGAGAGTGGCATCCGGCCGCCGCGCCGCGCGGGGCCGCAGGATGAGGATCGGAAGAGGGCTTCACGGGGGCGTACGGGGGGCGTAACGGTCCGGTAACGAGGGCTCGAACGGCTTTTCCGCCGTCCCCGGCCCCCCAATGTTTGCCCGGGCGTGCCGACGGGGACTCGGCCGCGTGGGACGCGCCGGTCGGGACGCGCCGCTCGGGACGCGCCGGTGACGCGTCCGCCACCTTCAACGGACGGTCCAGCCGATGCCGGACGAGCGGATCCTGGTCGTGGACGACGAGCCGGACATCCTGAGCGTCCTCGTCTACCATCTGAGCCGGGAGGGCTACCGGGTGGGCA
>CAZTGV010000088.1:0-9679 GCA_964613475.1 uncultured Gemmatimonadota bacterium
TTCCCGGACAAGTTCAGCCCGTTCTACAAGACGCCGCCCGGCTCCATCATGTCGACCACCGCCTCGCGGACGCTCGGCTCCGTGGTGCGTCGCCTCCGGCAGCTCTCGAACGAGAACCTGAACCGCGAGCCGCTGTGGGACGTGGCCGACCACGTGCCCACCGGCTGGGGCAGGGTCGAGGAGCCCGGTCCGGTCCGGGGGCTGATGAGCTTTCTGTACAAGATGTGGCAGTTCCGGGACGCGAAGCGGCCCGGCCGGAAGGAGAAGGGCGTCCGCTGGGGCGGCACCCGCCCGGGCCGTGACGAGGACTATCCCGTATGAGGCCGCGCCGCGGCCCCGACCGGCCGGCCCCGCGAGCGCGCCCCGAAACGCGACGGCTTCCCGCGAAGGGGAGGTGAACGGTGCCCCAGATCCCCGAGGCGTTCGCGAGCTGGACCCTGTGGTACGTGGTGGGCGGAGCCCTGGTCCTGGTCGCGGCGTTGCTCCTGATCGGCATCCTCCTCGTCGCGCGCGGCATCGAGCGGGAGGCGGAGCGCGTGCTGGCGGCGGCGCGCCGCGTCCAGGAGAACACGGCGGCCATTCCCTCCCTGATCGGCGCGGTCGAGAAGCTGGAGGCGATCCGCCGGCGCGCCGAGGCGATCGCCGAGAAGTCGGAGGTCCTCGCCGGGGTCCTGCACGGCGAGGCGGGCGGGGCCCGCCGCGAGGAGTGGGAGCGATGAACGCGACGGTGTGGTGGATCACGCTCGGCGTCGGCCTGGTCGTGGTCGCCGTGGTGGCCCTCCTGCTGGCGCTCATCGTGGCCACCGCCCGGCGGATCCGGAGCGTGCTGGACGCGGTGTGGGTGGCGGGCCCGGGGATCGCGGGCCACACCGCCCACCTGGACCTGGTGCGGCGGGCGAACCTGATCCTGGCGGACGTCCTGGAGGTCGGCGGCCGCATCGCGGCGGCGACGACCCGGATCCAGGAGCACGCGCACGGGTGCGCGGGGTGTCCCCGCTGCGTCACCGGCTGGGGCTCCGACGCGGGCCCGGCGGAGCCCGCCGGCGCCCCGTAGACGAGGGAGCGAATCCATGCTGCTGCTCACCCTGTCGACGATCGTCCTCATCCTGCTCCTGGTCGCCGTCCTGGTGGTCGGCCTGGTGAAGATCATCCAGGAGCTGGAGGCGATCGGCGGGCCGGATCGCGGCTACATGGGGCGAGCCATGGCGCATCGGCTGAGCCGGCTCGCCAAGGCCCGCTGGGGCGTCCGGGCGATCGAGGTGCAGACCGGCGCCATCCGGCCGCAGGTGACCCGGCTCAACGAGGGACTCGCCGCGCTGGACGGGGCGCTGTCAGACCTGGAGCGGGGCCTGACCGGGGTGCTGCGAGCCGTGGAGCGGCAGGGACGATGACGATTCAGGCGCCCACCGCGGTGCTCGTGCTCTGGTGGATCGCGCTCGGGCTCACGGTGCTGGTGATCGTGCCGCTGGCCGTGACCCTTCTGGCCCGTGCGCTGCGGGCCGCCCGGAGCATCCGCCGCTTCACGGCGGACACCCTGCGGGCGGCCGGCGGGATCGCCGAGCACACGGCCGCCATCTCCGCCCTGGACCGGACGGCGGCGGGCGCGGGGCCGATCCTGGAGAAGACGGCGGCGCTGCGGGAGACCGCCCGGCAGCTCGAGCGGACGCTCCGGGAGCGCGCCGGGTGAGGCGACCATGACGCTGTGGCTCTACTGGCTGACCCTGGCCGTGGCGACGCTGATCGTGCTGGCTCTGGCCGGCTTCCTGATCGCGATCGCCTGGACGCTGGCGGTCGCGCGGCGCGACGTGGCGCGGCTGGCCGACGGGCTCGAGGCGGTGGCGGAGCATACCGCCGGCCTCGACGAGCGGCTCGGGACGATCGACGGCGCCCTCGCCCGGGCGGCCGACGACTTCGTGGCGGTCGACGGTCACCTGGCGGGGGTCGCCCGCATCTTCGGACGCTAGGCCTCGGAGGCCACGCATGTGCTTCAAGAACCTGCCGATCGAGTTCGACTCCGAGGGCCGCGCCCGGCTGAAGGAGGCCATCCCCGACCCGTACACGCAGCGGGAGATCGTGGCCCGGCCGCCCGCGCAGCTCGACCGGGGCCAGATCGAGGATCTCCTGCGGCGGAACGGCCACCTCAAGGACGTGGATTTCGACCCGGTCACCCGGGTGGCGGGGGCGCTCGCCTTCCACAGCGTGTGCGACCTGAACGAGCGCAAGGTGGTGGAAGCCCGCTCCATCGCCACCCTGTTCCGCGGCTACGAGGTGATCATGATGGGGCGCGACCCGCGCGACGCCATCTATATCACGAGCCGGGCCTGCGGCGTGTGCGGCGGCGTCCACTCCGTCTGCTCCGCCATGGCCACCGAGATGGCGTTCGGCATCCAGCCTCCCCCGCTCGGCATCCTGATCCGAAACCTGGCGCTGGCGCTCGAGTTCCTGTACGACCACTCGCTCCACCTCTACCTGCTCGCCGGACCCGACTACTCCGAGCAGATCGTCAAGCAGACCAACCCGGAGCATTGGGAGAGGGCGAAGGCGTGGGAATGCCGCCACGCGGAGACGCACGACTATCGCACGATGGCGGAGCTGATGCGGGATCTGAACCCCCTCACCGGGGGGCTCTACCTGGACGCCCTCTACATGACCCGGGTCATCCGCGAGGCGTACGTGCTGATCTGCGGGAAGTACCCGCACCCCCAGACGATCGTCCCGGGCGGGATCAGCGCCACGGTGAGCCTCACGACCATGAACGAGATCTATCAGCGGCTTCGCCGGCTGCTGGACTTCTCCAAGCGCACCGTGGCCGTGTGGGAGGACGTGACCCGCTTCTTCTACGAGGCGGACCCCCGCTACCGGCAGGTCGGGGCCCGCACGAAGACGATGGTGGATACGGGAATCTTCGACCATCCCGACTACTACGACGCGCGGTACGAGAACGCGAACCGGTGGGGGGAGAAGCGCTGGGCCTCGCCGGGCGTGATCATGGACGGGGAGCTGGTCACCCGGGACCTCTTCCAGATCAACATGGGGGTGGAGGAGTTCGTCGATCATTCCTACTACGAGGACTGGGGCTCGACCCGGCACGAGACCGACCCGCTCGGCAACCCGCTCAGCCGCTTCCACCCGTGGAACGAGGAGACGCGGCCGAAGCCGACCGGCCAGGACTGGAAGGAGAAGTACTCCTGGGCGAAGGCCCCGCGCTGGGACCGGCGCTCGGTGGAGGCGGGCTGCTACGCGCGGCTCTGGAACACCGCCCTCGGCGACGACGTCCCCGAGGGGGAGTACCTGTTCCCGACCGGCGAGTCGATGCGGATGATCGTCCCGCGCGGCAAGCTCCCCGAGATGGAGCTGGAGTGGAAGGTGCCGGAGGACTGGAACGCGTTCGAGCGTAACCTGGGCCGCGCCTACTGCGTCCCCTACACGTCGCTGATCGCGCAGACGAACTGGGACATGGCGATGGACCTGCTGAAGCGGGGCGAGACGGCCGTCTCCACCAAATTCGAGGTGCCGAAGAAGGGGACCCGGCTGGGCGCCGGCTTCTGGGGCGCGGGTCGGGGCTGGTTGAGCCACCACCTCGAGATTCAGGACGGGGTGGTCGCGAATTACCAGATCCTCACGCCGTCGACCTGGAACGCCTCCCCGCAGGATCCGTGGGGCAACCCCGGACCGTACGAGGAGGCCGTGCTGAACACGCCGCTGCTGGAGACCTTCGACCATCCCGACCAGTTCAAGGGGGTGGACATCCTGCGGACCATCCGGAGCTTCGACCCGTGCATGCCGTGCACGACCCACATGCACGTGGAGGGAAGCGACCGGGTGCGCACGACGGAGGTCAACACCTGCGCGTGCGGGGTCGAGTGACCCCCACCCTGATCGGCGGGGTCGGGTACGCGGACCTGCGGGACCACTCGGTCGGTCCCCTCCTCGCCGAGCGGTTCGGCCGAAACGACTGGCCCGACGGCACGGTGGTGGAGGACCTGAGCTTCAATCCGGTGGCCGTGACCCAGCGGCTCCAAGCGGCCGATCCGCCCTTTCGACGCCTCGTCCTGGTGGGCGCCGTGCGGCGCGGCCGGCGCCCCGGGAGCGTCACGGCCTACCGCTGGGACGCGGCGCTCCCCGGGGCGGAGGAGGTGCAGGCCCGGGTGGCCGAGGCGGTGACGGGCGTCATCTCCCTGGACAACCTCCTCATCGTCGCGGCCGCGCTCGGCGGGCTGCCGGAGGAGACGATCGTGGTCGAGGTCGAGCCGCGCATCGAAGCGATGGGCAGCGTCCTCAGCCCGGCGGTCCGCGAGGGCGCCGAGCGCGCGGCCGCCCTGGTGCGCGCCATCGCCACCGACGACCGTACCGCCGCGCGGGTGCGCCGGGCCGCGCTCGGCGGGACCGGGGCGGAGAACGGCGGGGGGAAGCACGCGGAAGTCGGGGGCGCCGGATGAGGGAGGAGTCGACGATGAGCGAGCAGTCCGGCGGCAGCCTGTCCGCCGAGGCGGTGCGGGACATCGCCGCCCGCCTGGACGCGTCGCTGGAGGAGTTGACGACGCGCGGCGACGCGCAGGCGGCGGCGGTGGTCGCCGAGATCGTCGACGGCCTGCAGCGCGTCCACGCCGAGGGGCTGCGCCGGTTGGTCGAGCTGCTCTCCGAGGATCGGACGCGCCTGAAGCGGGCGCTGGACGACCCGGTCATCTCGAACCTCTTCCTGCTCTACGATCTGGTCGTGGTGGACGAGACGGCGCGGGCTCGCGAGGCGCTGGAGGCCATCCGGCCCCTCGCCCGCTCCCACGGCGGCGAGATCGAGCTGCTCGGCGCGCGCGAGGGCGTGGTACGGGTGAGGCTCCACGGGGCCTGCCACGGCTGTCCCTCCTCCACCGCCACGCTCCGGCAGGGGCTCGAGCGCGCCCTGGCCGAGCGGCTGCCCGGCTTCGTGCGGTTGGAGGTGGAGAACCAGGTGGAGAACGCGGAGGAGGCTCCCGCCGGCGCGCGGATCGAGCGCGGGGACGGCGGCTACGCCTCGATCGTCTCGGAGAAAAACCTGGTCCGGCTTCGGCGGCGCGCGAATCGCCGCCCGCGGACGGAGAACGGGCGATGAGCGAACCGAACGGGCGGGTGGCGGGGGCGGGGAGCCCGAACGGGTCCGGGGCGCGGCGGATGTCCGGCGCATCCGGGCCGGCCGCCGCGCGAGGCGACGTTCTGGTCGCCGGGATGGGGAACACGCTCCGCGGCGACGACGGCTTCGGCCCCGCGGTGACCGAAGCCCTCGCGGAGCGCGGGCCACCGCCGGGCGTGCGGCTCATCGAGGTCGGGATCGGAGGCATGCACCTCGTGCAGGAGCTGCTCGACGGCTATCGGGCGCTCATCCTCATCGACGCCGCGGACCGTGGCGCCGAGCCGGGCACGCTCTTCGTGCTGCGGCCCGAGGTGCCGGACCTACGGACGCTCCCCCCCGAGGAGAGTCGTGAGCTGCTGGCGGACATGCATTTCACCGTGCCGTCGCGGGCGCTCCTCATGGCGCGGGCGCTGGACGCGCTTCCCGAGAACGTCTGGATGATCGGCTGCCAGCCGGAGGGCGAGCCGGCGCTCGGCATCGGGCTCTCGCCCCGGGTGCGCGCCGCCGTCGACCGGGCGGTGGAGCTGGTCGTGCGCCTGGCCTCCGAGGTCGCCGCGGCAGAGACGAAAGGAAGCGCCGGATGAGCGGGCCCCAGCGGCGAGCTCGGCGACCCGGCAGCCCCGAGCCGGAGCGATCCCGTCCGGACGAGCCCCGCGCACGGGCCCCCGACGCGGCCGCGCCCGAAGCGGAGGTGGAGGCGCCCGATGCGCTGGAGCGCGTGCGGCGGCGCGATGAGCTGCTGCAGGTGCTCTTCTGGCTGGAAGGAGAGGGTTTCGCGGGGGAGATGGAGGAGCGCGGAGTCGCCCGGTTCCTCGGCTGGCCCGCCGAACGGATCGCGGCGGGGCTGGAGGATCTGGCGTCCGCGGGGTTCGTGGAGCGACCTCGGGTGGACGGCCCCGTCCGCCTCACCGCGGCCGGCCGCCGCGAGGGAGGGCGCCGCTTCGTAGAGGAGTTCGCCCCGATCCTCTCCCGACCCACCCATTACGGCGGGGAGTGCCACGATCCCGACTGCGGCTGCCACGACGACCCCCTGGGCGCCGCCGCGTGCACGGCGGGACGGACGGCCGAAGAACCGGAAGGGACGCCATGAAGGTCGCCATCGGAGGCAAAGGGGGTACCGGAAAGACGACGATCGCCGGAACGCTGGCGCGGGCCCTCGCCCGGGCGGGCCGGCGCGTGGTCGCCCTGGACGGGGACACGAACCCGAACCTGGCGATCACGCTCGGCCTCTCCCGGGAAGAAGCCGAGGACGTCCCCGAGCTGCCCCGCGACCTGTTCGAGATCGTCGAGGAGAACGGGGAGCGCCGGCGCGTCCTCACCCGGCCGCCGGCTGACGTGATCGAGCGCTTCGGGCGGGCGGCTCCGGACGGCGTGCGGCTGGTGGTGGGGGGACGCGTCGGCCACGCGGGGGCCGGGTGAATGTGCCGAGCCCACGCCACGGTCCGTGGCCTCGTCGGTGAGCTGATCGGAGCGGAGCTGGGCGACCGCGACGTCGTCCTCGACCTCGAAGCGGGCCTCGAGCACTTCAGCCGGGGGACGCCCCGGCACGTGGACGCGCTGCTCGCGGTGATCGAGCCCTACTACCGGTCGCTCGAGACCGGCCGGCGCGTGCTCGATCTCGGGCGAGAGCTGGGGGTGGCCTCGGTGCACGCGGTGGCGAACAAGGTCCGGAACGAGGGGGACCGAGACGCGATCCGGGAGTTCGCCGAGGGGCACGCGATCCCGATTCTCACCACCGTGCCGTACGATGAGACGTTGATCGAAGCGGAGCGCGCGGGAGCCGCTCCCATCGATCACGACGCGGACGCCCCGGCGGTCGCCGCCATCCGAACCCTGGCGGAGCGTCTCGCGCACCGGTAACCGCCCCGGCCCCCGCCTGAAAGCTTGCCGGGGCCGCCCGACGGTCCGCCGGCGAGGCGCCTTTTGCACCCGGTGTGCAAAATCTTCCGAGCGACAACCGCTCCGACGTGCGACACGTGTCACAGAAAATAGATTAGGTGAAGAGTGTTATATGATAATATAGCTAATACTTATCGTTACTTTCAATCGCTCGGTGCAGGAGAAGTACGGCCCTTGCGCGTAGCGGAAGGCGGCAGCTTCGACCCCGCTCCACGGGAGGCCTTCACGATGTCCAAGCCAGCGACCCAATCTCGGCGCTCGCCGACCGCTCGATGCCGCGAAGGGGGCTTCGCGCTCCTGGTCGCGCTTCTGGCGCTGGTCGGGCTCACTGCCCTGGCGACCGCCGGCTTCCTGGTCACGGACACCGACTTCAAGGTCACCCAGAACCACCGCTCCGCGGTGGAGGCGTTTTACGCGGCCGAGGCGGCGCAGTCCGACTACCTGTCGGAGACCGGGGTCCCCTCGGGCTCCTCGTCGTTCGATTACGACGAGGCGGAGGCGACGGTGGAGGGGGGCGAGCTGCTCGATCTCGACTCCGGCCAGCGGCTCTACACGGTGAGCGCGGCCGCGCTGCGGCCCGACCCGCGCGGCGGCGGCTCGGCGCGCCAGGTCAACTCGGTGGCCATCTTCACGCCGCTGCCCCTCAGCGTCCCCGGGGCCTTTACGGCGCCGAACGGGCTGCTGAAGAACGGCGGCTCGGGCACGATCAGCGGAGACGACGCCGCCTCCCCCGGTCCCTGCCCGTACGGGTTCAGCAACGGCAGCCAGCCCGCGGTGGCCGGGGTTGCCGTCCCGCCCGCCGGCTACCAGCAGAACGGTGGGCAGCCGGTACCGGAGGGCGACCCGCCGATCGACGACTCGCAGCCGGCACCCCAACTCGTCGAGAGCACCCAGCTCGACTGGCCGGCGATGGTGAGCGAGGACAAGGTGCAGCCGGACTACCGCTACCCGGAGCAGCCGTGGCCTGACTTCTCCACCATGCCCCCGAGCGAGTGGCCGATCATCCACGTGACGAGCGGCTACCTCGAGCTGACGCCGGAAATGAGCGGCTGGGGGTCCATCATCCTGGACGGCGACGTGGCGATGCAGGGGAACTTCCAGTGGAAGGGGCTCATCCTCACCGGCGGACGCCTGGTGAGCGACGGCACCCAGACGATCCACGGGGCCATGTTCACGGGGCTCAACCGCGCGCTGGGCCAGCACGTGGCAGAGTCGGATGTGGGGAACGGGAACAAGACCTTCCGTTATCACAGCTGCCACGTCGAGGCGGCGATGAAGAGCATGGGTTGGCTGGCCGGCAAGCCCGGCACCTGGCACGAGACGATCTGACCTCTCCGGTGGCCTGACGCCGGCTCCCCCCCGGAGCCGGCGTTTCGAACGGGCGCGGTCCGACCCGTCCACGCCTCTCCGACCTCGACCCGCTCGCTTCGCCGCCCGCCACGCGGGCTTCGTTCCGGAACCAAGTTCGCCGCCGGACGGTACCCGAGGATGGCCGTCGGCTGGCGCGCGGGGAGGTCTCGCCCATATCGTGCGACGATCCGGTCGCCGCGCCCCCATCCGGGCGGGCCGAAGGAGGGATCGGCCCCTCGCGAGATCAGGGCGACCTCGTCCCCGAAAAGGCCCGAACCATGCGCCCACCCGGCTTCGCCGTCCCGCTCACGGCCTGCGCGCTCGCGGCGCTCGCGCTGGCCGGCTGCTCGGAGAGCGGCACCCCCACCGCGCCGGCCGCGACCACCCTGCTCTCGTGCGTGTACGGCCCGGCCAGCTCCCTCGAGCTGGGGGACGCGGTGCAGGCGCGCGCGGGCGAGCAGCGCTCGGTGTGCCTGAAGGCTCCGCCGGACGCGCCGGGGGAGTACCTAGTCGTGCCCTTCCACGCCTCGAGCGGCGCCGGGAACGCCAGCGTGCGGGTGGCGGGGGGCGGCAGCCAGCCGCCCGCCTCGCTGGCCGCGGGCGCGGAGGACGCCCTGACGCCGGGCGCGGCGGGAAGCCGAGGCCGCCACGGAGCCGAGCCGGCGGCGCCCGGCCTCGCGTTCGACTGGGCGTTCCACGCCGCGCTGCGGGAGCGGGAGGCGCGCGAGCTCGCCCCGCGGATCCCGGCCGCGCGGGCGGCGGTGGCCGCGGCCGCCCGGGCCGGCGAGCGCCGGGCGGACGGCGCCCCGCCCCCCGCCCTCTCCGCCGCCGCATCGGCCGCGGCGGCGCCTGCCGAGGGCGACCTGCTCGAGCTCAACACGACCGGCACCTGCGGCAGCATGGACCTGCGGACCGGACGGGTGGAGGCCCTCGGCGAGCGGTCCATCGTGGTGGCGGACACCCTGAACCCGTCCGGCGGCTTCACGGCCGCCGACTGGCAGCACTTCGCGGCGACCTTCGACACGCTCGTCCATCCGGTGAACTCCGAGCACTTCGGCGAGCGCACCGACCTGGATGCGAACGGCCGGACGATCCTCTTCTTCACCCGGGCGGTGAACGAGCTCACACCTCCCGGGTCGGGCGTGTTCATCGCCGGCTTCTTCTGGGCGGGGGACCTGTTCCCGCAGTCCGACCTGGCCGGCCTGCCCGGCTGCCCGGGAAGCAACTTCGGGGAGATCTTCTACCTCTTCGTCCCCGATCCGACCGGTGAGGCGGGCCTCCGCCACCAGACGGACTTCGTCCGACGGGTCGCGGTCGGGGTGG
>CAZTGV010000089.1:0-9322 GCA_964613475.1 uncultured Gemmatimonadota bacterium
TCCGAGATCGAGGGGTCGGAGACGGAGCAGTCGGCGAGCTTGCCGGGCAGGATTCCGGTCTCGAGCGCCGATCGCTTCCGGGTGAGGTCCCGCGCCTTCCGCGCCGCCTCGCGCGCGCGGGCCGCCTGCACCGCCTTGTCGATGATCGTCCGCGACGCGGAGGGGTTCTCCTCGAGCCAGGTGGCGAGCTTCTCGTTCACCAGGCTCTCGACGATCCCGCGCACCTCGCTGTTCCCGAGCTTCGTCTTCGTCTGCCCCTCGAACTGGGGCTCCATGACCTTGACCGAGAGGATGGCCGTCAGCCCCTCGCGGACATCGTCGCCCCCGAGGCCCGGATCGCCCTTCTTGAGGAGGTTGTTCTTCTCGGCGTGCGCGTTGATCGTGCGGGTGAGGGCGGCCCGGAGGCCGGTGAGGTGACTGCCCCCTTCGTGCGTGTTGATGTTGTTGACGAAGGTGAAGATGTCTTCGTTGTAGCCGTCGTTGTACTGCATGGCGAGCTCCACCTCGGTGTCCTCCTGGGACCCCGACAGGTAGATCACCTCGTCGTGCAGCGCGGTCTTCTTTCCGCGCAGGTACTCGACGTACTCGACGATCCCGCCCTCGAAGTGGTACTCGACCCGCTTCGGCTCCTCGCGCTCGTCGGCCAGGAGGATCCGGACGCCCCGATTCAGGTAGGCGACCTCCCGCAGGCGGGTGGAGAGCGTGTCGAAGCTGAAGGCGAGCTCGGTGAAGATCTCCCGGTCCGGCATGAAGGTGACGGTGGTGCCGGTCTCCTTCGTCTTCTTCCCCTTCTCGAGCTCGGTCGTCTTGAGCCCGCGCTCGAAGCGCTGCGTCCAGACGAACCCGTCGCGGCGCACCTCGACCTCGAGCCATTCCGAGAGGGCGTTCACCACCGAGACGCCCACCCCGTGCAGCCCGCCGGAGACCTTGTAGCTCTCCTTGTCGAACTTGCCGCCGGCGTGCAGGGTCGTGAGCGCGACCTCCACGCCGGGCACCTTCTCCGTCGGATGGACGTCGACCGGGATGCCCCGGCCGTCGTCGCTCACCCGGACCCAGCCCTCCGCCCCGAGCACGACCTCGATCTCGGAGCAGTAGCCGGCCATCGCCTCGTCGATCGAGTTGTCGACCACCTCGTAGACGAGGTGGTGCAGCCCGCGCGAGGCGGTGGATCCGATGTACATGCCCGGCCGCTTCCGCACGGCCTCCAGGCCCTTCAAGACCTGGATCTGCCGGGAGGTGTAGCCCCCGTCCCCCTTCGTCGCCCGCTTCGCCATCTCGCTCACCGCCTCCGTGGGCTTCGCCATCGATTCCCTTCCTGGTGCCGGACCGCGCTCCGGGCGGGGCCCGGAATCCGCGCCGCGCCCTCTACGTCTCGTCCTCCGGCGGCGCGCCACCGGCCTGTACGAACACGATCTTCTCGATCCGCCCCCGCTCCTTCCCGGCGTTGATCCGCCGCATGAGCCGGTGGCGCATCATGTCCAGCTCGGCCATCCAGGCCGCGCTCTCGACCTCCACGATCAGGACCCGTCCGCGCACCCGGACGCGGCGGGTGACGCGGGCGATGTGGGGGCCCGCCAGCCGCTCCCATTCGGCCACCGCGCGGGCGCGCTCCACCTTCTCGGCCAGGCCCCACTGCTCGAGCAGCGAGCCGACGAGGCCTCCGATCGGCTCCGGGCCGTCCTTCTTCTTCCTTCGCCCCTCCCGCTCCGCGGCCGTCACCGCGCCCTCACCGCAGCACGCGCCCGTTGCGGATCCCCCAGCGCTCCAGCCCCCCGCCGCGCAGCTCCACGTCGCCGGCCTTCGGAGCCGTCAGCACCACCTGCCCGGTCCGGTCGTCGTCCAGCAGCCGGAGGAGCCGGCGCGAGCGGTCCTCGTCCAGCTCGGCGAACACGTCGTCCAGCAGGTAGAGCGGCTCGCGCCCCAGCCGGTCCCGGAGCGTGTCCGTCTCCACGAGCCGGAGGGCGAGGGCCGCCGTGCGCTGCTGGCCGCTGGAGCCGTACGTCCGGAGGTCCCGCTCCGCCTCTCCCGCCACGGCCGCCCGGAAGGAGAGGTCGTCGCGGTGCGGGCCCGAAAGCGTCACGCCCCGCCGGCGCTCGCGCGGGGCGGCGTCGGCCAGCGCCTTCCGGAGCCGCTCCGCCCACTCCGCGGCGCGGGCGCTCCGCGCGTCGGACTCGCCGCCCTCCGCGGTCCCGGCGGCCTCCGCCTCCGAGCCCTCGGTCTCCGGGCCCTCGCCGTCCCCTGAAGCCCCTCCGGCCTCCTCGCCGGGAGCGGACGGGTCGTACGCGATCCGCGCGCCCCCCGCGCCCGAGATCTCCGCGTGGTAGCGGCCGAAGGCGGCGGCGCGCTCGGCGACCCAGCGCGACCGCGCCTCCATGATCCGGCCGGCGGGAGCGAGCAGGCCCTCCGTCCACGCCTCGACCACCGCGGCCCCGGCGCCTTCGCGCAGCGACTCGTTCCGCTGGGAGAGTACCGAGCGGTAGCGCTGGAGGGCCTGGAGATAGCCGGGAACCACGAGGGAGAGCAGGATGTCCAGGAAGCGGCGCCGCTCCGCCGGCCCGCCCCGCACCACGTCCACGTCGTCCAGCCGGAACACCACCGCGCCCAGCCGTCCCACCGCGTCGGAGAGCCGCTCCGCCTCCCTTCCCTCCACCTCCACCTTCTTGCGGCGGCCGGAGCGGTCGTACGCCGCCGCCAGCCGGCGCTCCTCCGCCCCGGCACCCTCCAACGCTCCCTCGATCCGGAACACGTCGCGGCCGAACCGGACGAGCTCGGCGTCGCGGGAGCCCCGAAAGGAACGGAAGATCTGCAGGTAGTAGATCGCCTCGAGCAGGTTCGTCTTGCCCGAGCCGTTGGGTCCGACGATCGCGACCCCGGGCGCCGGAACCTCCAGCTCCAACGCCTCGAAATTGCGAAAATCCCGAAGCGACAGGCGCGCCAGGCGCGCCGCCGGCGCCCCCGGTGCGGCGTCGCTGGACCGGGCCTGGAAAGTCGCCATTCGTATCCTTGTAAGGTACCCCGAAATCCCTTGTGCCGCAAGGAAAAAACGACCGCTGAACCGGGTCCGCCGCGGGCCGTCGCGGGGAGCTCCCCAGGCCGTTCTCCGCCCCGCCCTGTCAACCCTTCCTCGCTCCCGCGCACGGGTATTGCTACCCCGGAGGCGTCATTGCAAGCCTCCCTTCCGGAAGGCAGGTTGCGTCATGCGGAAGCCAGGCGTTTCGTCCCGGTCGGGGCGCGTCATCCTTCGCGCCCTGCGGCCGGGACCTCCGCGGGCCCGATCCCGCCTTCCGAGCCCGGCATCGCCCGGCGCCGGATCCCGCTGGACCGGTCCCCTCTGCGCGAGCGCCCTCCTGCTGATCGGGCCGGGCGCCGCAGCGTCGGAGCCCGGCGCGGCCGCGTGGACCCGAGCCACTACGCCGGCCGACACGATCCTTCCCGAAGCCGCCGCCGCGCCCGACCCACCCGCTGAGCCCGGACACCCCCATGCGCCCGACATCCCCCAGGCGCCCGATGGCCCCCTGGCCGCCTCTCCGCTCGCGACGGGCGGCTCGGCCTGGCACCACGTGGCCCGCGGGGCGGCCGCACTCGGCGCCCTGGTGGTCGCCGACGCGGTGGTGCGCGACCTCGCCCGGTCCACGCAGGGCGACGCGGGCGAGGCGGTCGCCGACGGCGCCAAGTGGTTCGGGACCTGGAAGCGATCCGCGCCCGTCTATCTGGGCGGCGCGGCCCTCCTCGGCGTGGCCCTCGATGGCGGGAGCGGCCTGCGGGCCGCCGGCGCGGTGGTGGTGGGCACGCTGGTGGGCGCGACGGCGAACGAGGTGGTGAACGTCGGGCTCGGCCGCCACCGCCCGGTCGCGGAGCGGGGCGCGTTCGCCTTCGATCCGCTACGCGGGCACGCCTCCTTCCCCTCCGGCCACGCCGCCTACACCTTCGCCCTGGCGGGGGCGATCGACGCGGCGACCGAGGGGTCGCTGCCGGCCGTCCTGGCCTACGGCGCGGCCGGCCTGTGCAGCCTCTCCCGTATCTACCACGACCGGCACTGGGCGAGCGACGTGACGATCGGCGCGCTCATCGGGATGACGGTGTCGCGGCGGGCGACGCGCGCGGCGCTCCGGCGGTTCGGGGCGAAGCCGGAGCGCGCAGCCGAACCCGCGGCGACCGAACCCGCGGCGACCGAGCCCGCGGCCCGAGCCGGGGGGCCGGGCGCGGCTTCGGCCGCCGCCGCCGCACGCGCCGAGAAGGAGAATCGCGTCGAGCTCCTCGCCGGACCCGAGCTGTGGGGCCTCCGGATCCGGTTCTGAGCCCCGGTCCGGGCTCGACACCCGCTTCCCGCTCGGCGCCCGACCCTTTCCAATGTGCGCCGGACCCGCCCGCTCGACGCCCAACTTTCCCGCTCAGCGCTGGACGAAGTCGCTCACCGCCGGCTCGTCGTCGCTGTAGTCGTAGAAGCCGCGCCCCGTCTTCCGTCCGTGCAGCCCGGCGACGTACATGCGCCGGAGGAGCGAGGGCGGGGCGAAGCGCGCATCGCGGTACTCCTCGTACATGATCTCGGTGATCCGATACAGCGTGTCGAGGCCCACGAAGTCCCCCAGCGTGAACGGCCCCATCGGATAGCCGCAGCCCAGCCGCATCGCCGTATCGATGTCCTGGATGGACCCGATCCCCTGTTCGTAGGCGCGGATCGCGTCCAGCATGTAGGGCACCAGCAGCCGGTTCACGATGAATCCCGTGTTGTCCCGGCAGGCGACCGGCGTCTTGCCCAGCGCCTCGGCGAACGCCCAGGCGCGCTTGAAGCTCTTGTCCGAGGTCGTCCCGCAACGCACCACCTCCACCAGCTTCATCACCGGCACCGGATTGAAGAAGTGCAGGCCGACGAAGCGGTCCGGGCGGCCGCTGGCGGCGGCGAGCTCGGTGATCGAGAGGCTCGAGGTGTTGGAGGCGAACAGCGCGGTGGCGCTGCAGAGGTCGTCGAGACGGCCGAACAGCTCCGTCTTCGCGTCGCGGTCCTCGACGATCGCCTCGATCACCAGGTCGCACTCCGCGAGGTCGTCCAGCTCCAGCGTCCCGTTCAGCCGGCCGAGCGCCGCGTCCCGCTCCGCCGCGTCGATCCGCTCCTTGTTGACCGCCCGCTGCAGATTGGTCTCGATCGAGGCGAGGCCGCGGTCCAGCAGCTCCTGCTCGACCTCGCGCACCGTGGTGGCGTATCCCGCCTGCGCCGCGACCTGGGCGATGCCGCTGCCCATGAGACCGCACCCGACCACGCCGACCCGCTGTATGTCGCTCAACGTTCCGACTCCTTCCCGAACGTTCCCCACCGTTCCACGAACGGCGTCAACATACAAGGCACACGGCTACGGCGCGGCGTCCAGCGGGCGCTCGCGCCGCCCCCGGGCGCGAAGGGCTACGGCGCGGCGTCCAGCAGGCGCTCGCGCCAGCCCGGCCGCGAGGAGACGAGTGGCTCCCCCTGCTCCAGCCGATCCAGCAGCCCCTGGAGGACCAGCTCCAGCCGCTCGCGGCGGCGCCGGTACTGCGCGGCGGTCGCCCAGCTCGCGCCGGCGGCCGCGGTGCCGCCGATCGCCCCCGCCCCGAGCAGGGCCGCCGCCTCCGGCCCGAAGACCGCGAGCAGCGCGATCGCCGCGCCGAGCCCCGACCCCGCCAGGCCGAAGTGCCAGCCGGCGGCGATCTTCCCGCGCTCGTTCCGCAGGTCGGCGGTGAGCGTCACCAGCGAGAAGCCCGCCTCGAGCGGCTCGACCCGGAGCTCCAGGCTGCGCGCCTTCGCCAGCTCGTAGCCGTGTCCGCCGACGTTCATCGCGCGGCGCATGGTGCTCCACAGCCCGCCGGCCGGCTCCCAGAGCGAGCGGCCGGTCCCGGTCCGCACGCGGCTCATCGCCTCCCGGTCGCGCAGGTAGGTCTCCACCCGCGCCTGGGCCTCGGACGCCTCCAGCGGCACCACCCGGATGGCACGGACGATCCCGGAGCCCCAGAGCCGCGCCGAGAGCCGAGCCTCCTCCGGGAGGGCGGGAAGGAGCGAGTCGGCGTGGACCTCCGCCAGGGCCCGGCGCACGTAACGGGGCTCGAGCCCCACCTCCTCGCCGATGCGCACGACCTCGGCCTCGTCCAGCGCATCGGGCTCGGCGGCGCCCGCGCGGAACTGGAGATCCGAGGCGCGGCGGATGATCCGTTCCAGCTCGGCCGTCGAGAGGCGCCGCTCGCCGGCGGGGACCGGAAGCCGCGATCGCGGAGCGCCGCCCGGGGCCGGCCGATCACCACGCTCGGCCCCTGGCGCCCCAACGGACCCGTCGGCCGCGCTCGGAGCGGAGGACGCGCCCGAACCTTCGGCCGCGCCGGGCTCGGCGCGCTCGTCCGCCCCGGGCGACTCGCGGTCCGCGTCGATCAGCCGTCCACCTCCACGGTCAGCCGTCCACCTTCTGCGTCAGCCGTCCACCTCCACGATCACCGCCGCGCCCTGGCCGCCGCCGATGCAGGCGCTGCCGAGCCCGATGCCACCGCCGCGACGGCGCAGCTCGTGGAGCAGGTGCCCGGTGATCCGCGCGCCGGAGGCGCCCAGAGGGTGGGTGAGGGCGATCGCCCCGCCGTTCACGTTCACCTTGTCCCGGTCCAACCCGAGCTCCCGCTCGACCGCCACGTACTGGGGCGCGAACGCCTCGTTCACCTCGATCAGGTCCAGGTCGTCCAGCGACAGGCCCGCCCGGTCGAGCGCCGCCCGGGCGGCCGGCGCCGGCCCGAGCCCCATGATCCGCGGCGGCACGCCGGCCACCGCCCAGGCGATCAGCCGCCCGATCGGGGCGTGTCCCTCGGCCTCCGCCCACTCGCGGTCGGCGATGACCAGCGCGGCGGCTCCGTCGCCGATCCCACTCGCGTTGCCGGCCGTGACCAGCCCGTCCTCCTTGAAGTAGGGCCGGAGGCTCGAGAGGCCCTCGAGCGTCGTGTCCGGCCGCATGTGCTCGTCGACCCGGAACTCCGTCTCCTTCCCCTTCCGCTTCACGGTGACCGGCACGACCTCCTCCTCGTAGCGGCCCTCGTCCCAGGCCGCCTTGGCCAACCGCTGGCTACGGAGCGCGTACTCGTCCGCCTCGCGTCGCCCGATGCCGTACTCCTCGGCCAGGTTCTCGGCCGTCTCGGCCATCGAGAAGCCGCAGTAGGAGTCGGTGAGCGCCTCCCACAGCGTGTCCTCGAAGGGAACGGCCGGCCCGAGGCGCAGCCCCCAGCGCGCCCCGCGGACGACGTGCGGCGCCTGGCTCATCGACTCCGCGCCGCCCACCAGGGCCGCCCGCGCGCCGTCCAGCAGGATCTGCTGAGCCCCGTCCATGACCGCCTGGAAGCCGGAGCCGCACAGCCGGTTCACGGTCGCCGCCGGCGTCTCGATCGGCAGCCCGGCGCGGAGGCCGACGTGGCGCGCCAGGTAGATCGCGTCCGCCGAGGTCTGGATCACGTTGCCGAAGAACACGTGGTCGAACGCGTCGGCCGGCACGCCGGAGCGCTCGATCGCCGCTTCGGAGGCGATGACCCCCAGGTCGGTGGCCGAGCGGTCCTTCAGGCTGCCCCCGAAGGAGCCGAAGGGGGTGCGCACCGCCGAGAGGAAGACCACGTCCTTGCCGCCGTTCATCGTGCCCATGCGTTCGCCTCCGTCGCGGATCTATGTCCTGAGTTCTATGTCCTGAATCTTGAACATCGTACAATGAAATGAACGCCAACCGCTCCGCCGCGCGCGGTCCCGCTACTCTACCCCGGAACGGACCGCTTCGGTCACCCAGCGGCCCACTTCGGCCGTGGTCGCCGAGCCGTCCAGGTCGGGCGTTCGGATCCCCGCCGCGAGCGCGGCGTCGACCGCGCGCTCCAGGCGGTCCGCCGCCTCCGGGGCGCCGTGGTCGCGGAGCAGGAGCGCCGCGCTCAGGATGGCCGCCATCGGGTTCGCCCTTCCGGTGCCGGCCAGGTCCGGGGCGCTGCCGTGCACCGGCTCGTACAGCGCGTGGCGGCCGGGGTGGAGGTTCGCCGAGGGGGCGAGCCCCGGCCCGCCGACCAGCTCCGCCGCCAGGTCGGAGAGGATGTCGCCGAGCAGGTTGTCGGTCACGATCACCCGGAAGCGGAACGGGTCCCGCACCATCTCCATGGCCAGCGCGTCCACGTAGCGGGTCTCCGCCTCCACCTCGGGGAACTCCGCCGACACCTCGGCGAAGACGCGGCGCCACAGGCCGTAGACGTGCGGCACCGCGTTCGCCTTGTCCGCCAGGGTGACGAGCGGCCGGCCCCGATCGCGGGCGTGCCGGAAGGCGGCCCGGAGGATCCGCTCCACCCCGGCGCGGGTGGCCACCGACTCGCTCACCGCCTCCTCCTCCGGCGTCCCCTCGCGCTCCACGCGGCCCCGTCCACCGTACATGCCTTCCGTGTTCTCGCGGAAGATGACGAAATCGATCGGCCGGCCCCCGTCGGCCGCGCGGAGCGGGCTCAGCTCCGGGGCCCGGAGGCGCGTCGGCCGGAAGTTCACGTACAGGTCGAGGCGGAAGCGAAGACCGAGGAGGATGTCGCGGGCGTGCCGTCCGTCCGGCACCCGGGCGTCGCCCACCGCGCCGAACAGGATGGCGTCGAAGTCGTCGCGCAGGCGGGTGAACGTCTCCTCGCCCAGCGTCTCTCCGGTGGCGAGGTAGTGGTCGGCGCCGTGTGGCAAGGTCTCGAACTCGGGCCGGACGAGCCCCGCCTCCGCGGCCGCCTCGATCGCGCGGCGCGCCTCGGCGACCACCTCGGGACCGATGCCGTCTCCCCCGAGGACGGCGATCCGGATCGTGCGGGGCTCCGTCCTCAGCGGGACAGCGTCCACACGTAGGCCGCCACCGCGCGCAGCTCCTCCTGCTCCAGGCGGGCGCCGCCGAGGGGCGGCATCGGGACGCCGGAGGCCGAGCGCTCGGCGGGCACCCCCTCCCGGATGCGCGCGAGCAGGCCCTCGTAGCTGCCGTCGGTGTGCCGCCACTCGTCATCGGTGAGGTCGGTGCCGAGCTGCGGCAGGCCCTTCGCGTCGGGACCGTGGCAGTTCTGACAGAAGCCCGAGGAGAGAAAGATGCGCCGGCCGTCGGCGACCATCGCGGGGGTGACGCCGGGCGGCAGCTCCTGGGCGGAGCCGAGCGTGAGCCGCTGCGCGGCGCGCGACGCGTCGGCGATCGCCGCGCGCCCCTCCTCGTCCGGCCCGCAGCCGGCCCACGCCCCCGGGAACGCGACGAGGAGGGCGGCCAGGACCGGGAGCGCCGGCCCCCGCCGGCTCACGCGCCGTCGGCCGCCGAGCCGCAGCGGGGGCAGAACGCCCATTCGGCCT
>CAZTGV010000090.1:0-9300 GCA_964613475.1 uncultured Gemmatimonadota bacterium
CCGCGGGAGCGCGCTGGAAGCGCGAGCGCGACATCCCCGACCAGGTCTACTTCCGAGCTACGAACGCGTGGTGAAGCTGCCTACGTCGAGGCCGCAGAGATGGTTTGAGGATGGGCCTTCCAGTCTCGAGGCGCGTTCCGAGAAGTCATCGTCGCGGAGCCAAGGCTGGCCTGAGATCCGGAAAACGTGCTGCGCGCGGCGGCGGTCGCTACACCGCCTCCAGCAGCATCACGTTCCCCAACCCGCCGGCGGCGCAGATGCTGATGAGCGCCCGCGTGCCGGCGGGGCGAACGCTCAGCTCGCGCACCGTCTGCGAGACGAGTCGGGCGCCGGTCGCCGCGAAGGGGTGGCCGAGCGCGATGCTGCCGCCGTTCGGGTTCACCCGGTCCATCGGGAAGGGGCCGAAGTCCCGGTCCACGCCGGCGCGCTCGCGCAGCCACTCCCGGCTCTCGAGGGCTCGGACGGTGCACAGCACCTGGGCGGCGAAGGCTTCGTGGATCTCCCACAGATCCACGTCCTTG
The DNA here is from genome assembly GCA_964613475.1 of uncultured Gemmatimonadota bacterium. Taxonomy (GTDB): domain Bacteria; phylum Gemmatimonadota; class Gemmatimonadetes; order Palauibacterales; family Palauibacteraceae; genus CAZTGV01. Next base: position 522 of record CAZTGV010000090.1, read on the forward strand.
TAGCCGAGGTCGTGGCGCGCCAGCAGGCGCGGGATGGCCCGGGCGGGCGCCATCAGGAGCCCCTCGCGCCGCAGGTCCACGGCGGACTCCTCCCAATCCACCACCCGGGCGTGCGGCAGGTCGTCGGAGAGGGTTCGGAGTCCTTCCCGGTCGGCGACCCAGCAGGCCGCCGCCCCGTCGGTGAGCGGGGAGGAGTTGCCGGCGGTGAGCGTCCCCTCCTTCTTGTCGAACGCGGGGGTCAGCCCCGCCAGCACATCGAGCGAGGTGTTAGCGCGCGGCAGCGCGTCGCGATCGGCCGGAAACGTGCCGGGCGAGACCAGGAGCGCGCGGAAGAAGTCCTCCTCGCCGGCCGCCGCGGCCACGGCCCGCCGATGGCTGTTCAGCGCCAGGCGGTCCTGCTCCTCCCGCGGAATCTCCCACTCCTTGGCCATCTCCTCGGCGTGCTCGCCCATGGACATCCCGGTCGTCCGCTCCTCGACGCCGGGTACCGAGACCTTCAGGTCGGAGGGCCGGAGGTCGCCGAGCGTGCGCAGGGCATGGCCGGGCCCGCGGGCGCCGGCGGTCCGCCGGATCGTGCGGCTGAGCCCCCGCGAGAGGCCGACCTCGGTCGAGCTCATCGACTCGGCCCCACCGCACAGGGCGAGGGAAAGGCGTCCGGTCCGCGCGCGGGCGGCTGCGTGGGTTGCCGCGGCGAGGCTGGTGCCGCAGGCCTGGATGATCGTCTGCGCGGGGACGCTCGGCTCCAGCCCCGCGTCCAGCCACACCTCGCGCGCCCAGTTGCTCACCCGCAGGCTCGGGATCACCGCACCCCACAGGACTAGGTCCACGCGACCCGAGGCGTCCGGTCCGAGCCCGTTCGGGCCGACGACCGTCTGCTGCACCACGGGGACCGAGATCCCGAGCGCGTCGAGCTCGCCGAGCTCCTTGTCGATCTTGCAGAAGGGGCTTCGGAGCCCCGGCGCCACGAAGGCCTCGTTGTCGGCTGCCATGCTGGGCCTCGCTCGGATGAGGGCGGGTAAGAGTCGGCTGGCATCGTAGCGCGAGGCGGGCGAAGATGGAAACCGATGAACACGGACACGGACGAGGACGAATGAGCGCGCCGCGGGTCCGGTTCGCGCCCAGTCCGACCGGCTATCTGCACGTCGGCGGGGCCCGCACGGCCCTGTTCAACTGGCTGTTCGCGCGCGGGAGCGGCGGCACCTTCGTCCTGCGGATCGAGGACACCGATCGCGAGCGCTCGACCCACGCGATGACCCGGGCGATCCTGGACGGTCTCGCCTGGCTCGGGCTGGACGCGGACGAGGGGCCGCACCACCAGGCGGACGGGGTGGACCGGCACCGGCGCGACGCGCTGCGGCTGCTCGAGACCGGAGCCGCGTACCGGTGCTTCTGCTCGCCGCAGGATCTGGAGGCGCGCCGGGTCGCTGCCCAGGAGCGGGGTGAGGGCTACCGCTACGACGGCCGCTGCCGCGCCATCCCGCGCGAGGAGTCCGACGCGCGGGCGGCCGGCGACGAGCCGTTCGCCCTCCGCTTCCGGGTCCCCGACGAGCGGATCGACTGGGACGACCTGGTGCACGGCGAGATGGGCTTCGAGGGCGCGCACCTCGAGGACTTCGTCCTCCTCCGGTCCGACGGAAGCCCCGTGTACAACCTGGCCGTCGTCTCGGACGACCTCGAGATGGCGATCACCCACGTCCTCCGGGGCGACGACCACATCTCGAACACGCCGAAGCAGATCCTAATCTACCGCGCGCTGGGCGAGGAGCCGCCCTCGTTCGGGCACCTGCCGATGATCCTCGGCACCGACGGCAAGCGCCTCTCGAAGCGGCACGGGGCGCTCGCCGTCGAGGCCTACCGGGAGCGGGGGATCCTCCCCGAGGCGATGGTGAACTTCCTGGCGCTCCTCGGCTGGTCGCCGGGCGACGACCGGGAGGTGATGAGCCGCGATGAGCTGGTCGAGCGCTTCGAGGTGGACCGGATCCTCAAGAAGAGCGCCGTCTTCGACCCCGAGAAGCTGCTGTGGCTGAACGGCCAGCACATCCAGCGCGCCTCGCCGAAGCGGCTGGCGGAGCTGGTCGAGGGGGAGCTCGTCGGCCGCGACGGGGTGGACGCCGAGGCGCTTAAGGAGGACCGGGCGCGCTTCCTCCGGGTGCTGGAGACGGTCAGCGAGCGGGGCCGCACCCTGGACGCGCTGGCAGATCAGGCGGCCCCCTTCTTCTCGGACGAGGTCACGTACGAGGAGGATGCGGTGGCCCGCTTCTGGAAGAAGCCGGCCGAGGCCGCGCGGGGACTCCGGGCGCTCGTGGAGCGGTTGCCGGAGGTCGAGCCGTGGGAGCCCGAGCCGCTCGAGGCGGCGCTGCGCGGACTGGCCGAGGAGCTCGGCGTCGGGGCGGGGAAGCTCATCCATCCGCTGCGGGTGGCCCTGATGGGGACGGCCGTGAGCCCCGGCATCTTCACCGTCCTGGCGCTCATGGGACGCGAGCGGACGCTGGGGCGGATCGAGCGGGCGCTCGGTTACCTGGACGCGAAGGCGGCGGCGGAGGCGGCCGGCGCGTGACCGGTCCGGCGGCGGAGGCAGCGGGCGCGTGTCGGTCGGCCGGCGGACGGCCGCGCGTCACGGCCCAGCGGGTGAGGGTTCGGCGGCTGACGGCCGGCGGGTGATGGATCGAGCCGAGGACGAGCGTTGGATGCGGCGGGCGCTCGAGCAGGCGCGCCGGGCGGCCGAGCGCGACGAGGTGCCGGTGGGCGCCGTGCTCATCGGCCCGGAGGGGCCGGTCGCCGAGGACCACAACCGGCCGCGCGAGCGCTCCGACCCGACCGCCCACGCCGAGGTGCTCGTCCTGCGCCGCGGCGCGGAGCGGCAGGGCGACTGGCGGCTCCTCGAGCACACGCTCTACGTGACGCTCGAGCCGTGCGCGATGTGCGCCGGCGCGATCGTGCTCGCCCGGCTGCCGCGCCTCGTGTTCGGCGCGCCCGATCCGAAGGCCGGCTTCTGCGGCTCGCTCGGCAATCTCGTTCAGGACGAGCGGCTGAACCATCGCGTGGAGGTGACGGGCGGCGTGCTGGCGGAGGAAACCGCCGAGCTGCTGCAGGGCTTCTTCCGGGCCAGGCGGTGAGCGCGGGCAGCACGGAGAGCGGTCCGGTGTAGCAGCTCCTGACAGGCTCCTGAGAGCACCTCACCCACGGCGCGAAACGAGATGGCTTCGGACGCACCCAGAGACTTCATCCGCGAGATCGTGGCGGCCGATGTCGAGGCCGGCACGCACGGCGGACGGGTGACCACGCGTTTTCCGCCCGAGCCGAACGGCTTCCTCCACATCGGCCACGCGAAGGCGATCTGCCTGGATTTCGGCGTCGCGCGCGAGTTCGGCGGCGGCTGCAACCTCCGGATGGACGACACGAACCCGGAGACCGAGGACCCCCGCTACGTGGAGGCGATCGAGCGCGACGTGCGCTGGCTCGGCTTCGCGTGGGAGGGTGGGACCCGCTACGCCTCGGACTACTTCGAACCCTTCTACCGGCTGGCGCGACGGCTCATCGAGGACGGGCTCGCCTACGTGGATAGCCTCTCGGACGAGGAGATCCGGGGTCACCGCGGCACGGTGACCGAGCCGGGACGCCCGAGCCCCCACCGGACGCGGCCGCCCGGGGAAAGCCTCGACCTGTTCGATCGGATGCGGGCCGGCGAGTTCCCGGACGGCGCGCACGTCTTGCGGGCGAAGATCGACCTCGCCTCCCCGAACATGAAGATGCGGGACCCGCTCCTGTACCGGATCCGCCACGCGCGTCATTACCGGACGGGCGACGACTGGCCGATCTATCCGATGTACGACTGGGCGCACCCCCTGTCGGACGCGATCGAGGGAGTCACGCACTCCTTCTGCACGCTCGAGTTCGACGTGAACCGGCCGCTGTACGACTGGGTGCTGGACCACACGCGCCCGGGGGTGATCGGGCTCTCCGAGTCCGAGGCGCCCGGCGCCTGGGACCCCCGGCCGCGGCAGTACGAGTTCGCGCGCCTGAACCTCGACTACACGGTGATGAGCAAGCGCAAGCTCGCCCGGCTCGTCCGGGACGGGCACGTCGCGGGCTGGGACGACCCGCGGATGCCGACCCTGGCGGGGCTCCGCCGCGGGGGCGTGCCGCCCGAGGCGATCCGCGCCTTCTGCGACCTGGTCGGCGTCTCCAGGTCCGACCAGCGGGTGGACATCGGGAAGCTCGAGTACGCGATCCGGGATGAGCTGAACCGCCGGGCGCCGCGCGTGATGGCCGTTCTCCGGCCGCTGCGGGTAGTGGTGGAGAACTTCCCCGAGGACGAGACGGAGTGGCTGGAGGCGCCGTACTTCCCGCGGGATGTGGAGGAGCCGCCCGCGGAATGGCCGGCGTCGCGCCGGCTCCCGTTCACCCGGGAGCTGTTCATCGAGCGCGACGACTTCCGGGAGGACCCGCCGAAGGGCTTCCGGCGGCTCGCCCCCGGGCGCGAGGTGCGGCTCCGCTACGGCTACTTCCTGCGGTGCCGCGAGGCGGTGAAGGACGAGGCCGGCGAGGTCGTCGAGCTCCGCTGCACGTACGATCCCGAGACTCGCGGGGGCTCGGCCCCCGACGGGCGCAAGCCGAGCGGGACGATCCACTGGGTCTCGGCGACCCGAGCCCTTCCCGCCGAGGTCCGCCTGTACGACCGGCTGTTCGCGGAGCCGGATCCCGAGGCGGGCGAGGAGGACTTCCTGGATCGCCTGAACCCGGAGTCGCTCGAGGTCGTCGCGGAGGCGAGGATCGAGCCCTCGGTGGCGGACGATCCGCCCGGCGTCCGGTACCAGTTCGAGCGGATCGGCTACTTCGTGCGGGACCGCGAGGCGGAGGCGGAGCGGGCCCCGGAGAGGGAGCGGCCCCCGGAGACGGAGCGGCCCCGGAGGGCCGAGCGGGCCGCGGAGGCGGAAGGGCGCGCGGGGGCGGAGTCCTCGCCACGCCTCGTCTTCAACCGGACCGTCTCCCTCCGGGATACGTGGGCGAGGCGGCAGCAGGAGGGGGAGAAGGCGGCTCGGCCGGAGGTCGTCCGGGACGTGTCCGGTGACACGTCATCGGAGACGTCATCGGAGACCGCCGCATCGTCGGCGACGGATAGGACGCCCGATGGGCGCGCGGTCCGGGGCGCGACCCGATCCGAGGACCGGGAGCGCGCGCGCGCCGAGCACCCCGGGCTGGCCGAGCGCTTCGCGCGCTGGCGGGACGAGCTCGGGCTCTCGGAGGAGGACGCGGACATCCTCACCGGCAGCCCGGCGGTGAGCCGCTTCTTCGAGGAGGCGCTCGCCGTCTTCGACGATCCGCGGCCGGTCGCCAACTGGGTCATCCACGAGGTGCGGGGGGCGACCGGCGACCGGTCGCTGGACGAGCTCCCCTTCGGCGGCGCGGCCGTGGGCGAGCTGGTCGCGCTGGTCGAGCGAGGGACGATCTCGCAGCGGACCGGCCGGGATGTGCTGGCCCGCATGCTCGAGAACGGCGGGGCCCCGGGCGAGATCGTGGAGCGCGAGGGCCTGGAGCGGATCGGCGACCGCGACCGCCTGGCCGCCGTGGTGGACCGGCTCCTCGCCGCGCATCCGGAGGAATCGGCCCGCTTCGCCGCGGGCGAGGAGAAGCTGCTCGGCTTCTTCGTGGGCCAGGCGATGCGCGAGACGGAAGGCCGGGCCGACCCCGAGGCGGTGAAGGAGCTGCTGCGCGCGCGCCTCGGCTGAGGCGCGTTCGGGCCGAGGAAGCGACCGGGGCTTTTGGAGCCAGGGCGGCGGGCCGACTCAGGTCACTCCGGCGCCCACGCCCCGTAGCCCGGCGCGTCGATCACACCGCACTCCGGGCATTGGGTGGTCAGATATTTGAGCCACTCGATGATGGCGGCGGGAGAGGGAAGGGCCGCGTCGCCGAGTCGCGCCGCGTGGTAGATCTCGCCCCAGCGGTCCGCGATGAACAAGACCGTCCCGGCCTCCTCCAACGCGAGCCGGCACCGCAGGGTCCGCCGCTCGTCGACCAGGTGCGCGAGCCCGGAGCGGCCGTGCCCCGGCGGCCAATTGCGGTTCAGGGGTTCGCTCCCGGACGGCTCGGCGAACCGCTCGAACGCCCTCGGCCCTCCGTCCGCCACCAGGAGCAGGCGCCCGTCCCAGCGCCGCATCTCGGGAACGGAAGCGGTCAGTGCCGCGACGTACGCGCGCAGGTCGGACGGGTTGTCGGAGCGTTCTTCGGAGCGCGGCGCGTCGGTGGATTCGTGGGCATGCGGCTCGCCGGGTTTTCGGGAGCGCGGCGCGCCGGAGGGGCTGGCGGACGGAAGGAGGAGCAGCACGCTCGCGTCCCGGCCGCGAGGGCGAAGGCGCACCTGCCCCTCCCCCGCGGCGGCGGGAAGGGTGAGGGCGGGGAGCCGTTCGCCGACGAGTCGTCGCATGTGTCGCCTCTCTGGTCGCCTCCACACTGGGTGTCCGAACGTCGGCCGCCTCCACGGATGTCTAACCCTCGGCGCCGTGGAGGTGCTCCCGAGCGGCGGGACGTCTCCGCGGAATCGCGCCGGTTCGGTTGATCCGGCGTTGAGAAGCGTTTCCGCGGAGACGCCACTCCGCCCGCGGTAGCGTTGATCTTCCGGCGCCCTCTCAGGCCGCGACGCCCGCTCCCGGGGAGGCTCCGTCCGCCTCCGCCCACTGCGGCGAGTCGTAGTCGTACCGACCCACGAAGCGCAGGAAGAGGAAGATGACCGTCCCACCGAGCAGGTAGGAGAAAGCGGGATGGAGGCCGTAGGCGGTCGGGATGTCCCCCACCGCCATCCCCGTGATCCCCACCAGCAGGGCATAGGGGAGCTGCGTGCGCACATGGTCCATGTGGTCGCAGGCCGAGGCCATGGAGCTCAGCACGGTGGTGTCCGAGATCGGCGAGCAGTGGTCGCCGAAGATCGCCCCGGCCAGCACGGAGCTGATGGAGCCCAGCAGCAGCGTGTAGTGGTCGCCGGCGCCGAAGCCCGCCGCGCCCCCCATGGCAACCATGAGCGGCACCACCACGGGGATCAGGATCGCCATGGTGCCCCAGGATGTCCCGGTGGCGAAAGACACGGCGGCGGCGGTCATGAACACCAACACCGGCATGAGGTTGGGTGAGATGTTCTCACCCAGAATCTGGCTGAGGTAGGGCGCGGTCCCCACGACCTGCGTCGCCTCGCTCAGCGACCAGGCGAGGATGAGGATCACCGCCGCCGTCATCATCGCCTTCATGCCGCCCACCCAGCCCTCGATCGCCTCCTGGAGGCCGAGGATCCGCTGTCCGACGGCGAGCGCGATGGCCACCATGCAGCCGGCCAGCGAGCCCCACAGGAGCGCGTTGAAGGGGTTCGCCTCGCCGAACACGTTACCCAAAAGGCGAAATCGATCCGAGCTTCGGACGATCTCCCAAAACGTTCGAGCCTCGTCGCCGGCGGCCCGGCCGTCGAAGTAGAGACCGAGGAGGACCACCACGATCACCGTCAGCACGGGAACGGCCGCGTTGTACCAGCGGCGCGGCGCGTCTTCGGGGGGCTCCAGCTCGGCGGCCGAGGTGTCCGCCATCGGCATCGCCCCCTCACGGAGCAGGCCCTCGCCCCGGCTGGCCCGGTTCTCGGCCGTCCACATCGGTCCGAAGTCCCGCTGCAGCAGGATGATCAGCGCGACCGTGAGGAGCGCCAGGATCGGGTAGAACAGGTAGGGGATCGAGTGGATGAAGACGATGAAGGGGCTGGCGCTCCGCAACTCCGCCGCCAGCTCCGGCGGGGTGCCGGCCTGGTCGGCCGCGGCTAGCAGGCCGTCCCCGATGAGCGAGATCTCGAAGCCCACCCAGGTCGAGACGAAGACGATCGCCGCGATCGGGGCGGCCGTCGAGTCGACGATGTAGGCCAGCTTCTCGCGCGAGATCTTCAGCCGGTCGGTGATCGGCCGGAAGGTGTTCCCGACGATGAGCGTGTTCGCGTAGTCGTCGAAGAAGATGGCCAGGCCCGCCAGATAGGTCGCGAGCTGTCCGCGGCGCGGCGTGGTGGCGAGCGGGCGCACCGCCTCCACGATCCCGCGGGTGCCGCCGGAGCGGCTCATCACCCCCACCATTCCGCCCAGGAGGAGGGAGAAGACGAGGATGGCCGCGTGGTCCGCGTCGGCCAGGGCCGGCACGATGAAGCGGTCGATGGCGCGCCAGGTGGCCTGGAGCGGGTCGAGGCCGGCCAGGAAGAGCGCGCCGAGCCACACACCGAGGAAGAGCGACAGGACCACCTCGCGGAAGACGAGGGCGAGGGCGATCGCCACCAGCGGCGGCAGCAGGCTGATCCACCCCGGATAGGCGCGCGGCGCGAGCGCTCGCTCCTCGGTCACGCCCGTCCCATCCTCGAGGCGCAGGGCGAGGGGGAGCTCCTCGCCCGTCGCCACCTCCAGGCCCTGGAGCGCGGCGGTCTCGGCCGGGGTGAGCTCCCCGGCGGCCAGCTCCCGGCCCGCCGCCGTCTCGAGGCGGTAGCGCACCGGCTCCCCGCCGGCCCGAAGCTCCACGGAGAAGGGGATGCCGCGGAGGATCACGGACGGGGACTCGACCGAGAGATCGACCGCCTGGGGCTCCTGCGGGGCAAGCGGGCCCGACGCGGATCCGGGCGCCGCGGTCGAGAGGAGCGCCAGCAGGGCGAGCGGCGGTGCGAGGCCGGCGAAGCGGTGCATGCCCCTCCTCCCTGCGGCGTCCGTGGTCGGGCCCGGCGTCGATCGGCGGCGGGAAGCTAGACGGGGTCTCGGCGGCCGGCAACCGGCCG
>CAZTGV010000091.1:0-9181 GCA_964613475.1 uncultured Gemmatimonadota bacterium
CGGCCGCCGACACGGTCTCGGCCCCGCTGGTTCGCAGGGAGCGCTGCATCAGCCAGGCCATCCCCTTCACCACCTTCTGCATAATGCCCAGGTAGTAGAAGAGCGTCATCAGCGAGGAGAAGAAGATGATCGTGGGAAGCACGCTGAAGGCGAAGTTGGCGCCGATCTCCACCACGCCCTCCGCTTCGCCGGCCACCGGGACCGCCCGGTCCACCAGGGCACCGAACAGGAAGCGAGCTCCCTCGTTCGTATAGTCGATCAGGGCGATGAAGACGTCGTTCACCACCCGGAAGAAGCCCCGGCCCCACTCCGTCTTGAGCACCAGGAGCGCGAAGACGATCTGGAGCGCCAGCCCCTTCCCGACCAGCGGCCAGTCGATGGCGCGTCGGCGGGCCGAGAAGAGCCACGCCGCGCCGAGCAGCACGCCGAGTCCGACGATCCCGCGGAGGGCCCGCACCCACCACGGCTCCGAGACGACGCGCTCGAGCCCCTCGCCGAGCCGGCCGGCGGTCGGCGCCGCCTCCTGCGGGGCGGTGTCGGCCGGCGCCACCGTGTCCGCCGCGGCGCGGCCCGACTCCTCAGGGGGCGCCACCGTGGTGTCAGGCGGTAGGGTGTCCTGCACGGCGGCGGCCGGGCCATCCGATGGGCGGGCGTCCTGGACCGCGGCGGACGAACGAACCGCCGGGAGGGAGACGGCCGGGGCGGCGGACCTCGCGGCGGGGGAGAGGACCGCGGCGGCGGCCGGCGTCTGCGAGACGAGGCCTCCGAGCAGCGTGGCGAGGACGGCCAGACGCGCCGCCCGCGCCACGGGCCCGGCGGGCCCGCGCCCCTCAGTACCAGCCAATGCGCCGCAGCTCGTCGCGCGACAGCTGCTTCTTGGACCGCTTCGCGCCGACCAGCCCCTCCTTCTCGAACGGCTTGATCAGCGCCACGCCGGCCACGAACCCGCCCACGTGCGCCCAGTACGCCACGCCGCCGCCCTCCGCACCCATCGTCATCCCTCCGGCGAAGACTTGGATCAGGAACCAGTAGCCGAGCATGATCCACGCGGGAAGCGGGATGACCCGGATGAGGATCACGATGATGAACAGGGTCTGCACCCGGACCCGCGGATAGAGGACCAGATAGGCCCCCATGATGCCGCTGATCGCCCCCGACGCGCCAACGGTGGGGATCCCGCTCTCGGGCGCCGCGACCACGTGAGCGCCGGCCGCCGCCAGCCCCGTGAGCAGATAGAAGACGGGGAAGCGGAGATGACCCATCGAGTCCTCGATGTTGTTCCCGAAGACCCACAGGAACCACATGTTGCCGAGCAGGTGGAACCAGCTCCCGTGCAGGAACATGGAGGTGACGGCGGTCGGCCAGGTGAGCGGCCCGGCCGGGCAGGTGTAGCGGGGGCCGAGCGGCACGGCCTCTCCGGCCTCGATCGCCCCCGTGAGCCGCCCGGGGATCACCCCGTAGCGACACAGCGACTCCAGGAACGCCTCGCCCTGACCGGCGCCCTGGACGAGGAACCAGACGGCGAGGTTCGCCGCGATCACCGCTCCAGTGATGAAGGGGGTGAGCTCGGTGGGGTTCTCGTCCCGGAGCGGAAACATGGACCCGAGCTTAGAGGCGTGGACCGGAGCGCGCAACGGACGCGGCCCGGGGGCCGCGGGCCCCACCTGCCGGAATGACACGGCGCCCCGCAACCGGCCGCGGACGGCGTGTCAGAATGTCGGGAATCGGCGGCTCAACCCTCGAAAAATGCCGACATTCCGGCCCTTTCGATCGGCACATCGCTTGCACTTCTCCCCGCCGCCGCGCGCCGCGTCGCGCCCGTCCGGAGCCGCCGGGCGCGGCGCGGCCGGAGCGAACGAACGCCGTGAACACCGGAGAGGAATACGACCATGGCCAAGGTGATCGGGATCGATCTCGGGACGACGAACTCGGTGGTCGCCGTGATGGAGGGAGGCGACCCCGTCGTCATCCCCAACGCGGAGGGATCGCGGACCACCCCCTCCGTGGTGGCCTTCGCCAAGGACGGCGAGCGCCTGGTCGGACAGGTCGCGAAACGCCAGGCGGTCACCAACCCGAACAACACCGTATCCTCGATCAAGCGCTTCATGGGGCGCAAGTGCTCCGAGGTGGAGAACGAGCGGAAGCTCGTCCCCTACAAGATCGAGTGCGACCCGCAGGATCGCGTGCAAGTCCACATTCCCCATGCCGACAAGACGTTCACGCCCCCCGAGATCTCGGCGATGATCCTCCAGAAAATGAAGCAGACGGCCGAGGACTACCTGGGGCAGGACGTGACCCGCGCGGTGATCACCGTGCCGGCCTACTTCAACGACGCGCAGCGCCAAGCGACCAAGGACGCCGGCAAGGTGGCCGGGCTGGAGGTCCTCCGGATCATCAACGAGCCCACGGCCGCCGCGCTCGCCTACGGCCTGGACAAGAAGAAGGACGAGAAGATCGCCGTCTACGATCTGGGCGGCGGCACGTACGACATCTCGATCCTCGAGCTCGGCGACGGCGTCTTCGAGGTGAAGGCGACGAACGGGGACACCCACCTCGGGGGCGACGACTTCGACCAGCGGGTCATAGACTGGCTGGTGGCCGAGTTCAAGAAGGACCAGGGGATCGACCTCTCCAAGGATCCGATGGCGATCCAGCGGCTCAAGGAGGCGGCCGAGAAGGCGAAGATCGAGCTCTCCTCCACCATGCAGACGGACATCAACCTCCCCTTCATCACGGCGGACCAGTCCGGCCCGAAGCACCTGAACCTGACGCTCACCCGGGCCAAGCTCGAGCAGCTCCTGGACGACCTGATCCAGAAGACGGTGGAGCCGATGCGGATGGCGCTCGAGGACGCCGGGCTGACGCAGGACGACATCGACGAGGTGATCCTCGTCGGCGGCTCGACCCGCATCCCGAAGGTCCAGGAGGTGGTGCGGGAGTTCTTCCGCAAGGAGCCGCACAAGGGCGTGAACCCGGACGAGGTGGTCGCGATCGGCGCCGCCATCCAGGGCGGCGTGCTGGCGGGCGACGTGAAGGACGTGCTGCTGCTGGACGTCACCCCCCTGTCGCTCGGGATCGAGACGCTGGGCGGCGTGATGACGACCCTGATCGAGCGCAACACGACGATCCCGACGAAGCGGAGCGAGGTGTTCTCCACCGCGGAGGACAACCAGAGCACGGTGGACATCCACGTGCTGCAGGGCGAGCGGAAGATGGCGGGCGACAACAAGACGATCGGCCGGTTCCAGCTCACCGGCATCCCGCCGGCGCCGCGCGGCGTCCCGCAGATCGAGGTCACCTTCGACATCGACGCGAACGGGATCCTGCACGTGAGCGCGAAGGACAAGGCGACCGGCAAGGAGCAGAAGATCCGCATCGAGGCGTCCTCCGGGCTGTCCGAGAACGAGATCGACCGGATGGTGAAGGAGGCCGAGGAGCACGCCGAGGAGGACCGACAGCGCCGCGAGCGCGTGGAGAGCCGCAACAAGCTCGACACGCTCGTCTACCAGACGGAGAAGAACCTCGAGGACTGGTCGGAGTCCCTCGAGGAAGGGGACCGCTCGAAGATCGAGGCCGCGCTGGAGCGGGGCCGCCAGGCGCTCAAGCAGGATGACGCCTCCGAGATCCAGGCCGCCACCGACGCGATCCAGGCCGCGGTGCAGGAGGCGGCCCAGAAGATGTACGCGAAGGCGGGCGCCGGCGCGCCCGGCGCCGAGGCCGGCGCGGGTCCGGGCGCGGGGCCCGGCGCGGGCTTCGAGGACGTCGGAGCGGAGACGGCCGGCGGCGAGGAGGAGGAGGAGGAGGTCGTCGAGGCCGACTACGAGATCGTGGAGGAGGAGACGTAAGCCCGCGCACGGGCGCCGACGACGGCGCCCTCCGTTCCCTTCCCTCGCGCACGCCCGGGCCGCGCGCCCCCCGCCGGCGGGCCCGGGCGGGGGCCGCGCGCGGGCGGCCGAGCAACTCTCTCGCCCGTGACAGGTATCAGACCGGACGGAGCGCCGCCGAGAGATGGCGCGCTCCGGGCACACGCCCGCACGGGATGTGCGCGGCTCGAACGTGCCGAACCGCTGGCCAGAGGATCCACGCCGAGATGAAGAGCGACCGATGAGAGATCCCCTTCGCGCGAAGCTGAACGTCATCGTGGTCGCGGCCGTGGCTTTCACCTTCGGCCTCGGCCTCGCGTCCGCCCTGGACTTCACCCCCCTCTCCATGGCGGCGGGGAATCAGGAGCTGCGGCTCACGCTCGGCGCCCCCGACGGCGCGCAGCTGGACGTGTCGCGTGGCTTCTCGGACATCGTGGAGCGGCTCTCGCCGGCGGTCGTCACCATCGAGGTGGAGCAGCAGGTGCAGGCGGCTCCGCAGCGCGTCCCACCGCCGTTCGAGGACTTCTTCCGGGAGTTCGAGGACCAGCCGCAGTTCCGGGAAGGGAGCGGCTCCGGGTTCATCGTGAGCCCGGACGGCTACATCATCACGAACAATCACGTCGTGGAGGGCGCCTCGCGGGTCCGCATCCAGCTCCACGACCAACGGATCTTCGAGAACGTGGAGGTGGTGGGCCGCGACCCGACGACCGACGTGGCCCTGCTCAAGGTGGACGCGCAGGGGCTCACCCCGGCGCCGCTCGGCTACGCGGACAGCACCCGGGTGGGCGACTGGGTGCTCGCCATCGGTAGCCCCGGCTTCGGCGGCGCCACCGGGCGGCTGCCCGGGACGGTCACGGTCGGGATCGTGAGCGCCAAGGGGCGGAGCATCCAGATCCTCGGCCGCCGGCTGCAGGCGCAGGGGATGCCGAACCTGGCGATCGAGGACTTCATACAGACCGACGCGGCCATCAATCCCGGCAACTCCGGCGGGCCCCTGGTGAACGCCCGCGGCGAGGTGATCGGGGTGAACACGGCGATCGCCAGCACCAGCGGGATCAGCCAGGGCTATGGGTTCGCCGTGCCGATCGAGCTGGTGCGGCTGGTGGTGGACGACCTGGTCCGCTTCGGCGAGGTGCGGCGCGCGGTGATCGGGGTGAGCATCGACGAGGTGAGCGCCACCGACGCCGAATACTACGGCCTCGACCGTATCGCCGGCGTCAAGGTGATGGACGTGGGTGCGGTGCCGGGCGAACGGGAGAGCCCCGCCGCGCGGGCCGGCATCCGGCCCGGCGACGTGATCGTGGCGGTCGACGGCCGCCCGGTGGAGTCGGTGAGCGACCTCCAACGGCGGATCCGCGGCTACGAGCCCGGGGACGAGATCGAGCTCATGGTGGTGCGGCGGGCGACCCGCGAACGGGAGCGGATACGGCTCACGCTGGCGGCGGCCGAGCAGCCGGACGCGGGCCGCCGGGAGCGGACGGCGACCGAGCAGCGCGCCGACCCGCTGGGGCTGGAGGTGCAGGACCTGACCGCCGAGGTACGGCGCGGGCTGGGCCTCGGGGGCGACGTGCAGGGGGCGGTGATCACCAACGTCACGCCCCGCGGTCCGGCCGCGCGCGCGGGCCTCGGTCAGGGGCTGGTGATCGTGGACCTGAACGGCCAGGCGGTCGAGAGCGCCGCGGACTACGGGAGCGCGGCGGCCGCCCTGGAGCCGGGGGACCTTGCCAACATGGTCGTGCTGAACCCGCAGAACGGCCAGCACCTGGTGCTGACGCTCCGCGTGCCGCGACCGTAGCGGCGCTCCGCGCACCCGTTCCGGGGCGCGGGATTTGCTTTGCATGGGGGACGGGGCCGGTCCGCTCGGGGCCGGCGCGGTCCGAAGCAGCGGGAGGGAGGCCGTCATCCCGGGAGCGGGAGGAACGCGCGCCGAGGAGGTCGGCGGCCGCAGGCGCCTGCGGCACCGGGGACGGCTGCGGCCGCGGCTCGTCCTTCCGCCCCCCGCGTCAGGCCCCGGCGCCCGCTTCCTGGCGAGGGAGAGGGCCGCGGAGAGCGGGGAGCCGCCGGAGCCGCTGGCGCACCGGGAACACCGCCCCTGGCCGCTTCCCCGCGAGCCGTGGGTGATCTGGCAGGAGTGGTCGACCCTGCTGTTCGCCCATTGGGCGCTGCCGCCGGAGGCGGTCCGCCCGCACGTCCCGTCCCCCCTGGAGCTCGACACCTGGGAGGGGGAGGCCTGGGTCGGCCTGGTGCCCTTCCACCTGGACGAGATCCGGCCGCGCTTCCTCCCGGCCTTTCCGCGCGTCTCCCGCTTTCCGGAGATGAACCTGAGGACCTACGTCCGCTACGGCGGAAAGCCCGGCATCTGGTTCTTCAGCCTGGACGCGGCGAGCCGGGCCGCGGTGGTCGCCGCCCGCGGGCTGTTCGGACTCCCGTATTTCCACGCGGAGATGGCGGTGGAGCGCGACGGGGAGTGGCTTCGCTACCGGAGCCGCCGCGCCGACGGGGGCGGGGCGAAGTTCGTCGGCCGCTACCGCCCGGTCGGGAGCGAGCCGCGGCGGCCGGAGTCGGACACGCTGGACGCCTGGCTGGTGGAGCGGTATTGCCTCTACGTCGTCCCGAGCACCGGGCGGCCGAGGCGGGTGGAGATCCACCACGCGCCGTGGCGGCTGCGCCCGGCCCAGGCGGAGTTGGCGGAGAACCGGGTCGCGGAAGCGGCGGGGCTCGCGCTGCCCGACCGGGCGCCGCTCCTGCACTATGCGGAGCCACAGGCGGTGCTCACCTGGCTGCCGGCGCGCGCCTGAGCGACCGCGACGCCGCCGGCCGGGCGTCGGGCGCCTAGCCCCCCCGGCAGGTCTAAGTACGCTAGCCCGCCGGTCCAGCTCCGTTCCCAGCCGGTTTAGCGTTCCGGCTGATCCGCGCCGGTCGGCTCGTCCCGGCCGGTCCGCTCGGACCCGCGCCGGCGCGCCGCATCCTGCCGCTCCGCCTCCCGGGGACCGACCTGGCTCCGCTCGGGTCCGTCCCCGGAAGCCTCGCGCGGGCCCTCGGCCCCGGTCATTCCGGAATCGGCGAGGGTCACCGCGTCCGTGTTCTCGTGCGGGCCCGGGCCCTCCTCCGGGTCCTCGGTGTCGGGATCCCCGCGGTCCGGGGCTTCGGTGCCGGGAGCCCCGCGCTCCGGGGCGTCCTCGTCTCGCCGCGCTTCGCGCTCCTGATCCGCCATGGCCGCCTCTCCGCTGCTTCGGACCTCGCGACTTCGCCGGTCGTGCTCCCGATGGGGGTGCAACCGGCGTGCCCTGGGTCCTGGACGTCCATCGGGTTACCTGAACCCCCGGCTGGCAAGCCGATTGCGCCCCACGGATCCCATGAGCGAGTTCCTTCTTCCGTCGCTCGGGACCGTGCTGCTCCTGCTGGTGGTGGTCGATGTCTTCCTCACCGTCTTCCACCCGACCGCGCGATCCGGCCCGGTGGTCCGCGGCCTGAGCCGCCTCATCTGGGGGGCGACGCGCCGCGTCTGCCGCGGCGGCGAGGCGACCCGCGACCGGCTGCTCTCGCTGGCGGGCCCCGCGATCGCCTTCGCGACCCCACTCACCTGGATGTTCCTGCTTATCCTGGGCTTCGCGCTCATCTACTTCCCCTTCGGCGACGCCTTCACGGTCGAGCCGGGCGTGCCGGGACCCGCCTGGCTGCAGGCGGTCTACTACAGCGGCTACGTGGCGCTCACCCTGGGGCTTGGCGACGTCGTCGCCACCGGCACGGCGCTCCGTCTCCTCACCGTCGTGGAGGCCGGCGCCGGGTTCGGCGTGTTCTCGATGGCGATCGCCTACGTCCTGTCCGTCTACCGGCTCCAGTCGGCCCAGACGGCGCTGGCGCACCGGATCGACCACGCGCTGCGGAACGCGTCGGTGGATTGGTCGAGACCGGACCGCCGGGTGCGGGAGTGGGCGGCGCAGGTCGGGCTCATGCTGGCCGGTGACCTGGGGGAGGTGAACGCGGCGCACCGGCAGTTTCCGATCCTGCACTACTTCCGCCATCCGGAGCCGCGCGACTGCCTGCCGGTGCAGGTCGGCCGCCTCCTCGCCTGGCTGGGCGAGCTGGAGGATGCCGAAGGCGGGGCGCGCGGCGACCGCGATCCGCCCGGCCGCCCGGCACTGGACGGCGAGCCCGAGCCCGACATCGAAAGCACGGACGCGCCGGGCGAGGGCATGGGCGCACGGGGGGAGGGCGCCGGCGAGCACGGGTATTTCCGGAGCTACTCCCCCTTCCTGGCGCTCCGCCGGGCGGTGAACGACTACGTGGAGGAGCTGCGGGCGCAGTTCCTCCCCTCCGGCGGGACCGTCATCGGGGTACGCAGGGGCGGCGAGCGGGCGGCGAACGGCGAGGAGGACCGGGAGCGGGACCTCCGCCGCGTCCTCGCCCACCTCTGCTATCCGCACGGCAGCGTGCGGGAGCCCGCGCCCGACTCCGACGGGTAGCCCACGGCGCCAGGCCGGCGCGCGGGACGGAGGCCGCCCGGCGCGTCCGTCTGGAACGCCCGCGCGGACGCGTGTACGTTGGCGAGCCGGGGATCGGCGCTACGGCGGCGGCCCCGAACATCCGCGAAAGTGGCGGAATCGGCAGACGCGCCAGCTTTAGGAGCTGGTGGCCTTCGGGCCGTGGGGGTTCGAGTCCCCCCTTTCGCATGAGACCACCGCGCCGACCACGGGAGGCCCGGCAACCATGAACGAAGGGGAGACCTCCTCCGACCTCCAGGTCGGGATGGAGGAGCGCGAGGGCGGGAAGCGCCGCCTCACCATCACCGTCGCCCCGGAGCGGGTGGCGCGTGAGCGGCGGCACCAGCTGCAGCGGCTGGCGGGCTCGCTCAAGCTGCCGGGCTTCCGCAAGGGCAAGGTGCCGGCCCAGGTGGTGGAGGACCGCTTCGGCCCCGCGGTGACCGAGCGGACCTTGAACGCGGCCGTCGAGTGGTCCCTGCGGGAGGCGATCCGCGCCGAGGGGCTGCAGCCGCTCGGCGATCCGGAAGTCGAGAACCTGCGCTACCGTCCGGGCGAGCCGCTCACCTTCCAGGTCGAGCTCGAGGTGCTGCCGGGCTTGCGGCTGCAGCGGACCGGGGGCTTCCGGGTGGAGCGGCCGGAGGTCTCCGTGTCGGAGGCCGAGGTGGACGAGGTCATGGAGCGGCTCCGCGAGGAGCAGGGGGTCTGGGAGCCGGCCGAGCGGGCCCCCGAGCCCGGCGACCTGGTCTCCGTGCGCATCCTGAACCTGGACGAGGAGAGCCCGGGCGGAGGCGCGGACCGACCCGACGAGGACGCCGGGCCGGAAGCGGCGCCCGC
>CAZTGV010000092.1:0-9121 GCA_964613475.1 uncultured Gemmatimonadota bacterium
GTATGACGCTGGCCGGGGTCTATCCGCCGGCCATGAAGATCATGGCCGGCTGGTTTCGGGAGGAGCGGGGCATGGCGATCGGCGTGCTGGTGGGCGCGCTCACCGTCGGGTCGGCCGTGCCCCACCTGCTGCGGGTGGCAGGCGGCGTGGGGGAGTGGCGCACGGTGCTCTATCTGGCCGCGGGGCTGGCGGCGGCCGGCGGCGCGCTGGCGGTGGCCGCGCTCGAGGCGGGCCCGTACCAGGCGCCCGCCGCCCCGTTCGACCCGCGCGCGGTGGGGCGGATCCTCCGCGACCGGGCCACCATGCTGGCGAACGCGGGCTACTTCGGGCACATGTGGGAGCTGTACGCGGTGTGGACGTGGGTGCCGATCTACCTGGGCGCGAGCTTCGCGGCGGACGGCCGCGCCGACACGACGGCGGAGGCGGCGGGGCTGCTCGCCTTCGGGACGATCGCGGTGGGCAGCCTCGGGGCCTGGTGGGCGGGCGTGGCGGCGGACCGCACCGGGCGTACCCGCGTGGCCTCCTGGAGCATGGGAGCGAGCGGCGCCTGCTGCCTGGCGGCCGGCGCCCTCTTCGGCGCCGGGCCGTGGCTGCTCGTTCCCTTCTGCCTCGTCTGGGGCTTCACGGTGGTCGCCGATTCGGCGCAGTTCTCGGCCGCGGTGACCGAGCTGGCGGACCGGAGCTACGTGGGGACCGCGCTCACCCTCCAGACCGCCGTCGGCTTCCTGCTCACCGTGGTCACGATCCGCCTGCTCCCCGTCTGGCAGGAGGCGTGGGGATGGGAGTGGGCGTTCGCGCCGCTGGCCGTCGGACCGGCGCTCGGGACGCTCGCCATGCGTCGGCTGCGGCGGCGCCCGGAGGCCGCGCGGCTCGCCGGCGGACGCGGCTGAGCCGGCGAGCGGGGCACGAAGCCGCGGCGTGGCGGTACGAGGGCCCGGCGGCGGCTCCCCTTCGAACGCTCGACCGTGGACCATTCGACGGAGGCGAAGCATGCGATGTGACGGACCGACTTTGGCGATCCCCGCGGCGCCGGCCGTGCTCGCCGCGCTCTTCCTCGCGGCCGCCTGCGCGACGGGCGCGCCGCCCGATCCCGATCCCGCGCCGTCCCCGGCCGAAGCCGCGGCGGAGGACGCCCCGGCCGAGGCGCCGCCCGCCGCGGCGGTCCGGAACGTCATCGTGTTCATCGGCGACGGGGTGGGCAGCGCGTACTGGACGGCCGCGCGGCGCGCCGCGGGCCGGCTGGAGGTCGAGCGAATGCCGGTCGGCGGCCTCACCGACACGCGCTCCTCCGACAGCGAGATCACGGACAGCGCGGCCGGCGCCACCGTGTACGCCACCGGCCGCCGCACCTACAACGGGGCGATCGGGGTGGGTCCGCGGTGCGCCGAGCGGTTCGCGGCCGATTCGGCCGCCGTGATGGCGGATCCCGCCTCGTGCGATCCCCTGGTGAGCGTGTTCGAGGTGGCGTGGGACGCCGGGCTCGGCACCGGCCTGGTCGCCACCTCCGACCTGACGCACGCCACCCCGGCCTCCTTCGCCACCGAGGTGCCTTACCGCCGCATGCAGGACGAGATCGCGGCGCAGTACGCGGAGCGCCCGATCGACGTGCTGCTGGGCGGGGGGCGCGACCGCTTCGACCCGGACGCGCGGGCGGACGGCCGCGACCTCCTCGGCCCGCTGTGCGAGCTGGCCGTGTGCCTCGAGAGCGCCGAGGCGCTGGCCGCCTACCGGCCGGACGACCGGCCGCTGGTGGGGCTGTTCGCGGGCGGGCACATGGACCGGGCGACCGACGGCCGCTCGCCGACGCTGCCCCAGATGACGCGCGCGGCGCTCGCGCGCCTCGACCGCAACCCGCGCGGCTGGATCCTGCTCGTGGAGGCGAGCCAGCCCGACTGGCGCGGGCACGCGAACGAGCCGCTGCGCGAGGTGCAGGCGGAGATGGTCGACCTCGACCGGGCGATCGGGGTCGGTCTCGACTTCGCCGAGGAGAACCCGGGCACCCTGGTGCTGGTGGTGGCCGATCACGAGACGGGCGGGCTCTCCCTCCTCCTCGAGGAGGATGAGCTGGTGGCCGCCTACACGAGCACCGGACACACGGCCGAGATGACGCCGCACTTCGCGGCGGGCGCGGGGGCGGAGCGCTTCGCGGGACTGCTGGAGAACCAGGAGATCGGCCGGCGGCTCTTGGAGGTCGTGCGGGCCGGCGCCGGCGCGGCGGAGGCGGAGGCGCGCTAGGGGGCGCTCGCCGGCGGAGGCGGACGCCGCGCCAGGGCACGCGGCGCGAGGGGCGCGTTTCCTCGCGCTCAGCGGCCCCGGGCCGTCCCCCAGAGCTGGATGTGGAGGCGCGCGCCTAGCCGGTAGCCGCGCTCGCGGCAGGCCTCCGCCAGCCACCGGGACCGGCTGGCGAGCGTCTTCGGGTCCACACCCTCCGGCATGAGGACGACGCGCTCGGCCGGCACCCCGTACCGCTCGAGGAGCCGCTCGATCTCCGGCAGGTCCTCGGGGCCGACGACCACGAACTTCCAGTAGGCCTCCGGCGCCCGGCCGAACCACTCGAGGGCCTCCGGCACCTCGCGCTCGTCCGCCGGGTTGTCGGAGCTCGCCAGCTTCGGGGAAACGTTCCACTGATCGATCGCCGCCACCAATTCGGGCGGGGGTCGCACCGTCCCGTTCGTCTCCACCTCCAGCCGGAACCCGTCCCGCTTCAGCCGCGCGGCGAGCTCGGTCAGCGGCGAGGCCTGCAGCATCGGCTCCCCGCCCGTGAGCACCACGTTCCGCACCGCGCCGCCGGCTGCCGCCGCCACGCGCCGCGCCACCTCCTCCGGCTCCAGCGGCGCGGTCTCGGTGCGTGGATCGTGGCGGCTCCAGTCCCAGGTGAATCGGGAGTCGCACCACGAGCAGGCGAGATTGCAGAAGGCGAGGCGCACGAAGACGCTCGGCAGGCCGCAGGTGACCCCCTCGCCCTGCATGGAGGCGAAGACCTCCGGCTCCCCGCCGGGTAGTCGGCTCAGCCGCACGGACTCCTCCGACTCATGCCCTCACTCGCCCCCGACCGCCGCCGCTTCCGCGGCGGTCGCCGCGGCCGGCCCCAGCTCTCCGAGCAGGAAGTCGCTCACCATGGTGAAGAGGTTCACCCGGGTGGTGGGGCCCGGCAGGGCGTGGTGCTTCCCCGGATAGATGCGCAGCCCGAACTGCCGGTCCGCTTCGGTCAGCGCCTGGACCATCAGCAGCGTGTTCTGGAAGTGGACGTTGTCGTCCGCCGTCCCGTGCACGAGCAGCAGGGGCGAGCGGAGCTCCTCAGCCTTCGCGAGCGGGGCGCCCTCCCGGTACCCATCGGGATTCTCCTCGGGCGTCCGCATGTAGCGCTCCGTGTACGCGGTGTCGTAGAGCTGCCAGGCGGTCACCGGCGCGACGGAGGCGCCGGCCGCCACCCGTTCGCCACCGGCCAGGGTGACGAGGAGGGTGAGATAGCCGCCGTAGCTCCAGCCCCAGATCCCCACCCGGTCGGCGTCCACGTAGGGCAGCTCGGACAGCTGCTCCATCGCCGCGAGCTGGTCCTCGGTCTCGAGCTGCCCCAGGCGCAGGTACACCTGCTTCTTGAAGTCCCGTCCGCGGCCGCCGGTCCCCCGGTTGTCGACGCTCGCCACCAGCACGCCGCGGTCCGCCAGCCAGGCGTGCCACAGGTGCCGGACCCCGCCCCAGCGGTCCAGCACCGTCTGCGATCCCGGCCCGCCGTACACGTACAGCAGCAGCCCGTAGCGCCGCTCCGGATCGAAGTCCGCCGGCTTGAGCATCCAGGCGTTCAGCGGCGTGCCGTCCGCCGCCTCCACCTCCAGGAACTCGGCGCGCCCGAGCTCGAGCTCCGCCAGGCGCTCCCGGAGCTCCGCGTTCTCCTCGAGCGTCCGAACCGCCTCGCCGTCCGCCCGCCGCAGCACGACGGTGGGCGGCTCATCGATCGTGGAGTGGACGTGGACGAAGTGCCGGAAGTCGGGCGCGAAGCGCGCCTCGTGGAAGCCCCGCCCGCCGCGCACGACCCTCGGCTCGCCGCCGCCGAGCGGAACCTCGAGGAGCGAGCGGCCGAGCGGGCTCTCGTAGGCCGCGGCGATCCACACGACCCCACGCTCCTCATCGACCCCGTGCAGCTCGCTCACCTCCCACGCGCCGGCGGTGAGCGGCTGGAGGGGCGTCCCGTCGCGGTCGTGCAGGTAGACGTGGTTCCAGCCGTCCCGCTCGCTCAGCCACAGGAACCGGCCGTCCTCGAGCCAGGTCGGGTTCCCCTCCTCCAGGGACACCCAGGCCGAGTCGGTCTCCTCCCACAGCGTTCGGGTCCGGCCGGTCGCCGGGTCGCCGACCCGGAGCTCCAGCCGGTTCTGGTGGCGGTTCAGCACCTGGAGGACGACCTCCTCGCCGCCCGGCATCCATTCCATCCGGGCGATGTAGCAGTCGTTCCAGCACTCGACGTCGAGCCAGACGGTCTCCCCCGGGGCGTCCTCGCTCCCGTCCAGGGTCATCACGCCGACCCGGACCCGCGAGTTGTCGGTCCCCGCCTTCGGGTAGCGCACCGGCCGGAGCTCCGGGTAGAGCTGCGTCTCATCGAGCAGATAGAACTCGGGGATCGGGCTCTGGTCGAACCGCCAGTAGGCGATCCGCGCCCCGTCGGGCGACCACCGGTACCCGTCCCACAGGACGAGCTCTTCCTCGTACACCCAGTCCGTGGTGCCGTGCAGGATCTCGTCGCCCCCGCCCTCGGTGAGGCGCCGCTCCGCCCCGGAGGCGAGCTCGGCCAGGAAGAGGTCGCCGTCCCGCACGAAGGCGATCCGTTCCCCGTCGGGCGACCACTTGGCGAGCATCTGCGGGCCCTCCTCCTCGCTGAGCGGCCGCAGGGCGCGCGTCTCCAGATCGAAGATCCAGTAGGTGCCGCGGCGGCTGTAGCGCCAGATCGGCTCCACGTCGGCGAACAGGAGGAGCCGCCGGCCCTCGGGGGAGAGCTCGAAGCCCTGCACGGCCAGGGGCTCCTCGCGCCCGGGCGGCACGAGCTCCTCGGCGGAGACCCAGCGCTGCCGCTCTCCGCTGGCGGCGTGGACGCGCCACAGCTCGCTCCGGCCCTCGTCGTCCTCCTCCACCGCGGCCCAGCGCTCCCCGTCCAACCACCGCCCGTCGAAGCCGCGGTCCTCGAACTCCTCCGTCCCGTGGATCCGCTGCAGGGAGAGATCCGCGCCCCGCCGCTCCGCGGTGGAACGCTCCTGGACGGCGCCCTCCTGCGCGGCGAGCGCGGCGCCGGATCCGGGGAGGACCGGCAGGGCCATTGTCAGCGCGGCCAGGAGGAGGACCCGGCCGGGTACGCGTGCGTCCGTGTGCATGCACCGCTCCTGTCCGTGAGAGGGGATGCCGCGGGCGTCGACGGTCCCGCGGGGGCGACTCTCGACCCGGCCCCGTACCGCCGCGGCGACGCCACCGCGCGGCGGGGCCGCACCCGGCCATTCTACGCCGCTGCGAGGTCGATGTCCCGCCGCTCCCGCGACCTCGCCGCCGGCCGGGTCGCGCCCTACTTTCGCCCTCCCGGGGGCGGACGCCGACCCGCGGGCCGGAGTCCCGGCCGCCACACGGGCGATCGCCCCTCCCCGGCGGCGCGGAGAGGTCGGATCGAGCCGACGACGGAGAGCCATGAAGCGGAAGCATCTCTACGCGATCCTGGCCGTCCTCGCCCTCGGCCTCCTCGTCTACGCGCCCTCGCTCGTCCGGGACCGGGACGGTCCTCCGGTCACCGACTCCGCCGAGCGCGTCCCTGACGCGGCCGGGGCCGACGGCGCCACGCGCCCGATCCTCCTCGTGGACACGGCGGCCGTGCGGGAAGTCCTCATCCGCCGGGGCGGGGAGGAGCTGACGCTCGCCCGGCGGGACGGCGCGTGGTGGGTGGACGAGGCCCGGGCGGAACCGGCGCGCGTGCGTGCCCTCCTGGTCACCCTCGCGCGGCTCGAAGGGCGGGAGGCGCCGACGGACACCGCCGCTGGCGATCCCGACTTCTCCTCGCCCGATGCGATTCTCCGCGTCTTCTCCCGCGAGGAGACGGAGGACGTGATCGACCGGACGCTGGCCGCCTCGCTCCGCTTCGTCCGGCGCGACGGGGAGGACGTCTGGTGGGTCCGACCCGCCGACGAGGAGCGGGCGTTCGAGGTCCCGGCCGCGACGGTCGCCCGGCTCCTCCCGACCGGCGACGCGCTGCGGGCTGCCTCGGAGCCGGAGTGACCGGGTGACCTACTCGGTGAAGGACCTGGTGGAGCTGCTCGAGCTCGAGCCGCTCGAGTACAACATCTACCGGGGCCGCAACCGGGACATCGGGAGCGGCCGCATCTTCGGCGGACAGGTGCTGGCGCAGGCGCTGGTGGCGGCGCGCCGCACGGTGGAGGAGGAGCGGGCCGCGCACTCGCTCCACGGCTACTTCATCCTCCCCGGCGACCTCGAGCGGCCGGTCGTCTACTTCGTCGACCGGCTGCGGGACGGCCGAAGCTACACGACCCGGCGGGTCACGGCGATCCAGCACGGGCGCGCGATCTTCAACATGTCCGCCTCCTTCCACCGGCACGAGGAGGGGCCGGCCCACCAGGCGCCCGCCCCCGAGGTGCCGCAGCCCGAGGAGCTGCGCTCCGAGCTGGAGCTGATCCGGGAGCGGGCGGACCGGATCCCGGAGGAGCTCCGCCCGATCCTCACCCAGGACCGCCCGCTCGACTTCCGGCCGATCGACGCCGAGGAGCCGTTCCGGCCCGAGCCGAAGCCGCCGCTCCGCCGCGCCTGGGTGCGGACGGTCGGCGAGCTGGACGACGACCCGCTGCACCACCAGGCCGTCCTGGCGTACGCCTCGGACTACGGCCTGCTGGGCGCGGCGCTCCAGCCGCACGGCCGCTCCTTCCGCGATCGGGACGTGATGGCCGCCACCCTGGACCACGCGCTCTGGTTCCACCGCCCCTTCCGGGCGGACGAGTGGCTGCTCTATTGCATGGAGAGCCCGATCTCCTGCGGAGGCCGGGGGTTCTCGCGGGGCACGTTCTTCACCCGCGACGGCCGGCTGGTCGCCTCGGTGGCCCAGGAGGGGGTGCTGCGGATCGGCGGCCGACCCGGATAGCCGCGGGCGCGCCGCCGCCCGGCCAGCCGGTCGGCCGGCGAATCGTCCGACCCTCCGCCGGGAGGCGGCTACGCCTCCTCGACCTCCCGCCGGCCGGGGATCCCCGGCTCGGTCATGGCTCGGAAGTCCAGCAGCCGCTCGAGCGTCGCCTCGTCCAGGAGCCCTTCCTCCACCACGATCTCCCGGGGCGTCCGGTCCTCCTCCAGCGACCGCTTGCCGATCCGGGCCGCCGCGTCGTAGCCGATCTCGGGGGCGAGCGCGGTGACCAGGGCGGCGGTGCTCTCCGCGTAGCGGCGGCAGCGCTCCCGGTTCGCGCGGATGCCCCGCACGCAGCGCTCGGCCAGCAGGAGGCTCCCGGTGGCCAGGATCTCGATGCTCTCGAGCAGGTTGTCCGCCATCACGGGGATCATGACGTTGAGCTCGAAGTTGCCCGCCTGGCCGCCGACGGTGATCGCCGCGTCGTTCCCGATCACCTGGGCGCACACCTGGCACACCGCCTCGGGGATCACCGGGTTCACCTTCCCGGGCATGATCGAGGAACCGGGCTGGACGGCCGGAAGCTCGATCTCACCGAGCCCCGTCCGCGGGCCCGAGGAGAGCCAGCGCAGGTCGTTGCAGATCTTCATGAGGCTGCAGGCGATCGTCTTCAGCGCTCCGCTCGCCTCCACCACCCCGTCGCGCGCCGACTGCGCCTCGAAGTGGTCGCCCGCCTCGCGGAAGGAGGCGGGGAAGGTCTCGCTCAGCCGGTCGGCCACCATCCAGCCGAAGTCGGGATGCGTGTTGATCCCGGTGCCGACGGCCGTCCCGCCGATCGCCAGCTCGCCGAGCGCCGCGCGGAGCCCCTTCAGCCGGGCGATCCCGTGCGCGACCTGGCTGGCGTAGCCTCCGAACTCCTGTCCCAGACGGATCGGCGTGGCGTCCTGGAGGTGGGTCCGCCCCGCCTTCGGCACGTCGTCGAACTCCTCCGCCTTCCGCTCCAGCGCGTCGTGCAGCGTCTGGAGGGCGGGCAGCAGCTCCTCCTCGATCGCCACCAAGGCCGCCACGTGGACGGCGGTCGGGATCACGTCGTTGCTCGACTGGCCGAGGTTCACGTGGTCGTTCGGGTGGACGGGATCGCGCGAACCGACCTCGCCGCCGAGCAGCTGGATGGCGCGGTTCGCGATCACCTCGTTCGCGTTCATGTTCGTGGAGGTGCCGGA
The DNA here is from genome assembly GCA_964613475.1 of uncultured Gemmatimonadota bacterium. Classification (GTDB taxonomy): domain Bacteria; phylum Gemmatimonadota; class Gemmatimonadetes; order Palauibacterales; family Palauibacteraceae; genus CAZTGV01. The sequence continues at coordinate 8,320 of CAZTGV010000092.1, forward strand.
GCCGGTCTGGAAGATGTCGAGGACGAAGTGCGCGTCGAGGGTGCCGTCCATCACCTCGGCCGCGGCGCCCTCGATCGCCTCGCCGAGGCGGGGGTCCAGCAGCCCGAGCTCCTGGTTCACCTCGGCCGCCGCCATCTTGATCGCGCCCAGCGCTCGCAGGAAGCGCCGATCGAAGCGGCGGCGGCTGATCGGGAAGTTGCGGCGGGCGCGCTCGGTCTGCGCACCGTACAGCCGGTCGGCCGGAATCTCCATCTCGCCCATCGAATCCCGTTCGATCCGCACCGGACCCCGCTCGGCGGCGGCCGGCTCGGCTCGCGCCTCGGCCCTCTCCGGGCCCTCCGCGTCGGCCATGTCTGCCTCCTCCGTCATCGCGTCTCCGTGGCCGTCAGAACTCCACCCGGTCCCCGACCTCCACCCCGTGGTCCTCGAACCAGCCCTGCCGCATCTCGAGCGCGTACATCGCCGGCCGCCGGGACTCCGTCATCTCCTCGTCGAACGGCTCCATCGGCTGGATGTCCACGATCCGCCCGGACCGGTCGATGAAGGCGATGTCGAGGGGGATGCGCGTGTTCCGCATCCAGAAGGTGAGGGTGCGCTCGCTCGGGTAGACGAAGAGCATCCCCTCGTTCTCCGGCAGGGAATCCCGGTTCATGAGGCCCTGCTGCCGCTGCTCGGGCCGGTCGGCGACCTCCACCAGGACCTCCACCCCGCCCACCCGGAGCGGGGTGCGCTCCCGGCCGTCGGCCGGCCGGCCGGCGGCCGGCGCGCCCTGCGCGGCCCGCGGCGGGGTGTCGGCGGCCGC
>CAZTGV010000093.1:0-9112 GCA_964613475.1 uncultured Gemmatimonadota bacterium
CGAGGTAGCGCTCGTGCGCGCGGCCGAGCGCCTCGGCGTCCCCCGCCACGGCCATCTCGTCGCTCCCGGGCTGGAGCGCCGCCTCCCCGAGCACCCAGTCCACGTTCACGGCGCTCAGCCACGCGATCTCGCGGAGGGCCGCGCCGCGGCGGCGCTCGGGGGGGGCGTCGCGGAGCAGCGCGGACCAGGCCTCGCGGGACAGCGGCGCGTCGGCGCCCCGCCGATCGCCCCGGGGCGGCGCGTAGTCCTCCCCGGCGCGGAGCGTCCGCCCGCCGGCCCTCCGCGGCCACAGCACGGTCCGGATGCGGAAGCCATCCGGCGACGCATCCAGCAGCAGGAGGTTCCACTGGTTTCCGTGCAGCTCGACGGCGATCCGGTGCCGCTCGCGGCCGCCCCGGTCCACCAGGGGCAGGTGGAGGCGCCGCTCGTCGGAGGGCGCCTCCGCGGCCCCCAGGTACAGGCGGCGGAAGGTCTGCACGCTTCCGGCCAGGCGCCCGGCCGCCGCCGCGTCCGCCTCCTCCCCCGCCGCCGCGTCGCCGGGGAGGACGAATCCGGCCTCGGGGTGGAGGAGGAACCAGAGGGGCGCCGCGTCTCGGAAGCGCAGCTCGGCGGCGCGGCGCTCCCGGTCCAGCACCAGGGCCGCCGTGCGGCGCCCCTGCCAGCGGGCGGCGATCTCGCCGGCCAGCGCGCGCGCGAGCAGCGGGTCGTGTCGGATGGTCACGGTGGTCGCGTCCCCTCCAGCGATCGGCGGCCCCCCGAGGCTCCCGCGCCGGGGCGTCCGTCCGGCGGTTCCCGTATGGTACGGGTCCGACGGCGGTCCGGCCCGCGCCCGACCCGGCCGCCGCCGCCGTCCGCGCTCCGGGACCGTGCCGCCCCGCCGGTTGGAGGCCCCGAGGGGCCCGCCTATATTCGACCCGTTCCGAGTCGCTCGGCCGCTCGCCGCGGTGCGCCCGGGCCCGCGGTGCCCGCCCGGGTCGGCGGGTGCCGGTCCGAACCGGGGAACGAAGGGGGACCGATCAGCGCCACGCGCCCGCAGGGGCCCGAACGGAAGCGGGTGGGGATCCGCGACCTGCTCGCCATGAAGCGGCGCGGCGACCGGATCGCCGTCCTCACCTGCTACGACCACCTGTTCGCGCGCCTCCTGGACGCGTCCGAGGTGGAGGTGGTCCTGGTCGGCGACTCGCTCGGACAGGTCGTCCTCGGCTACGCCAGCACCCTCCCCGTCACGCTCGAGGAGATGATCCATCACGCGGCCGCCGTGCGCCGGGGGCTCGCCCGGCCCATGCTCGTCGTCGACATGCCGTTCCTCACCTACCAGGTCACGGAGGAGGAGGCGCTCCGCAACGCGGGGCGGTTGCTCAAGGAGGCGGGGGCGGAAGCGGTGAAGCTGGAAGGCGGCGACGAGCCGGTCGTCGGCCGGGTCCGCCGTCTGGTGAGCGCCGGGATCCCCGTCATGGGGCACCTCGGGCTCGTCCCGCAGTCGGTGCACCAACTCGGCGGCTATCGCGTCGTCGGGCGGGAGGCCGAGGAGGCGGACCGGTTGCTGGAGCAGGCGGTGGCCCTCCAGGACGCGGGCTGCTTCTCGCTCGTGCTCGAGATGGTGCCCTCGGGGCTCGCCGGGCGGATCACCCGGGCGCTGGACATCCCCACCATCGGCATCGGCGCCGGCCCGGAGTGCGACGGGCAGGTCCTGGTCCTGCCGGACATGCTGGGGCTGAACGAGGGGTTCCGTCCCCGCTTCCTCCGGCGGTTCGGCGAGCTCGGCGCCGCCTGTCGCGAGGCGGTGGCCGCCTACGTGGAGGCGGTGCGCGCCGGCGAGTACCCGTCCGAGGAGGAGAGCTACCCGGATGGCTGAGGTTGGCTGAGGATGGCTGAGCCGACGGACGAAGGCCGGCCGGGCGCGGCCGCCCGCCCGCGACCGGGCCGGGCGACCGAGGAGGGGGGGCCGGCCGCCGCGGCCGCCCGCCTGGTGCGCACGGTCGAGGAGGCGCGTGCGGTCCGGGCCGTGGCGCGCGACCGGGGCGAGCGGCTCGTCCTCGTGCCCACCATGGGCTTCCTCCACGAGGGACACCTGCGGCTGCTGGACCGGGCCCGCGCGCTGGGCGACCTGGTCGTGGTCTCCGCCTTCGTGAACCCGACGCAGTTCGGGCCGCAGGAGGACTTCGAATCCTATCCGCGTGATCTGGACCGGGACCTGGCGCTCGCCTCCGCCCGGGGCGCGGACGTGCTGTTCGCGCCCGAGGAGGCGCAGATGTACCCGGTCCCGCAGACGATCTGGGTGGACCCGGGGACGCTGGCGCGACGGCTGTGCGGACGGCAGCGGCCCGGCCACTTCCGCGGCGTGCTGACGGTGGTCATGAAGCTGTTCGCGATCCTGGCGCCGGATGTCGCCGTCTTCGGCCGCAAGGACTTCCAGCAATCCGTGCTCGTCCGGCGCATGGTGGAGGAGCTGCGGCTCCCGGTTCGCATCGAGGTCGTCCCCACCGTGCGGGCCGAGGACGGCCTCGCCCTCAGCTCCCGCAACAGCTACCTGGAGGAGCCGGAGCGGCAGGCCGCCGCCGCGCTCCCCGAGGCGCTCCGGCGGGTCCGGCGGGCCTTCGCGGCGGGCGAGGAGGACGCGGCGACGCTGACGAGGACGGCGGAGGAGACGCTCGCGGAGGCCGGGGTGGCGGTGGAGTACGTGTCGATCGTGGACCCCGAGGAGCTGACGGAGCTCGCGCGGGCCACGCCCGACGCCGTCTGCGCCCTAGCCGCCCGGGTGGGCGGCACGCGCCTGATCGACAACGGTCCCCTCGGCGGCCCGTCCGAGCTGGACGAGGTCGGCTGAGCCTTCCGCCGGGGGGACCTCGTCTGCGGGAGCGTGGTAATCCGTGGCGCCCCCGCGCCGCCGCGGGGGGCCGCCGGAGTTGACGAGACGTTGAGACCGAGGGCTATGATGCGAAGGACGCTGTTCAAGTCGAAGATCCATGACGCGGTCCTCACGGGCACCGATCTCGAGTACGAGGGATCGATCCGGATCGACCGGGCGCTGATGGACGCGGCCGACCTGCGGCCCTGGGAGAAGGTGCACGTGCTGAACGCGTCGAACGGAGCGCGGCTGGAGACCTATGTGATCGAGGCGCCCGCCGGCAGCGGGGAGGTGGCGCTGAACGGGCCGGCGGCGCGGCTCGGTCAGCGGGGGGACCGGGTCGTGATCCTCAGCTACGGCAGCTACGAGGAGGCCGAGGTGGCGTCGCACGCGCCCACGGTGGTCCGGGTGGACGCGCGGAACCGGCCCGTGGCTCCGCGGCTCCGGAGCGAGGAGGCGTAGCGCCCCCGTGACGCATCCGGCCGGGTCGGATCCGCGCTGGCCCTCCCGGTCCCCCTCCAAGCCGCACCCGCGCCTCGTTGAGGCGGGGGAAGGTCGGCTGCCCGCCTGGGCCAACGTGAGCGGGGAGCGCATGGCGCACCTGCGCCGGGTGGTGGCGTTGATGGACGACTGGGCGGCGGGGCTCGGCGTACCGGAGGAGGAGCGCTACCGGTGGCGCTCCGCGGGGCTCCTCCACGATGCGCTGAAGGGGGTCGAGCCCGCGGAGCTCCGGATCTGGGCCGGGCCGGATCTTCCGGAGCCGGTCCTGCACGGGCCGGCCTGCGCGGGGAGGCTGCGGGAGGAGGGGGTGCGGGACGAGGAGGTGCTGCTGGCGATCGCCTACCATTCCATCGGACACCCTTCCTTCACTCCGCTCGGGGAATGCCTGTACGTGGCGGATTACGTGGACCCCGGCCGGCGCTCCCGCAGGGCCCGCCGCGCCAGCCTGCGCGACCGCATGCCGGACGAGCGGACGGAGGTGGTCCTCGAGGTGGCCGGGCTTCGGATCCGGGATCTGCTGGAGAAGCGCCGCCAGGTGTTGCCGGCCTCCGTCCAGTTCTGGAACCGCCGGGTCGCCGGGGCCGCGGAGCGGGCCGCGCGCGCCGACGCGGGGACCCGTGACGCCCATGAGGGGGCGGGCCGATGAAGGATCGCTTCCAGACGCTGCTGCTGGTCCTCGTCCTGATGGGCGCCGGCGCCCTGGCCGCCTCCTTCTGGCTCGGTTGGCGCGACATCCGGCTCGGAGAGGGGGCGGGCCGCTTCGCGGCCACCCCCTCGAGCCTGCCCGAGGGAGAGGCGAGGCTCCGGGTGGAGGTGCTGAACGGGTCGGGCGAGCCCGGCGCGGCACGGGAGGTGGCCGCCCGCCTCCGGGAGGCGGGCTTCGATGTCGTGTTCTACGGAAACGCGCGGACCTTCGACCACGCGGTCACCTCGGTGGTGAACCGCTCCGGCCGCGCGGGGGCGGCCCGCGCGGTCGCCGATGCCCTGGGCGCGGACAGCGTGGCCACGGCGGTGGATCGGGAGCTGTTCCTGGACGCCACCGTGGTGCTCGGGAGCGACTGGCGCGGCCTCAGCCCGCGGGTGCCCTGAGCGCGCCCGCGCCGACGGGCGCCTCCGTCCCCCGCTCGAGCCGTAGCTGTCCGCAGGCGGCGGCGATGTCCCGGCCCCGCGGCTCCCGCACGGCCGCGCTCACCCGGCGCCGGTGGAGGACGCGCGCGAAGCGCGCGATCCGTTCCGCCGGGCTCGGCGTCCAATCCGGCCGGTCGGGGATGGGATTGAACGGGATGAGGTTCACGAAGCAGAGCAGCCCGGCCACCCGTTCGGCCAGCGCCTCGGCGAGCTCCGGCGCGTCGTTCACGCCGTCGATCAGGGTGTACTCGAAGCTCACCCGCCGCCCCTTCCCCTCCTGGTACGTCCGCACGGCCTCCAGCAGCTCCGGCAGCGGATAGCGGCGCTCCACCGGCATCAGCGCCCGCCGCAGCTCCGGGGTCGCGGCGTGCAGGGACACGGCCAGGCCGAACGGCTCGGGCCGCTCGGCCAGTCGAAGGATGCCGGGCACCAGGCCGACCGTGGACACGGTGATCCGACGCGCGCCGAGCCCGAAGCCCTCGTGGAGCGCCGCCAGGGAGGCGAACACCGCGTCCGCGTTGGCCAGTGGCTCGCCCATCCCCATGTAGACCACGTTGGTGATCGGCCGCTCCCACTCCTCCTCGGCGAAGCGCGCCGAGTCCCGGTACTGAGCGACGATCTCCGCCGCCCGGAGCTGCCGGCGGAAGCCGAAGTGCCCCGTGGCGCAGAAGCGGCAGGCCAGGGCGCAGCCGGCCTGCGAGGAGAGGCAGAGGGTGAGCCGATCCCCGGCGGGGATGAGGACGGACTCCACCTGCTCTCCGTCATCGAGGCGCCACAGGTGCTTGACCGTGCCGTCCGCCGAGCGGGCGATCCAGGCCGGCTCGAGTGGCGTGAGGGAGACGCTCGCATCGAGCCGCTGGCGGAGCGACCGGGGTAGGGAGGTGGCCTCCGCGAAGGCGCGGGCGCGCCGTGCCCACACCCAGTGGGCGATCTGGTCCAGCCGATAGGACGGCTCCCCGGCGGCCTCCAGCCACTCGGCGAGGCGGGCTCGCGCCGCGGCGGGAGCGAGGCCGATCATCTCCATCCGGGCTTCCAAGCGGGGTCTCCTCCATTTTCTTGCTGGCCTCTGGGACGGCCGGTATCTTCGGGCCTGTTGTACGCGGCGGGCGCGGCGACCGTTCCTGGCGCCGCGGCGCCCCTCCGACCCCCGAACCGCGAGTCCCGTGAAGGAGACGCGCTTCGCCGGATCCCGGCTCCTCCTCACCGAGCTGCTCTCCCGGGAGCGGGTCAAGATTCCCCTGCGGGCGACCGGGAAACGGGCCGTCATCGAGGAGTTGTCGGAGCTCGTGGCGGAGGTCTCGGGGGTGCCGGAGGAGTCGGAGGCGATCCGCTCGGCCGTGCTCGAGCGCGAGGCGGTCCTCAGCACCGGCATCGGTGGCGGGGTCGGGATCCCGCACGGCAAGACCTCGGTGGTGGGCGAGCTGGTGCTGGTGGCCGGCTGCCCGCGCGAGCCGGTCGACTTCGAGGCGCTCGACGGACGACCCGTCCGGCTCCTCATGATGCTGGTGGGACCGGAATCCGCCGCGGGCCTCCACATCAAGGTCTTGAGCCGAATCAGCCGCCTGCTTCGCGACGAATCGGTTCGACGGCGCCTCTTCGAGGCGGAGGGCGCCGAGGAGTTCCTCCGCGTGATCCGGGATGCGGAGTCTCGTTGAGCCGCGCCGTCCGCGCGTGGTGGCCGGTCGCCGCCTGGGTGGCCGTGATCGTGACCGCCACCACGATCGCCGTGCCAGACACGGGCATGGGACGTCTCCGCTTCCCCGCGGACAAGGCCGTCCACTTCGCCCTCTACCTGGGCCTCGGGTGGAGCATGGGGCGCGCCCTGTGGGTCCAGGAGCTGTGGTCCGTGCGGACCGTCCTGGCGGCGCTGCTCGGCGGCCTGGCGTTCGCGGCGCTGGACGAGTGGCACCAGAGCCTCCTGTACTGGCGTGAGGGATCCTTCTCGGACTGGCTGGCCGACGCGGCGGGGGTTTCGGTGGGGCTCGCGCTGTACCTGTGGCCGCGCTGGCGGACGTGGTCGGGCCGGTCCGCGGGCGGGAGGCTCGAGCCGCAGGATGCGCGCGTGAGCGAGGCGCCGGGACGGCGGCCGTGACAGTCCCCGAGACTCCCACCGGTCCGGCCGCGTCCACCAGTCCGCGGGCTCCTGCGGGTCCGGCCGCGCGCACCGAGCCGCCGCCGCAGGTCCTCGCCACCCGCTACCGGGACCGCGGTTGCGGGCAGGTGGACCCCGAGTCGGTGGGCGCCGAGCTGGCGCTCGCCGGGTGGGTCCACCGCCGGCGCGACCTCGGGGGGCTCCGCTTCGTGGATCTGCGCGACCGCAGCGGGCTCGTCCAGCTCTCCTTCGGCCCGGACTGGACCGAGGAGGAGGCGCTGGCCCGGGCCGCGGAGCTGCGCCCCGAGGACGTGATCCGGGTGGAGGGGGAGGTCGCCCGCCGCCCGCCCGAGGCGGTGAACCCGGAGCTCCCGACCGGCGAGGTGGAGGTCCGGGTGCGGCGGCTGGAGCGCCTCGCTGCGGCCGAGTCGCCCCCCATCCTGGTGGCACCGCCGCCGGGCGAGGCGCCGCCTTCCGAGGAGCTCCGCCTCCGCTGGCGCTACCTGGACCTGCGGCGTCCGGAGATGCTCCGGCACTTCGCGGTCCGCCACCGCGCCACGGCGGCCGCCCGCGCGGCCCTCTCGGAGGAGGGATTCCTGGAGGTGGAGACGCCGATCCTCACCCGCCGCACGCCGGAGGGCGCCCGCGACTACCTCGTGCCCAGCCGGGTCCATCCGGGGGAATTCTACGCGCTGCCCCAGTCGCCGCAGCTCTACAAGCAGATCCTCATGGTGGCCGGCTTCGACCGATACTTCCAGGTGGCCCGCTGCCTGCGGGACGAGGACCTCCGGGCGGACCGGCAGCCGGAGTTCACCCAGATCGACGTGGAGATGGCGTTCGCCGGGGAGGAGGACGTGTTCGGCGTCTGCGAGCGGATGTTCGCGCGCATGTGGCGCGAGGCCCTCGGGCGCGAGCTCGCGATCCCCTTTCCGCGGATGACCCACGCCGAGGCGCTCGAGGCGTACGGCACCGACCGCCCCGACCTGCGGATCCCGTGGAGGATCCGGGACTTGACCCAACGGCTCGCCGGCCTCGGCTTCGGAATCTTCGACGGGGCCGTGAAGGCGGGCGGCCGGGTCCGCGGGTTCGTCGCCAAGGGAGGCGCCCGCCTCTCCCGGAGCCGGCTCGACGCGCTGGACGAGACGGCCCGGGAGCACGGGGCCAAGGGCGCGCTGTGGCTCAAGTGGCAGGAGGATGCCTGGTCCGGCCCGCCGGCCCGGGTGCTCTCGGACGATGGCTCCGCGGAGGCCGGCGCGCGGCTCCGCGCCGAGGCGGGGATCGAGGAGGGCGACCTGCTGCTCCTGGTGGCGGGGCCGGACGAGGAGACCTCGGCGCCCCTGGACGCGCTCCGCCGGGCCGCCGCGCGCGAGCTGGACGCGGTGGACCCGGAAGGGGGCCGCTCGACGTGGATCACCGAGTTCCCGCTGTTCGAGCCGGACCCCGAGACCGGCCGGCCGGTCCCGAGCAGCCATCCCTTCACCATGCCGCTGGAGGCGGACGCCGAGCGGATCCGCGAGGAGCCCTTCTCGGTGCGCGCGCGGGCCTACGACGTGGTGTACGACGGGACGGAGCTGGTCAGCGGGAGCATCCGCTGCCACGACCCGACGCTCCAGCGCGCCATCCTGGAGACGGTGGGGCTGACGGCCGAGGAGGTGGACGCACGCTTCGGCTTCCTCCTGGAGGCGTTCCGCTACGGGGTCCCCCCGCACGGCGGCTTCGCGGTCGGCCTGGACCGCACGGTGGCCCTGATGCTCGGCCTCCCGTCCATCCGGGACGTGATCGCCTTCCCGAAGACGACCGCGGCGCGCGGCCTGATGGAGGGCGCTCCGTCGGAGGTGGAGCCGGCGGAGCTCGCCGCACTCGGAATCCAGACCATGGCTCGCGGGTAGGCACGACCGTGGGCGAGCGGGCCAGCGCCGGCCGTGACGGCCGCGCCACTTGGACAAGGGGGAGACCGCATTAGCGCGACGTCCGGATCGGCGGGCCAACGCGCCGCCGGGGCCACCCAGGAGCGCCTCTCGGTCGAGGGGGCCGATCACCTCCTCCTGGCGGGCGTGAACGACGCGAACCTGGCCGCGCTCGCGGACCAGTGCGGATGCCGGGTGATCCTGCGGGGCGACCAGCTCATCCTCTCCGGCACCCCCGAGGCCGTGGAGCGCTGCCTGCCGGCCGCCCGGCGCATGATCAAGCGGGCCCGGCTCCGTCAGCCGATCGACGACCGCGAGATCCGCCGATTCCTGGCCGAGGAGCCGGCCGCGGAGCGTTTCTCGGAGGACGAGGACGACCTGGAGGTCGTCCTGCCGGCCGCCCGGAAGGTGATCCGTCCCCGCTCCGCCGCGCAGCGCGCCTACCTGCGCGCGATGCGCTCGAACGACGTGGTGGTCGGCATCGGGCCCGCCGGAACGGGGAAGACCTATCTGGCGGTGGCCGCGGCCGTGGAGGCGCTGAACCGCAAGCGGGTGAAGCGGATGATCCTCACGCGGCCGGCGGTCGAGGCGGGGGAGGCCCTCGGCTTCCTGCCCGGCGACATCCAGGAGAAGGTG
>CAZTGV010000094.1:0-1380 GCA_964613475.1 uncultured Gemmatimonadota bacterium
GGCCGGTTGTGGTGGAAGGCGCGGGCGGCCGGCTCGAACCAGATCCGCTCGCCCCGCTCCCGCAGCTCGGCCTGCCAGGCGCGCTCCTCGTTCGTGTAGGAGAACGGCGCTGCCTCGGTGAATCCGGAGGTGGAGAGGAACGCCTCCCGGCGGACGGCCAGATTGGGCGGCGGATGGTGCGGAACCGCGCCGGCGGGCATCCGCGAATGGACCAGGTACCAGCCGCAGTAGTAGTCGACCCGCGCGGTCCAGGGGAGGCCGTCCGGCAGGTCCAGGGAGCCTCCGACCACCGTCTCGCCCCGGTCGAAGGCGGCGAGCAGGCCGGCCAGCCATCCCTCGTCCGGGACGCAGTCCGCGTCGAGGAACACGATCGGGTCCCCCGAGGAGGCCGCCGCGCCCCGATTGCGGGCGGCGGCCGGGTTGCCTCCGCCGCCCGACCGGGAGAGCACGACGGCGCCCGCTTCTCGAGCCAGCTCGCGGGTCTTATCGGTGGAGGCGTCGTCCACCACGAGAACCTCCACCTCCGAGTCCGCGCGCCGGGCTTCGCCCCGTACCGCATGCACGACGTCGCCGATGAGCCCGCCAGCGTTCCGCGCGGGGATCACCACCGAGACGAGGCGGCGCTCGGCCGCGCCGCCGAGCTCACCGTTCACCCGCCGGCTCCAATCAGGGGGCGGGTGGGGGCGCCCCGGACGAGGCGCCTCATCGCCCGCGCATCCGGGCGAGCCAGAAGCGGAGCTGCGAGCCGAGAACCGCCGGCGCCGTCATTCGGCGGCCGATGACCGGCGGCGAGGTACGAAGGGCGCGCAGGCGCGTCCGGATCGCGGCGGCCGGGGCCTCCAGGAAGGCGGACGCGCCGACCTCTACCAGGCTCCCGTAGGCGCCGACCCGGCGCGCCTCCTCCGGCCGGGAGAGGGGGTCCGTCCCGGCCAGCATCGGGACCTCGCGCTCGGCGGCGAGCCGGAACAGGGAGGATGGCGGCACCCCGCGCGGGCGCGCCGCGTTGTCGCCCAGCAGGAAGCCCTCGGGGGCTTCCGCTTCCAGAAGATCCCGCAGCAGGCGCCCCCGGCGGAACCACCACTTCCCGAGCCCCCACGGCACCGCCGCCGGCGCGCCGAGGGCCAGGACGCGGTCGACCGTCTCGTGGAGGCCGTCGCCGTCGGGAAGCTCGGAGGCGGTGCCGAGCGCCAGCACCTCCAGACCGTCCGCCGTCGCGACCTGCCGGCCGGCCACCAGGAGCAGCCGCCGCGCCCCGTCCGTCGCGGCCAGCGATGCCCGCTCTCCGGTCTCCTCCAACCGCCAGCGGCCGAGGCGGCCTTCCGCCGCGCGGCGGCGCAAGGTGCGGAGGGAGTCGTCGCCGGCGGGATCCGCGAGCAGGAG
>CAZTGV010000094.1:1480-8880 GCA_964613475.1 uncultured Gemmatimonadota bacterium
CGACGCCGCGCCGACCTCGGACACGGCCTCCCCGCCCAGCGCCCCGCTGTCGATCGCGTGCACGGCCACCGTGAGGGCGGCCAGGTCGGGCCGGCCGAGCGCGCGAACCTCCTCCACCACCTGGCGCACGCGGGCCAGCTCCTCCTTGTGGGCGCGCTGGAAGGCGTCCAGCGCCGCGCCGGCGTCGTCGCCCTCCTCCATCCGCGACAGGATGCCGGCGGAGATCCGGGCGCGCGCCGTCTCCAGGCGCAGGGAAAGCGTCTTCGCCGCGCGGCCGAGCCACAGCTCGGCGCTCGGCAGCCTGGCGATCTGCTCGCGCACCCAGGGGAAGTCGATGCGCTCGGAGAGGCCGAAGTACACCTCGCCGACCAGGGTGGCGTCCAGACCGGTGCGGCGGGCGAGCTGCGCGACCGGCAGCAGCTCGTCCAGGGACTGGAAGCTGGCGAGGGCGGCCGCCCCTTCCTCGTCCAGGCCGTCGGCCAGGTGGAGGGAGCGCCGGTTGTCCAGCACCGCCAGCGACTCGGCCGGCAGGAGCCGCGGAAGCGCCTTCCGGAGCTCGGCGAAGGGGGGGCCGAAGCGCTCCACCACATCCCCGATCGGGCGGCCCGGCTCGATGTTGGTGAGCAGCCACAGGCAGGCGCGCTCCAGGGCGTCGGAGATCTCCAGATACCACTGGTACTGGACGCCGGTGGAGACCTTCCCATCCGTCTCCCGCAGCCGCCCGTACAGGGCCTCCGCGTCCGAGATCCGCAGGGCCACGTACCACATGCGGGCCACCTCGGCCGGCGACCGGCCCGTCTCCCGCATGAGCTGGATGTGGGTGGTGGCCCCCATTGAGTCCACCAACCAGTTGGTGAGCCGGGTGGCCACGATGTGCCGGCGCAGGCGGTGGGCGAGCAGGAGCTCGTCGTCGACCGCCGCCGCGCGCACCCGGCCCGGGAAGTAGGCGCGCAGCAGCGGCAGCAGGTCGGGATCGTCCGGCAGCTCGGAGGCGAGCAGCTCGCCCTTCAGGTGCATCTTGGCGTACGCCAGCACCACGGCCAGCTCGGGCCGCGTGAGGGTGTGCCCCTCCTCCTGGCGCTCGAGCAGCTCCTCGGTGGTGGGAAGGAACTCGAGCCCCCGGTCCAGGAGTCCCGAGCGCTCGAACAGGAGGAGCGCGTCGCGGAACTCGCCCGGCACGTCCCGGGCCCGCCGCTCGTCCAGGCTGACCGCCAGGCTCTGCGAGTAGTTGTGCGACAGGACGTCCGCCGCCACGTCCTCGGTCACCTCCCGGAGCAGGCCGTTCCGCGTCTCCCGGTCGATCCGGCCGCTCGCGATCGCCCCGTTCAGGAGGATCTTCAGGTTCACCTCGTGGTCCGACATGTCCACACCGGCCGAGTTGTCCAGCGCGTCCGTGTTGCAGCGCCCGCCGGCGAGCGCGTACTCGATGCGGGCGAGCTGCGTCAGCCCCAGGTTCCCCCCCTCGCCCACCACCCGGACGCGGAGCTCCCGGGCGTCCACGCGCACGTTGTCGTTCCCGGGATCGCCCACCCCGCCGTGCGTCTCACGGCTCGCCTTCACGTACGTGCCGATCCCCCCGTTCCACAGGAGGTCCGCCGGCGCGCGGAGGATCGCCCGGATGAGCGCGTCCGCGTTCACCTCCCCCTCCTCGACGCCCAGGCGGTCGCGGGCCTCGGGAGAGAGCTCGATCCGCTTCGCCGTGCGCTCCCAGATGCCGCCGCCGGCGCTCAGCACGGCGCGGTCGTAGTCGTCCCAGGTCGAAGAAGGGAGCTCGAACAGCCGCTGGCGCTCGGCGAAGCTCGCCTCCGGGTCGGGGTCGGGATCCACGAAGATGTGCCGGTGGTCGAAGGCGACGATGAGGCGGATCTGGCGGCTGAGCAGCATGCCGTTGCCGAACACGTCCCCGCTCATGTCACCGATCCCGATCACGCTCACCGGCTCCGAGGCCGGATCCACGCCCAGCTCCCGGAAGTGGCGCTCCACGCAGGTCCAGGCGCCGCGCGCCGTGATGCCCAGCTCCTTGTGGTCGTACCCTTGCGAGCCGCCGGAGGCGAACGCGTCGTCCAGCCAGAAACCGCGCTCGGCGGCGATCCGGTTCGCGTGGTCGGACAGGCGGGCGGTCCCCTTGTCCGCGGCGACGACCAGGTAGGGGTCCGAGCCGTCCCGCACGACCGTGTGCTCGGGGTGACGGAGCCGCCCGTCGACCACGTTGTCGGTGACGTCCAGCAGCCCGCGGATGAACGCCTCGTAGCTCTCCACCCCGGCCCGGCGCGCCGCCTCCGGGTCGGTCGGCGGGCGCTTCACGATGTAGGCCCCCTTCGCCCCGGCCGGGACGATCACCGCGTTCTTCACCTGCTGCGTCTTGACGAGGCCGAGCACCTCCCTCCGAAAGTCCTCGCTCCGGTCGCTCCAGCGGATCCCCCCGCGCGCCACCTCGCCCATCCGCAGGTGCGTCGCCTCGGTGAGCGGCCCGCTCAGGTAGATCTCGTACCTGGGCCGGGGGCGCGGCATGACCTCGATCGAACGGCAGTCGAACTTGAGCGCCAGCAGGGAATCCGGCTCCTCGCTCGCCGGCTGGAAGTAGTTCGTCCGCAGGGTGGCCTGGACGAGCTCGAGCATCCGCCGGTAGGTGCGGTCGTCCTCGATCCCGCCCACACCGCGCAGCGCCTCGTGGAACTCGATGACCAGCCGCTGCACGGCGGCCCCGCGCCCCTCCTCGGCCGCCGGGTCCAGCAGCGCCTCGAAGATCCGGAAGAGCAGCCGCGCCACCCGCGGGTGCTCCACCAGGGGCCGCTGGCCCCCGAAGCGGCTCGCCACCGCGCCGGTCCGGAAGGCGTAGCCCGCGTACGCCCGCAGGACGGCCACCTGACGCCACTCGAGCCCGGCGGAGAGGACGAGCGAGCTCAGGCGATCATCGTCCGCCCGGTGCGACTGCACCGCCCGGAGCGCCTCGGCCACTCGCGGCTCGGCGTCCGCCCGGTCCACCTCCCATTCGGGCGGCATCTCCACCTGGAAGGTGTGGATCGTGCTGGCCAGGCTCGCGCGGGCGGGGGCGACGTCGTACTTGTCGGCCTCGATCACCCGGAAGCCGAGGTTCTCGAGCGTGGGCATGATGTCGCTCAGCACGAACATGCCGCGCGGGGCGAAGATCTTGAGCCGGGAGGCGTCCGCCCGGCCGTCCGGCGCGGGCTCCATGACCACCTGCTGCACGCCGGTGTGCTCGAGCGACTCGAGCCGCTCGATGTCGGCCACCGCCGTTTCCACGTCCATGGTGGCCTTGTACTCGGCCGAGAAATCATCCTGGTGGCGGTCGGCCAGCTCGTGTGCGCGCTCGGTCTCGTGGCGGCGCTCCAGCGCGTCGGAGAGCCGCTCCTCCCAGCTCCGCACCGACTCGCGCACGCGCGCCTCCAGGGCGCGCAGGTCCAGCTCGGCCACCTGGTCCAGGTCCGCGTCGATGTAGAAGTGGAGCCGGGCCTGGTCCCCCTCGCCGAGCGCCAGGTGGTAGTTCAGCAGGCTGCCCTGGTAGGCCGCCACCAGCTCCTCCTGGATCTTCTCCCGCACCTCGCCCGAGAAGCGGTGCTTCGGCAGGATCACCATCACGTTCACGCCGCGGGCGAGCGCGTCGGGGCGCGCCGCCACCCGCACCTCGTCGGCCCCGGCCGTCTGCATCACCGTGTTGATGACGGCGGTCAGCTCGCCGGCGGAGGCCAGGAAGAGCTCCTCCTTCGGCATGCTGTTGAAGATCTGGAAGATCAGGTTGTAGTCGTGGGAGGCCTTCGCGGCCCCTTCCGACTCCAGGATCTCCCGCAGCTTGCGGCGCAGGATCGGGATGGTGGAGGCGTCCTGCTGGTACGCCTTGGCGGTGAACAATCCGATGAAACGGTGCTCCCCCCGCACCTCGCCGCCCGGCCCGAGCCGCTTGATGCCGATGTAGTCCATGCGGGCGCGGCGCTGGACGGGGGCCTCCGCGTTCGTCTTGGAGATGATGAGGAGGGGGCCGCCGAGCACCCGCGCCCGGAGCTCCGGCGACAGGTCCTCCACCGGCCGCGGCTCCCAGTAGCGGGAGCGCATGTCCTCCCGCAGGATCCCGAGCCCGGAGCCCCGCTCCACCTGGATGTGCTCGCGGCCCTCCTCGTCCGACACGATCTGGTAGCCGCGGTAGCCCAGATAGATGAAGCAGCCGTCCTCCAGCCAGCGAAGGAGCTCCTGGACCTCCTCGAACTCGGGCGCCCGCCAGGGGACCTCCTCGACCTTCTCGTCCAGCTCCGCCACGATGTGGCGCCCGCGCTCGATCATGGCCGGGAAGTCCGCCGTCACCCGCCGCACGAGCCCGAGGCGCTCCCCGATCTCGGCCTCCATGCGGCGGCGGGTCCGCTCCTGCATGGCCCCCTCCATCGTCATGAAGACGACGGAGGTGCGGCTCCGGTCGGTCGTCCGGTCGCCGACCCGCACGATGGTGCCGTTCCGGTCCCGCTCCAGGGCGAGCACGGGGTGGAGCAGGTGCGGGATGGTGAAGCCCTGGGCGTGCACGTACTCGCGCAACGTGTTGACGATGAAGGGACAGTCCGCCATCACCGTCTCCACGGCCGAGAGGTTCCGACCTTCGGAGAGCCGGCGGATGCGCACCCCGATCTCCTCGGGCTGCGTGTCCTGGACGAGCTGGAAGAGGCGGTGCACGTCCTCCACCGCGTCCTCCAGGGGACGCCACTCCAGGAAATCCGCGGAGCCGCGGACGAGGAGGCGGCGCGCGAACTCGGCCAGGACCTCGGAGGAGACGCCGAGCCGCCGCGCGTCCAGCGACTCGATGACCTCGTCGAGCTTCTGCCGTACGAAGGAGGCCTGTTCCATCGGCTCGGTGGCTCCGGACGCCATGAGGTCGCAGGATAGAGGCCGTCCGGGCCGCGGGCAACGCGGCGCCCGGCCGGCGCGGGAGGACGGCAATGGACACGGAGGGGCGCGTGATCGTCGGGGTGGGGCTGGACGTGATCGAGGTGGCGCGCATGGAGGCCGTCCTCCGGCGGCATCCGGAGCGCGCGGCCACTCGCCTATTCACCGCGGCCGAGCGGGCCGCCTGCGCGCGGCGCGCCCGGCCGGCGGAGTGCTTCGCCGCGCGCTTCGCGGCCAAGGAAGCGCTCCTCAAGGCCCTAGGCTGCGGGCTGGCCGGCGGGCTGAGCTGGCGCGACATGGAGGTGGCGGCGAACGAGCGGGGCGACCCGCACCTGGTGCTCTCCGGGCCGGCGCGGGCGCTCCTCCGGCGGCGCGGCGGGACCCGCGCCCACCTGAGCTTCAGCCACGACGCGGGGATCGCCGCCGCCGTGGTGGTGGTGGAGTCGGACTAGCCGGCGTCGGCCCCCGCCGCGTCGGTCCCCGCCGGCGCGGCGGCCAGCGGCCGGCGCGCGCAAAGGAACGCGTCGCGGAGCCGACGCGCCAGGGGCGTGTCGCCGTCCAGGTCGTCCTCGGCCACCTCGCCATTGGCCTCCGCCGCATGCAGGATGCGGCGCCCCTCCACCGCCAGCGCCACGTGCGTCACCCGCTCCGCCGAGCCGAAGAAGAGGAGGTCCCCCGCGCGGAACGCCAGCTCCGGCGGCCGGCGCCCCCCTTCCCCGGACGCCACCTCGGAGGCCACCTCGGGTCCGACGCGGCTCTGCGCCCCGCTGTCCCGCGGCAACGGCACCCCGTGCAGCGCGTACACGGCCTGGACGAGCCCCGAGCAGTCGGTCGCGAGCTCGCTCCGGCCGCCCCACAGGTAGGGGGTGCCGAGCCAGCGGCGCGCGCTGGCCACGATCGCCGCACCCTCCGCAGGGAAGCGCGCCGGCCGCTCGGCCTCGGAGACG
This sequence comes from uncultured Gemmatimonadota bacterium, assembly GCA_964613475.1. Taxonomy (GTDB): domain Bacteria; phylum Gemmatimonadota; class Gemmatimonadetes; order Palauibacterales; family Palauibacteraceae; genus CAZTGV01. The sequence continues at coordinate 7,315 of CAZTGV010000094.1, forward strand.
AACGCCGCCGGATCCTCCGGCCGGGCCGGCACGTCCCCCGGCAGCCGCCACTCCCCGGACGGGCCGGGCGCCAGGCGCGCGCCCCACGGGATCCGCAGCCGGCGCTCCGGGCCGTCACCGCGCCGCGCCAGCGCCGCGCCCCCCAGCGAGCGCCCGGTCGCGCGGGCGCCCCACCCCTCCGCCGCCGGGCCGCGGAGGATCCCCCCAGCCGCGCACCAGCCGTCGTAGCCGTCCGGCCCGCGGCAGCGGAGCCACCCGTCCCCCTCCTCCCGCACCACGAGCGGCTCCCCGCAAAGCCACTGGGTCACCATCTCGCTCCGGTGGGACGGCTCGGCGCGGACGGGCACCAGCCCGACCGCGACCACCGCGTCGGCGAAGGGAGACGCGGTCATGGTGGCGGCGGATGCGTGCGACCGGCGGGTCCGCGAGGCCCGCCCGGACTTGCCCGGCGCGAGTCCGGAAGGCACCCTGGAGCCGGATCGAGCGATGGCGGGGCCGGTCCGCCCCCAGCCGAGGGAGGACGACGATGCGCGTGACGATCGAATACTGCGGCGTCTGAAACTACGGACCTCGAGCCGCCAGTTTGGCGGACGCGCTCAGGGAGCGGTACGAGGACGTGGCGGTCGAGCTGATCGAGTCGGGTGGCGGGGTGTTCGAGGTGGTGGCGGACGAGCGGCTCGTCTACTCGAAGAAGCGTACCGGCCGGCACCCCACCCACGAGGAGGTGTTCGAGGCGATCGGCTGAGCGGCGGCCTCCGCCGCGTCTCGCCGGGGTGCGCCCTCGCGCCTCCCTACTCGCCACGGAGCTCGCGCTCCAGCAGCCACCGCACGTCCTCCGAGCCCAGGGGCTCCCACCCGAGCCCGATGAAGCCGTGCGCCGCCCCGGGCGAGGTGAAGCCGAAGACGGCGGGCCGCCGCCCGTAGAAGTAGACGCCGATCTCCGCCGAAGTGGCGGGGGTGAGGGCGCGACGGGAGAGCCCCAGCGCGAGGTGCCGGAAGGGTTGACCGCCGTGGATCCGCCGGCTCTCGTCGCGCTCCACGCAGTATCCGACGTCGGGGCCGAAGGAGAGACGGCGGCGGTGATCGTCGGACAACCGGGTCTCGATCGGGTCCTCCCGGACCGCGATCCAGCGCTCCGGCGGCTCCGCGTAGTTCCGCAAGGCGCGCGCACAGTGCCGGAGCTCGATCGCCCCGGGAGAAAGGTCCACCACCTCGTGCCCCAGTAGCCTCGGCTCCCGCTCCGCCACGTCCAGGAGAAGCCACGTCTGCGGATAGCGACGCGACTCGGCCTCCAGCCGTGTCACCCGGCGGCCTCCCTCAGCCCCGTCCGTAGCGGTCCTCGAGCCGGACGACGTCGTCCAGCTCCGGGGTGCTGACCTCGAGGATGACGCTGTCCTCCAGCGCCTCCAAGCGGTGGACGGTGTCGGGAGGAATCTCCACTACCTCGCCGGGCCGCCACTCGAACTCGCGCTCTCCGAGGGTGAAGCGCATCCGGCCGCTCTGCAGGTAGAGCGTCTCGTGCTTGACCCGGTGCTTCTGGAGGGAGAGGAGGTGCCCGCGGGTCAC
>CAZTGV010000095.1:0-8834 GCA_964613475.1 uncultured Gemmatimonadota bacterium
TCGAGTACTTCATCTCCTACTACGACTACTACCAGCCCGAGGCGTACGTCCCGGCGACCGACACCTACATCGAGAAGGACGCCTCGATCAACGAGGACATCGACCGGCTGCGGCTCCGGGCGACCTCCGCCCTCATGGAACGGCGCGACGTGGTGATCGTCGCCTCGGTCTCGGCGATCTACGGCCTCGGCGACCCGGCCGCCTACCGGCAGCTCATGCTCACCCTCGAGGAGGGCCAGGAGATCTCGCGGCGGGACATCCTGGCCGGCCTGGTGCGCATCCAGTACGGCCGGAACGACCTCGACTTCCACCGCGGGACTTTCCGGGTGCGCGGCGACGTGATCGAGGTGCTCCCCGCCTACGAGGAGCAGGCCGTCCGGATCGAGCTGTGGGGCGACACGGTCGAGCGCATCTCGAAGGTCGACCCCCTCACCGGCGCGACGATCAACCGGATCGGCCGGGCGGCCATCTACCCGGCCACCCATTACGCGACGTACGAGGACCGGCTCGAGCGGGCGATCGACGCCATCCACGTGGAGCTGGAGGAGCGGCTGCTGGAGCTCCGCAAGGCGGGGAAGCTGCTGGAGGCGCAGCGGCTGGAGACCCGGACCAAGTTCGACCTGGAGATGCTGAAGGAGATCGGGGTGTGCGCGGGGATCGAGAACTACTCCCGTCACCTGGACGGCCGCGTCCCCGGCTCGCGGCCCTACTGCCTCCTCGACTACTTCCCGGACGACTACCTGGTCATCGTGGACGAGTCGCACGTCACCGTCCCCCAGATCGGCGGGATGTACGAGGGGGACCGGAGCCGGAAGACGACCCTGGTCGAGCACGGCTTCCGCCTCCCCTCGGCGCTCGACAACCGGCCGCTCTCGTTCGACGAGTGGGAGGCGCTGGTCCCCGGGACGATCTTCGTGAGCGCCACCCCCGGCGACTACGAGCTCCGGCGCTCCGGCGGCGTGGTCGTGGAGCAGCTCGTCCGGCCGACCGGGCTGCTGGACCCGCGGGTGGAGGTACGGCCGGTGGAGGGGCAGGTGGACGACCTGCTGGCCGAGATCCGCGAGCGGGAGGCCGCGGGCGAGCGGGTGCTGGTGACCACGCTGACCAAGCGGATGGCGGAGGACCTGGCCGAGTTCCTCCACATGCGCGGGGTCCGCGTCCGCTACATGCATTCCGACATCGCGGCGATCGACCGGGTGAAGCTGCTCCGGGAGCTGCGGCTGGGCGCCTTCGATGTCCTGGTCGGCATCAACCTGCTGCGGGAGGGGCTGGACCTGCCGGAGGTCTCCCTGGTGGCGATCCTCGACGCCGACAAGGAGGGGTTCCTCCGCTCGGAGCGCTCGCTGATCCAGACGATCGGCCGGGCGGCCCGGAACGTGAACGGGATGGCCATCCTGTACGCCGACCGGGTCACCGACTCCATGCGACGGGCGATCGAGGAGACCGACCGCCGGCGCGAGGTGCAGGCGGCGTACAACGAGGAGCACGGGATCGTGCCGCGCTCGATCGTGAAGTCCGTCGACGAGATCCGCTTCAGCACCGCGGTGGCCGACGCCGAGGAGCCGGTGGCGGCGGTCGCGGAGCGGGCGGCCGAGTGGGGGGACCTGGAGCCGAAGGAGCTGGCGCGCGCGCTGGAGAAGGAGATGCGGGAGGCCTCCGAGGCGCTCGACTTCGAGCGCGCCGCCCGTCTGCGGGACGAGCTGTTCGAGGTGAAGGCGAAGCTGGAGGGGAACGGCGCCGACGCCCGGCGCGCGCGCTCGAAGCTCGGCGCCATCCGGCGGACCGGTGGATGAGCCCGTGAGGCGGTCGGAGGCGAAGCCGGCGCCCGCGGCCGGAGCGGCCGGCGTCGGAGGGGCGCCCGGCGCGGCGGAAGGCGCGACCGGCTCCGCCCCGGGGCCGGCGGGCGAGGCGGAGCTGGACCGGGCGGCGCTGGAGCGGTGGGGCCGCCGCCTGGGCGCCCGCGCCGCGGCGGCGCGCGCCTTCGTGGCGCTGCACGGCCCGCTCGGGGCGGGAAAGACGGCCCTCGTGCAGGCGGCGTGCGCGGGGGCCGGCGTCCGGGAGCCGGTCACCAGCCCGACCTTCACCCTGGTGCACGAGCACCGGGCCGGCGGCCTGGAGGTGCGGCACGTGGACCTCTACCGTATCCATGACCCCGCCGAGCTGGACGAGCTGGGCTGGGAGGAGCTGGTGGCCGGCACGGCGCTCGTCTTCGTGGAGTGGGCGGAGCGGGCGTCCGAGCGGCTTCCGCCGGACCGGTGGGAGGTGCGCCTGGCCCTCGGCTCCGCCCCCGAGCGCCGCCGGGTGCGGGTCCGCGCCATCGGGCGCGCGCCGTCGCCGCCCCCGCCCGGGGACGAGGACGGGCGCTGACGATGCGGGAGGGCCTCCGGCTCGGGATCGAGACCGCCACCTCGCCGGGGAGCGTCGCGCTGTCGGAGGACGGCCGCTTGCTCGCCGAAACCGTCCTGCCGGTCCGGGCGCGGCGGTCCGAGGCCGTGCTGCCGGAGGTGGGGGCGCTGCTCGCCGCCTGCGGGCGCCCCGTGGACGCGCTCGACGCGGTCGCGGTGGGCGCGGGTCCCGGCTCCTTCACCGGCGTGCGGATCGCCGCCGCGCTGGCCAAGGGACTCCGCTTCGCGCGGGACCTGCCGCTGTTCGCCTACTCCAGCCTCGCCGTGCTCGCCGCGGGCACCGGCCTGCCGGGACGGGTGTGCGCCGCCTTCGACGCGCGCCGCGGCGAGGTGTACGCGGCGGCCTTCGAGGGGCTCGAGCCCCCGGTGCCGCGGGTCGGCCCGGCCGCGCTGCCGGTCGAGGCGCTGCTCGGGCGCTTCGAGGCGCCGGAGCGCTGGACCTTCGTGGGGGAGGGCGCCGTCCTGAACGCGGCGGCGATCGCAGGGGTCGGCGGTCGGATACTCCCGCCGCACCTCGGGATCCCGCGGGCCGCGGCGCTCCTCTGGCTGGCGCGGCGCTGGCCCGAGGCCGGCCGGGTCGCGGACCCGGACGGGTGGGAGCCGCAGTACGTCCGCCGCTCGAGCGCCCGCCCGCGGGCGGTGAACCGTGCGACGGCCTGAGCCGGGGCGCGGCCGGAAATGCCCGGCGGGCGTCGAGGAGCGTCCGGCGGGCGGCGGGGGGCGCTCGAAGGGCGTGGGGCCGGCGGGGGTGCGGCTCCGGCCCATGCGGCGCGGAGACCTCCCCCAGGTGACGGCGATCGAGCGCGAGTCCTTCCCCACCCCCTGGTCCGAGGAGACCTTCCGCGGTCTGCTCGGCCGTCGGAGCGCCACCCTGCTGGCCGCCGAGGCGGAGGACGGCGCGATCGTCGGCTACGCGGCGCTGTGGACGGTGGGTGAGGAGGCGGAGCTCGGCGACCTGGCCGTCCGCGAGGGCGCGCGCCGGCGCGGGGTGGGGCGCGCCCTGCTCGCCGCCGCCCTCGAGGAGGCGGCGCGGCGGGAGGCCGAGGCGGTGTTCCTGGAGGTACGGCGCAGCAACGGCGCGGCCCGACGGCTGTACGAGACCGCCGGATTCTCGGCCGTAGCCGTGCGCCCCGGGTACTATGCGCGGCCCCGCGAGGACGCGCTCGTGATGCGGCGGCCGCTCCGCGCCGAAGAGCCGGTCGGGGCGTCGCGGGAACCGCCCCCGGGCGAGGGGCCGGCGCGTTGACACGGCCGCGCGGCGCCCGGTATGATGCGCTCCTCGGGACGGCCGCGACGCCGGCGGCGTCCCGGTCCGGGCGGCGCCCCGTCGCCGCGCCCCGCCACCCCACAACCCGACCGCAGTGGAGGATCCCGAATGTCGCGCAGCCTGAACAAGGCCATGATCATCGGCAACCTGGGCGCGGACCCGGAGGTCCGCTCGACCTCGAGCGGCACCCGCGTGGCGACCCTCTCGGTGGCCACCAGCCGACGATGGACGTCCCGCTCCGGGCAAGAGGAGGAGCGGACCGAGTGGCACCGGATCGTCTGCTGGGACAAGCTGGGCGAGATCTGCGAGCGCTACCTGAAGAAAGGCGACCGCGTCTACATCGAGGGACGGATCGAGTACCGCCAGTGGGAGGGCCAGGACGGGCAAACGCGCTACACGACCGAGATTCGCGCCCGGGAGATGATCATGCTCGGAGGCTCGGGGGACGCCGGCCCGGCGCCCGCCCGGCGCCGCGGCGGCTACGGCGCCCCGAGCGACGACTTCGCGGAGTTCTCGAGCGACGCGGTGGCGGGAGAGGACGACCTGCCCTTCTGAGGCCGGGGGCGGAAGCGTCGATACTTTTTGCAAATTGCCCCGAATTGTGTGCGCGTTCCGCCGGCCCGGTCCGGTGACCGGATCGCTTGAGAAAGCGTCCAACTCCGGGTCCCGCAGGAGCTTCCGTTGACTCGGGCTGGGCGGGCCGCGGAGAGCGTGGAAGTTGCAGGGTGGTGCCCCGGTACCCGGGCGCCGGATGGTTCCCTCGAGGGCCTCGCTGGAGGGCCCGGGGGGGGCCGGAATCTCACCTCCAGGAGGACCGATGAGCCGCTCCTCACGCGCGCAGAGCCCTCGCTTCCGGACCGTCGGCGGCCTCGCGACGGCCGTCGCGCTGGCCTTCGTCTGGGCGATCCCCGCCGAGGCCCAGGAGACCGATCCGCCGGCCGACTGGACGCCGGAGCAGCAGCCGCGCGACGTCCCGACGCTCGAGCAGCCGGACACGGCGTCCTCGGAGGGGAGCGCCCACGAGGTGCGGCGCGGCGATACGCTGTGGGACCTCGCCGGCCGCTACCTGCAGGATCCGGTGCGCTGGCCGGAGATCCACGCGCTGAACACCGAGGTGGTGGAGGATCCGCACTGGATCTATCCAGGCGAGGTGCTCGCGCTTCCGGCGGACGCCTCCCGGGTGGCCGCCGCCCTGCGCGCCCGGGTCCAACCCGGAGCGGGTCAGACTGCCGGGCGCGGCGCGGCGGCCGGGCTGGCGGATCCGTCGGGCGTCTCGCGCTTCGGCGGCACGAGCGTGTTCGACGAGTCGCCCCGCTCGGGGGACCGGCTGGGGCAGCTCGACATCGAGGAGCTCCGACCCTCGCCGCCGGTCAGCCGGAGCGACTTCTACCGCGCGCCCTTCCTGGTCGAGCCGGAGGCGGCGCGGACGGCGGCGGTGACGATGCGCAAGCTGGAGGGCAACCCGCTCGGGCTCAGCATCCCCGCGGGGATCAAGCTTCACGACCGGGTGGTGCTGACGCTGAACGGCCTGGCGGTGTTGCCCGGCGAGACGCTGCAGGCGGTGCGCCTGGGCGACCGGATCGCGCGGCACGGGCGCGTGGCCCACTCCATGGCCCTGCTGCGGGTCGTCGAGGCCGAGGGCGATTCGGCGCGCGCGGTCGTCGTCCGCATGTTCGGCAACTACCGCGTCGGGGATCCCGTGCTGCGAGCCGCGGAGTTCCGCCCCGTTCCCGTCGAGCGGCGGACGGCGGAGAGCCGGCTCTCCGCCCGGGTGCTCGGGATCGAGGTCGACCAGCCGCTGCTCGGTCAGGGGGACTTCCTTTTCCTCGATGCCGGCGCCGACCTCGGGCTGACGCCGGGCGACGAGTTCGCCCTGTTCCAGCCCCACGAGCCGGACGCGGCGACCGCGCGCTGGGAGGATCGGCAAGCGATGGCGCGGGTGGTGCGCACCGGTCCCTCGACATCCACCGCGATGATCGTGAGGCTGGAGGACACGGGCGCCGCGAAGGGATCGCCCGGCCGGCTCGCGCTCCGCGCCGGCGGCGGGTCGTAAGCCCGGAGAGCCCTCCGCCCCCTCTCCGCGGGCCCGGCGTCCGCCGGGCCGGCCGTAGCGCCCCCCTCCGGCCGTGGTCCTGACCCTCCACGCTCTCGCCGCCGCGGGATACCTCCTCGCCTGGATCCTGCAGCTCCGGGGCTTCCGCGACCGCGTCGGGGGCCCACGCGGCCTGGCCATGTGGGTGGCGGCGGCCGCGGCGGCCCTGCACCTGGCGGGGGTGCTCGCGTACGGGCTGACGTACGGCACCCCGCCCCTGGTGGGCCTCGGGCCCGCCTCCTCGACCCTGGCGGCGACGATCGCTCTCGCCTTCCTCGGAGCCTCCGCGCTCCGCGAGGAGACGCGCGCGGCCGGGCTGTTCGTCCTTCCCTGTGTCCTGCTGCTCCTCGGCGAGGCCCTCGTCGTCGGCATCGAGCCGGCGCCGCGCGAGACCGCGTTCCGCGGTCCCTGGTTCGTCTTCCACGTCGGCGCCGTGTTCGCGGGCTACGCCGGGTTGCTCCTCGCCTCGGCGGCCGGCGGCATGTACCTGCTCCAGCTCCGGGCGCTCAAGCGGAAGCGCTTCGGTTCGGTCTTCCGCTTCTTCCCGTCGCTGGACGGCCTGGACGCGCTGAACCGGTTCGGGCTGTTGGTCGGGTTTCCGGCGCTCACCCTGGGTCTGATCGCCGGCTGGAGCTTCACCCTCACCTACGGCCGCGGGCTGGCGCTCGAGGATCCGGAGGTGCTGTTCGGCCTGGTCACCTGGGGCGCCTTCCTGGCCGCGATCCTGATCCGGGCGCGCCCGGGTTGGCGCGGCCAGGGCGCGGCGCGCGCCACGGCCGGCGCCTTCGCGGTCACCTTCGCGACCTTCCTCGTGCTCCGGCTCACGACCACCGCGCCGGGCTTCTTCCTGTGAGCCTCGCGACGGACTTCCCGTGAGCCTCGGGATCGTCGGCCTGAGCCACCGGACGGCGCCGATCGAGGTCCGCGAACGCTTCCACCTGGAGGGGGAGCGCCTCGACGCGGCCGTGCGCCGGTTGATGGAGGGGAACGCGCTGGGCGAGTGCGTGGTGCTCTCCACCTGCAACCGCACGGAAGCCTACTTCACGGGCCCGGAGCCCCGCCGGGCGGAGCGCCGGGTAGTGCGGGCAATGAGCCGCACCGCGGGGTTCGAGCCGGAGAAGGCGGCGACACATCTCTTCCGCCACCGGGACCGGGCGGCGGTCTCCCACCTGTACCGGGTGGCCGCCGGCCTCGACTCCCTCGTCCTCGGGGAGCACGAGATCCAGGGGCAGGTCGGGGACGCGTACCGGCGAGCCCGGTCGGTGGACGAGAGCGTCGGTCCGGTGCTGCACCGGCTCTTCCAGTCGGCGCTCTCCGCCGGGGGACGGGTGCGGGCCGCCACGGACGTCGGCAGGGGCGCCGCCTCGGTCCCCTCCGCGGCGGTGGAGCTGGCCGAGAAGGTGCTCGGCTCGCTCGGCGCCCGTCGCGTCCTGGTGGTCGGGACCGGAGACATGGGCGCCCTGGCTCTGCGTTGCCTGCTGGACGCGGGCGTGCGGCGCCCGCTCATCGCGAGCCGCAGTCGCGAGCGGGCGCGTGCCCTGGCGGCCGAGATGGGGGGCGAGGCCCTCACGCCGGAGGAGGTGTGGTCGCGGCTGGACGAGGTGGACGTGCTGCTGGCGTCCACCGCTTCCACCCGGCCCTTCCTCACCGCGGATCGGATCCGGCGGGCCCGGCGCCCCGAGCGCGCGCTCGTGCTGCTGGATATCGCCGTGCCGAGAAACGTCGAAGCCTCCGCGGGGGACCTTCCCGGGGTCTTCCTGTACAACATCGACGACCTGCAGCGGGTGGTCGAGGCGGCCCACCGGGCGCGGGCCGGCGAGCGGCCGACCGCGGAGGCGATCCTCGACGAGGAAGCCGAGCGATTCTGGGCCTGGTACCGGGCACGGCGCGCCGCGCCCCTCATCCGCCGGATGCGGGAGCGCGCCGAGGCGACCCGCCGGCACGAGATCGAGCGGGCCCTGCGGGAGGTGGGTGGGTTGAGCGAGGCGGATCGGGAGCGCATCCATATGGCGTCGCGGCTGGCATTGAACAAGATTCTGCACGGCCCGACCACCGCTCTGCGGCACATGGCGCGTCAGGAGGATGGTGACCGCCTCCTGGAGGCGGCGTCCCGTCTGCTCGGGCTCGACGAGGCGGCGCGCGCGCACGGGGACGTGGCACCCGAACGTGGGCACACGGCGGTCGGCGGGGCGCGCGCGGACGCGGACGCGCCGCGCGGGGCCGGCGTGACGGCGGGCGAGGAGGCGGACGGGCCCCGGGGCGCGGGAGGCGAGGGATGAGCGGGGGACGGGTGCTGGTGACGGGGGGCGCGGGGTTCGTCGGCTCCCACGTCTGCGAGGCGTACCGGGACGCGGGATGGGAGGTCACGGCGCTCGACGACCTGAGCTCCGGGCGGCGCGAGAACGTGCCCCCCGAGGTGGAGCTCGTGGAGTCGGACGTGCGCTCTCCCGATCTGGAAGAGCTCTTCCGCCGCCGCCGCTTCGACCTGGTGAACCACCACGCCGCGCAGATCGACGTGCGGCTCTCCGTGGCGCGGCCGCGCCACGACGCCTCCATCAACATCGACGGGCTGCTGAACCTCGCCGAGCGGTGCGTGGAGACGAACGTGCGGCGGCTCGTCTTCATCTCGTCCGGCGGGGTGGTGTACGGCGAAAGCGCCGCCCTGCCGATCCGCCGTTCCGCGCCGAAGCTGCCGGTCTCCCCCTACGGGGTGAGCAAGCTGACCGGCGAGCACTACCTGTTCGCGTTCCGCAAGCTGCACGGGCTCGAGTACGCCGCGCTCCGCTACTCGAACGTGTACGGGCCGCGACAGGACCCCCACGGCGAGGCGGGCGTGGTGGCGATCTTCGCCCGGCGGCTGGAGGAGTCGCGTCCCCTCACGGTGTTCGGGGACGGCGAGCAGACGCGCGATTACGTGTACGTGAAGGACGTGGCGGCGGCCAACCTGGTGGTGTCGGAGGCCGAGCTGCCCGATCCGGAGGGGCTCGACGACGTGGCGTTCAACGTGGGGACGGGGGTGGAGACGAGCGTGAACCGGCTGGCGGAGCTGCTGATTCGGATTTCGGGTGCG
>CAZTGV010000096.1:0-6047 GCA_964613475.1 uncultured Gemmatimonadota bacterium
GCCGTCCGGAAGGTCGTCTCCAGCACGTTCGAATCGCCCATGTAGCGCCGGCTCGACTCGTACCGTCCGGTGGGCCTGATCCAGAAGCGGCCTCCGCGGCGACGGTCCAGGAGGGCCGAGAAGATGGCGGGGCTGTCGAAGCGGGGCAGGCAGAGCCAGTCCAGGGACCCGTCACGCGACACGAGCGCCGCGGTGCGGCAGTCGCCGATGACGCCGTACTCGCCGATCGGCGAGTAGCCATCCATCGCGCGGGAGCTCCGCGCCTCCGCTGTCACGATCGCTCCGGAACGCTCCTGCTCGGCCCCGCGCATCGCCTCACTGTAGTTTTTCGTCAGGTTTCGTCGGAAGTCGCCTCGTCGCGTCGGGCTGGTGCCCGGGAAGGGGATGTCCGGTCGGATCGGACCTCACAGGAACCTGTACACGGACGGAACGCCCGCGGCGCAAGTCGCGTTCCCCTGGATGGGCTCGGCGGCTCCGTCGGAGCGTGGCTTGCTCCTTGACGACCGCGGCCGACGGGGAGCCGACCCCCCCTGCCGGATCGGCAAGGGGCGCGGACGATGGTTCACGAGGTCGGCGCTGAGGCGAGGAGGAGCATGAGCCGATCTCTGCCGACGACCTCTGTCGCCCCTGAGGACGCCTCCCGAAGAGAGTCCCCCGGATGGAGCGGGGACGCGAAGCGGCTGGCGCGCGACCTGGCGGACCGCGTCCGCGGCGAGGTCCGCTTCGACGCGGGGAGCCGCGCGCTCTGGGCCACCGATGCCTCCAACTACCGCCAGGTGCCGATCGGCGTCGTGCTGCCGCGGGACGCGGAGGACGCGGTCCGGGCTGTCGAGGTGGCCCGCGCCCACGACGCGCCCGTGCTCGCCCGAGGGGGCGGGACCAGCCTGGCCGGCCAATGCTGCAACACGGCGGTGGTCATCGACTTCTCCAAGTACCTGCACGGGGTGCTCGAGGTGGATCCGGAGGGACGCCGGGCCCGGGTCGAGCCGGGGGCGATCCTCGACGACCTGCGGGACGCGGCCCGCCCCTACGGCCTCACCTTCGGGCCCGATCCCTCCACCCACGCCTGGTGCACGATCGGCGGGATGGTCGGCAACAACGCGTGCGGCGTGCGCTCGGTGCTGGCGGAGTTCGAAGGCCCCGGTCCCCGGATGTCGGACAACGTGGAGTCGCTCGAGGTCCTCACCTACGAGGGGCTGCGGCTCCGGGTCGGACGCACCTCGGAGGAGGAGCTCGAGCGGATCGTCCGGGAAGGGGGGCGCCGGGGCGAGATCTACGGCCGACTGCGCGCGCTCCGCGACCGCTACGCCGACCGGATCCGCGAGCGCTTCCCCGACATCCCCCGCCGCGTGTCGGGCTATAACCTGGACGAGCTGCTCCCCGAGAACGGCTTTCACCTGGCCCGCGCCCTGGTGGGCAGCGAGAGCACCTGCGCCACCGTGCTCGAGGCGACCGTCACCCTGCTTCCGAACCCCGATGCGCGCGTGCTCCTGGTGCTCGGCTATCCGGACGTCTACCGGGCCGCCGACCAGGTGCCCCGGCTTCGCGAGCACCGGCCGATGGGGCTGGAGGGCTTCGACGCGGAGCTCGTCCGCTCCATGGCGCGCAAGGGGATGCATCCGGACGAGGTGGCGCTCCTGCCGGAGGGGGGCGGCTGGCTGCTGGTCGAGTTCGGCGGCGAGAGCGTGGAGGCGGCGCGGGAGAAGGCGCTCGAGGCGCTGAGGGAGCTGAAGGGGACGGGCGAGCCGCCGACGAGCCGCCTGCTCGAGGACCCCGAGGAGCAGGAGCGCATCTGGAAGGTGCGCGAGTCGGGGCTCGGGGCCACCGCGCACATCCCCGGCGAGCCGGACACGTGGGAGGGGTGGGAGGACTCGGCCGTCCCGGTCCACGCGCTCGGCGACTACCTGCGCGACTTCCGCGAGCTGCTGCGGAAGTACGGCTACCGGGCCTCGCTCTACGGCCACTTCGGCCAGGCCTGCGTACACACGCGCATCCCGTTCGACCTCACCACCGCGGCCGGTGTCGAGGCGTACCGCGCGTTCACGCGGGAGGCGGCGGAGATGGTGGTCGGCCACGGCGGGTCCCTGTCCGGCGAGCACGGGGACGGGCAGTCCCGCGCCGACCTCCTGCCGCTCATGTTCGGCGACGAGCTGGTGCGGGCGTTCCGGGAGTTCAAGGCGATCTGGGACCCGGCCGGACGGATGAACCCCGGCAAGGTGGTGGACGCCCACGGCCGCACCGAGAACCTCCGGCTGGGGTCGGACTACCGGCCGGCGAGCCCGGAGACCCACTTCCGCCTTCCCGAGGACGAGGGGAGCTTCGCGGGCGCGGCGCTCCGCTGCGTGGGGGTGGGCCAGTGCCGGCGCATGGACGCGGGGACGATGTGCCCCAGCTACATGGTCCTGCGGGAGGAGAAGCACACGACCCGCGGCCGGGCGCGCCTGCTGTTCGAGATGCTGCGCGGCGATGTGATCACCGACGGCTGGCGGAGCGACGAGGTGCGGGAGGCCCTGGACCTCTGCCTCTCCTGCAAGGGCTGCAAGGGCGACTGCCCGGTGAACGTCGACATCGCGACCTACAAGGCGGAGTTCCTCTCCCACTACTACGAGCGGCGACTCCGGCCCCGCCAGGCCTACGCCTTCGGTCTCATCTACTGGTGGGCGCGACTCGCCTCCCGCGTCCCGCGGCTGGTCAACCTCGCCACCCGGGCGCCCGGGCTCGCCCCGGCGGCCAAGCTCCTGGCCGGGATGGCGCCGGAGCGGGAGTTCCCACGCTTCGCGACCCGCACCTTCCGGCGCTGGTTCGAGGATCGCGCCGGCCCGGAGCCGGACCGCCCCCGCCCGGACGAGGACGGTCGCGCCGTCCTCCTGTGGCCGGACACGTTCAACAACTTCTTCCACCCGGAGACGCTGGCTTCGGCCGTCCACGTGCTGGAATCCGCCGGCCACCGGGTCCGCATCCCCGACCGGACCCTGTGCTGCGGCCGACCCCTGTACGACTTCGGCATGGTGAAGCGGGCCAAGCGACAGCTCCGGCAGGTCCTGGACGCACTGCGGCCCGAGCTCGAGGCGGGTACCCCGGTGATCGGGCTGGAGCCGAGCTGCGTGTCCAATTTCCGGGACGAGCTCGGCAGCCTGTTCCCGTTCGACGAGGACGCCCGCCGCCTGGCCCGTCAGACCCGGACGCTGGGCGAGTTCCTCGCGCAGCGGGCGGCCGGGGACGGCGCGGACGCCTATACGCCGCCACGGCTCGGGGGGAAGGCGCTGCTCCACGGCCATTGTCACCAGAAGGCGATCATGGACCTGGACGGCGAGATCGACGTGCTGACGCGCATGGGCGTCGACGTGGAGGTGCTCGACAGCGGGTGCTGCGGCATGGCGGGGCCGTTCGGCTTCGAGAAGGAGAAGTACGAGGTCTCCCGGCAGGCGGGGGAGCGGGTGCTCCTCCCCGCGGTCCGGGAGGCGGCGCCCGACACCCTCCTCATCACCGACGGCTTCAGCTGCCGGGAGCAGATCCGGCAGCTCACCGACCGCCGGGCCCTGCACCTGGCCGACGTCCTCCGGCGGGCGCTGGAGCGGAGCCCGGCGCCCTGATCCGCGGCCCCGGCGATTCCCGCCGCCCGCCGGCCGCTTCCTGACACGGTTCTTGCCCCTTCAGGCTTCGGAGCGAGCGGGCGGGCAACCGGCGATTCAGGAGGAGAGGTCGGACAATGGCGGACACGGTGAGCGATGCGCTGGTCGCGCGGCTCCGGGACGGCTGGGGCGTGCACCGCATCTACGGCTATCCCGGGGACGGCATCAACGGGATCATGGGCGCTCTCAACCGGGCCGACGGGGACCCCGAGTTCATCCTCGCCCGCCACGAGGAGCTGGCCGCCTTCATGGCGTGCGCCCACGCCAAGTTCACCGGCGAGCCGGGGGTCTGCCTCGCCACCTCCGGACCGGGGGCGATCCACCTCCTGAACGGGCTCTACGACGCCCAGATGGACCACCAGCCGGTAGTCGCGCTGGTCGGGCAGCAGGCGCGCATGTCGCTGGGCGGCGCCTACCAGCAGGAGGTCGACCTCACCACGCTGTTCAAGGACGTGGCTCGCAGTTACGTCCAGGTGTGCATGGTTCCGGAGCAGCTTCCGACGCTGGTCGACCGGGCCATGCGCATCGCCTGCGCGGAGCGGACCGTCACCTGTCTCATCTTCCCGAACGACCTGCAGGAGGAGGAAGCGGTCCCGATGAAGGATTTCCCCCGCCAGCACGGGGTGGTCTACTCGGGGCCCGGATACGCGGGCTCCCGCCTGCTGCCGGACGAGGAGGAGCTGGAGCGGGCGGTGCGCGTCCTGAACGAGGGCGAACGGGTGGCGATCCTGGTCGGGCAGGGCGCCCGCCACGCGGCCGAGGAGGTGTTGGAGGCCGCGGAGCTGCTCGGCGCCGGGATCGCCAAGGCCCTCCTCGGCAAGGACGTGCTGCCGGACGACCTGCCGCAGGTGACCGGCTCGATCGGGCTCCTCGGCACCAAACCGAGCTGGGACCTCATGGACGGCTGCGACACGCTCCTGATGGTCGGGTCGAGCTTCCCCTACTCGGAGTGGCTGCCGGAGCCCGGCGAGGCGCGGGGCGTCCAGATCGACATCGATCCCAAGCTGATCGGGCTGCGCTACCCGATGGAGGCGCACCTGGTGGGCGACGCCCGCGCGACGCTCCGCGCGCTCATTCCTCGCCTGGAGCGGAAGGGGGACCGCTCGTGGCGAGCGGACGTGGAGGAGGGCGTCCGCCGCTGGTGGCACGTCCTCGAGGAGCGGGCGATGAACGAGGCCGAGCCGCTGAACCCGCAGCGGGTGTTCTGGGAGGCCTCCCCGCGCCTGCCGGACCGGACCATCCTCACCTGCGACTCCGGCTCCGCCGCCAACTGGTGGGCGCGCGACATCAAGGTGCGGGAAGGGATGCGCGCCTCGCTGGCCGGCAACCTGGCGACCATGGGCTGCGGGGTGCCGTACGCCTTCGCGGCCAAGATGGCGCATCCGGACCGGCCGGTGGCCGCCTTCATTGGCGATGGGGCGTTCCAGATGAACGGCATGAACGGGCTGATCACCATCGCCCAGTACTGGGAGCGTTGGGAGGACCCCCGGCTGGTGGTCTGCGTCCTCCACAACAACGACTTGAACCAGGTCACCTGGGAGATGCGGGCCATGGAGGGCGACCCGAAGTTCGAGGCCTCGCAGTACGTGATCGACTTCCCGTACGCCCGCTACGCCGAGCTGCTGGGGCTCCGGGGCATCCGCGTGGACGACCCGGACGACGTCGCCCCGGCCTGGGAGGAGGCGTGGGCGGCCGACCGTCCGGTGGTCTACGAGGCGGTCACCGACCCGGAGGTGCCGCCGCTGCCGCCCCACATCCGGTTCGACCAGGCGAAGAAGATGCTCTCGGCGCTCCTCAAGGGAGACCCCGAGTCCGGCCGGATCGTCCGGCAGACGTTCCGGGACAAGATCGAGGAGTTCCTGCCGGCCGGTCGAGCGTGATCGAAGATCCCTCCCGGCCGGGTCACGGCCTGCGGCTCCGCCGCGACGGCGTCGAATCGTTCCATGTGTTCGAAGAGGAGATGGCGGCATGATCGTGAAGCGTCTTCGGGAGGCGGACCCGCGCGAGCTCGCCCTCATCTTCGAGACCGGCGACCGTCCGGTGGAGGGTCTGTCCGCGCTGGCCGAGGAGCGGGGGCTGGGGGCCAGCCGCTTCACGGCCATCGGCGCCTTTCAGGAGGCGACCATCGCCTGGTTTGATCCTTCCGCCAAGGAGTACCTGAGGCGCACCCTCCGGGAGCAGCTCGAGGTCGTCTCCCTGATCGGGAACGTGACGCTCGGCCCCGACGGAGCCCGGCGCGTGCACGCCCACGTCACGCTCGGCCGCCGGGACTACGACGTCCGGGCGGGCCACCTGGTGGAGGCGGTCGTGCGGCCCACGCTCGAGCTCTTCCTGGTCGAGACGCCGGGCGAGCTTCATCGCCGGGAGGACCCCGAGAGCGGCCTGCCGCTGATCCGTTGATCCGCTGATGCGACA
>CAZTGV010000096.1:6147-8633 GCA_964613475.1 uncultured Gemmatimonadota bacterium
GGCGCGGAGCGCTCGTCGGCGCGCCTTCGCTTCAGAGGGGAAGCAGCGTCAGAACGGAAGCACCCTGATCTGGACCTGGACCTGATCCGTCGCGCCGAAGGAGTCGGTGGCGGCCAGGGTGATGGTGTGGTCCCCGGGCGAGAGCTGCCGTCGCAGGGTGCGTCCGGTCCCGAGCTCGCCATCCAGGTCCGAGCTCCACACCAGGGACTCCCCGCTCAGGTCGCCGTCCTCCGGATCCCGCCCCTCGCCTTCGAACTCGATGGGCTGACTCCGCAGGAAGACGTCCCCGTCAGCGGGCCGATCGATCTCGGCTTCGGGCGGTCGGTTCGGTACGCCCACCGCGGCGTAGACGGCCACGCGGTCGACCTCGGCCCGCACCTCGTCCGCGGAGGTGTCCACCGTCCCGTCGGACGGCAGCACCCAGCGGTCGCCGTCGGCGCGGCGAAGGCGAAGCGAGGACTCGGGGACGTCGTGGGGAATCGAGGCGTCCTCGTACCGGAGGGTGAGCTCGGCCTCGCCGGGCAGGGAGCTCGAGGGCCCGGCCCCATCCTCGGGTTCCCATGCGGCCAGGCGATACGCGGTCCCGGGCACGTAGCCGTCGCCCTCGGAGCCGTCCGGTAGCCCGGACTCGGACGCCGGCTCGAGCGAGGTCACGACCTCGCGGGAGAAGGCGCCCGACGGAACCGCCAGCGTCGCGTGCCCGTCCTCCGAGACGACGGTCCCTCCCGAGGGCCCGATGAGGAAGCCCCGCACCTCCACCATGGAGCTCCCGGCGGCTCCATTCGCGCTCGCGGTCACTGTCGTGGTCCCCGGCGACCGCCCCCACACTCCGCCGTCCGAATCGACCTCGGCCACCTGCGGGTCGCTGGAGCTCCAGCGCACCGACTCCTCGGGCAGCGGCTCGCCCTCCTCGTCCAAGACCTCGACGTCGAGATGCAGGCGGCCGTCCACCGGGAGCTCCGCGCGATCCGGGGAGACGTGCACGGAGGCGACCGCCTCCGGGGGCGCGACGCCCGTCGGACCCTCGGGGCGGCACGCCAGGAGCGCGACCGCGAGGACCAGAAGCCCGACACGAACAGACATGCTGGACAGGAATGCCAGGATCGTGCCTTTCGGTCCGCGGGGGCACCGCCCTTGCAACCGGAACCTACATGAGGTGTGGTGTGCTAACGTCTTGTCAATGAAATGCTAACAATGTCAAGAATTATCCTCGCGGACGACGATGACGCGTTTCGCTCGGCGCTCGCCCTGGTTCTGACGGAGCGCGGGCACGAGGTTCGTGAGGCGGGCGACGGGCGGGAGGCGCTCGAGCAGGCGTTGTCGGACCCGCCGGACCTGCTGATCACGGACCTCCGCATGCCCGGCTTGAACGGGGTGGCGCTGGCGCGCCGCGTTCGTGCGCGCTGGACGATTCCGATCCTGGTGATCTCCGCGCAGGCGCGGGCCGCGGGGGTGTCGGTCATCGACCGCTGGCTCATGAAGCCGGTGGCGGCGGGGCGGATCGCCGCCGAGGCGGACCGATTGGTACAGGTCCCCCGACCGGTCGGTTCGCGACCGAGGCCACGATCGGCGCGTCCTCGGCGCGGCGGCCGCGCTCGCGTTTCGCGTGGAGACGGCAGCGAACAGTGAACCGAAAGGACATCCGAATGCACGAAGCGACACCGGGAGACACGGTCAAGGTGCACTACACGGGGAGGCTGGCGGACGATACCGTCTTCGACAGCTCGGAGGGCGGCGATCCGCTCCAGTTCACCCTCGGCTCCGGGGACATCATCCCGGGCTTCGAGCGCGCGGTGGCGGGCATGCAGCCGGGCGAGGAAAAGACGACCACCGTCCCGGCCGACGACGCCTACGGCGCGCGGCGCGAGGAGCTGGTGCTTTCGCTCGAGCGCGAGCAGCTGCCGGAGGACCTGGAGCCCGAGGTGGGGGATCGGCTCCAACTCCGCACGCGCGACGGCGACATGTTCGAGGTCACGGTGGCCGAGATCGGCGAGGAAGAGCTCACGGTGGACGCGAACCATCCGCTGGCGGGGCAGGAGCTGACGTTCGACATTCGCCTGGTGGACATCGTCGAGGCCGGATAGCACCCAATCCGCCATGACGCTGGCCGAACGGCTGGCCGCGGCGCGCGGAGACGTGCCGGCCGACTTGGTCCTCCGGGGCGGCCGGCTCCTGAACGTCCTGAGCGGAGAAGTACACGAAGCGGACGTGGCCATCCACGGCGACCGGGTGGTCGGGGTGGGGGAGCGGTACGAAGGACGCGCGGAGGTGGATTGCGCCGGCCGCTGGATCGCCCCCGGACTGATCGACGGTCACCTGCACGTCGAGAGCACGCTCGTCACCCTGCCCGAGTTCGCCCGCGCGGTGCTTCCGCGCGGCACCACCGGCGCCGTGCTGGACCCGCACGAGATCGCCAACGTCCACGGGGTGGACGGGATCCGGTACATCCTCGAGAGCCGCCGGGGCGTGCCGCTCCGCGCCTTCGT
>CAZTGV010000097.1:0-8590 GCA_964613475.1 uncultured Gemmatimonadota bacterium
GGCCGGACCTGCTTGAAGCGCTTGATCATCCGGGCGCAGCTGTTCCACCGGACGATCGAAGAGTCATCGCCCCGGGGGCGGTGCGCCTCGGCCTTCTCGTACCAATCCATCGCTTGCCGGAGGCGGTCGTAGACGATCGGCCCCCAGCCGAGCGGCTTCCGCCGGAGGAGGGCCGTCCCGCGCCGCTCCCAGGTGATGCCCATGTAGTAGGCCCGCTCGTACTCTCCCTCGAGCTTCGAGACGAGCTCACGGGCGAGCTTCACGCGCCGGCCGCCCTCGGCGGCGAACTGGTCCGTGATGGCCAGAAGCAGCGTGATCAGCGCTTCCTGGTGGTCCGGCTCCAGGGCGAGCACGTCGCGACAGATGCTCTCCGCCTCCCACGCCTCGTTGAGGAGCCTGTATCTCTCCGCCTTCCGCAGGGCCGCCTCCACCCCCTCGCGCGAGATCTTCTTCAGTCGGAACGCGGGCACCTTCGGATCGGTCATTGCGCCCCCTCAGCCGACGCCCCAGAGGACGACCGCCGCGCCCGCGGAGAGGAGCGCGGCCGTCCCGTAGGTGAGCACGGCGATCACGGTGTTGAGATGGTAGAGCTGCAGCCCGTCGTACAGCGTGTAGCGGAACCGGTGCGCCCAGTGGAAGAGGGAGAGCGAGACCAGGACGAACAGGAAGAGGCGCGCCAGGGGATGGGCGACGAGGCCCAGCGCCGCCTGGTGGGAGGGGGCGGCGACCAGGCCCAGCGGCTCGGCCAGGAAGAGCACGAAGAACAGGGCCGGCAGCAGGAGCGCGGCGAGCATGCCGCCGCTGCTGAACAGCGACCACAGGTAGGCCTCGCGAGGATGCTTCGTGCCAGCCATCAGCCCCTCCACACGAGCAGCCAGGCGATCAGGGCGGAGGCGAGGAGCCACGCCAGGTAGTGTCCGGCCACCACCGCGCGGTCGGGAAGGCGTCGCCGCCCCAAGCGCAGGACGAGCGCCTTCGGCGCGAGCCCCAGCCAGGTGACCGTGTGGAAGAGCAGGGCGAGGAAGGCCAACGCGTTCAGCCCGATCACCCAGGGGCGCGAGAGCCAGTCGAGAAAGGCCGCGTACGCCTCCGGCCCGCGCCCCACGGCCGCGCTCCAGGCCACCAGGAGGAGCACCGCGTAGGCGACGGCCACGCTGGTGAGCTCCCGGGCGACGAACTTCGTGTACGCCGCGCGGCCCAGCCACCAGAAGATCGGCATGCGGCGCCGGTACCATCTCGGGTGATACCGCGTGTAGCCGGGGTGGCCGACGGTGGCGCCGGCGGACGCGGCGCCCCCCTCCGCCGCCGGGGCCGCGGCCCGCGCGCTCCGCGCGCTTCCGCCTCCTCGCTCGCTCACCGCTCGCCCCAGGGCATGAGGGTCCGGAGCGCGTCGGCGGCCGCCTGCACCTTGTACCGCTGGATCGCGCCCGCCGGGTCCACGTTCTTGGGGCAGACCACGGAGCACTCCCCGACGAACGTGCAGGCCCAGATGCCGTCGTGCGCGGAGAGGATGTCCATCCGCTCCGCGGCGCCCTGGTCGCGGGAGTCCAGGTTGTACCGCTGGGCCAGGGCGATCGCGGCGGGTCCGATGAAGTCGGGCTCCAGCTCGTAGATCGGGCAGGCGGCGTAGCAGAGCATGCAGTTGATGCACATGCTGTACTGCTTGTAGTCGGCCAGCTCCTCGGGGGTCTGCCGGTGCTCCCCCTCCTCCAGCGGCTTCTCCTCGTCCCGGATGAGCCACGCCTTGACGGCCTGGAGCTTCTCGATGAAGTCGGTGAGGTCGCCGACCAGGTCCCGGATCACCGGGAAGCCGTTCAGGGGCTCCACCCGGATCGGCCCGGGAAGGTGATCCTCCAGATAGGTGGCGCAGGTGAGCACCGGCGTGCCGTTCACCATCATGCCACAGCTTCCGCACACCCCCATCCGGCAGGCCCACCGGTAGGAGAGGCTCCCGTCCAGTCGATCCTTGATGTGGTTGAGGGCGTCCAGGATCATCCACTCCTCCCGGTACGGCACCTCGAACGTCTCGTAGCTCGGCTCCTCCTCCGCTTCCGGCTGGTACCGAAAGACCTCGAGCGCCACCGTTTCGGGCATGACCTTACCTCCCGTACACCCGCTCCGCGGGTGGCCACCGGGTGATCGTGACGGGCAAGCGCTCGACGCGCGGGCGGCCCGCATCGGAGCGGTACGCCAGGCTGTGGGCGAGAAAGGTCTCGTCGTCCCGGTCGGGAAAGTCGACCCGCTGATGCGCCCCGCGCGACTCCTCGCGGTCCAGGGCCGAGTAGAGGATCACCTCGGCCACGTCCAGCATGTTCTCCAGCTCCAGGTAGCCGAGGAACTCCGTGTTGAAGGTGAGGCTCCGGTCGTCCAACGAGACCCGCTGCAGCCGCTCCTGGAGCTCCGCGATCTTCGCCGCGGCCGCCGTCAGCCCCTCGCGGTCCCGGTAGATCCCGGCTCCCTCCTCCATGGCCTCGCGCATCTCCGCGCGCACGTCGGCCAGGCGCTCCGTTCCACCGGACCGCCCGAGGACGTCCCGCTGGAGCCGCCGCTCCTCGTCCAGCCCCTGGGCGCGGACAGCCGGACCGGGGTCCGGCGCCGCGGCCGCCCCCTCGGCGGCCGCCCGCCCCGCCCGCGAGCCGAAGACGAGAAGCTCGGTGAGCGAGTTGGACCCGAGCCGGTTCGCCCCGTTGATGTTCACGCACGCCACCTCGCCCGCGGCATGGAGTCCCGCGAGCGGGGTGGCGCCCCGGATGTCCGTGTGGATCCCCCCCATCATATAGTGGACCACCGGCCGCACGGGGATCAGCTGCTCGACGGGGTCTATCTTCTGGTACTTCCGGCAGAGCTCGCGCACGAAGGGCAGCTTGGCGTCCACCACCTCTCCTCCGAGGTGGCGGATGTCCAGGTGGACCACGTGGCCGTGGCGCGTCTCCACGGTCCGCTCCTTCCGCCGCTCCATGACGAAGGCCTGGGAGAGGCGGTCCCGCGGTCCGAGCTCCATGGAGCGCTTCACCGGCTCCGGCCGCGGCGTCCCGAGGTCGTAGTCCTGGAGGTAGCGGTATCCATCCTTGTTCAGGAGCCACCCGCCCTCGGCGCGGGCGGCCTCCGTGATGAGGATCCCGGTGAACGGGAGACCCGTGGGATGGTACTGGACGAACTCCATGTCCTTCAGCGGCACGCCGGCGCGATAGGCCAGCGCCATCCCATCGCCGGTCTTGATGTTCGCGTTCGTGGTGAAGGCGTAGACCTTCCCGCCCCCTCCCGTACAGAGGACGACCGCCCGGGCGAGGATGGTGAAGACCTTGCCGGTCGCGGACTCCACGGCCACCGCGCCGTGACAGCGCCCGCCATCCACCAGGAGGCGCGTGACGAACCACTCGTCGTGGAAGGTGAGGTCCTGGTGGCGCAGGGCGGTCTGGTAGAGGGTGTGGAGGAGGTGAAAGCCCGTCTTGTCGGCGGCGAACCAGGTCCGCTCCCGCTTCATGCCTCCGAACGGGCGGACGGCGATCCGTCCGTCGGGCTCACGGCTCCACGGGCAGCCCCAGTGCTCCAGCCGCAGCAGCTCTTCGGGCGCTTCGCGGACGAAGGCCTCGACCGCGTCCTGGTCGCACAGCCAATCGCCCCCGCTGATCGTGTCGTAGGCGTGCTCGTCCAGGCTGTCGTCCGGGCCGACGACGCCGGCGGACCCGCCTTCCGCGGAGGCGGTGTGGCTCCGCATCGGATAGACCTTGGAGGCGATGCCCACGCTCAGGTCCGGAGCCGCCTCGGCGACCGCGATCGCGGCCCGGAGGCCCGCTCCCCCGCCTCCCACGATCAGCACATCGTGGGCGATCGTCTCCATGATCCTCGCAGGCTGGCACCATCGGCTCGACCACGCTCCCCCCGCCCCGCCGCCTTCGGGCCCAACCTACGGATCGTCAGGGGGGATGGCCAAGGGAGGGCGGCTCGGCGACGTCCCCACTCAAGACCGCGCGGCGGCCGAGCGGCGCTCGGGACCGTGCGGCGCCCGAGTGGCGCTCAGGACCGTGCGGCGATCGCACGCAGGAAGGCCTCTACCTCATCCGTATCCCACACCGCCTCGCCGTGGCGCAGGAGCACGATCCGGCCCTGGGGGTCCACCACCCAGCTCGTGGGGAGCCCGCGGAGGCCGAAGGCGCTCGGGATCGGCTCCTCCTCCAGGTAGATCGGGAGGTCGTAGGGGTATCGGCGGAGGAAGCGGCGGACCGGGCGCTCGCCCTCGGCGGCGACGACCAGGAAGGTCACGTCCGCATCCGCGAGTCGCTTCCTGAGCCGCTCGATGCTGCCCATCTCCCGGATGCACGGGGTGCACCAGGACGCCCACAGGTTGATGAACAGCACCCGACCCCGGAAGGCGTCGAGCGTGGTCGGCCGGCCGTCGAGCGGCCGGATGCGCCACTCGTAGTCGGCCTGGCCGTAGACGTCGAGGTCCTGTCCGGCCGGGACGAGCGTGGTCGCGGCGGACGCCTCGCTCCCCGCACCGTCGGCGGCGGCCTCCTGCGCCTGTAGCGCCCCGCCCGCCGGGAGCCCGACCGCGACGACGCCGCCAACCGCAAAACTCGCCGCGAGGAACGCGGCCGCGAGGAACCCCCGGGAGCCGTCCACGAGCCGCTCCCCCGCTGCGCTCCACCAGACCCGTCGCATCACCGGCCCGCCCCGCGCCGGATCCCCACCATCAGGTAGCGGCCCCGCAGCGGCCCGTACACGTACGTCGTGTCGAACGCGTCGCCGAAGGGGCGCTCCGGATCGATCAGGGGAGTCGGCTGCGCGTAATCGAACAGGTTCTTCACCGACACGTAGAGGTCGGAACCGCCGCCGAGCCGCCAGGTCGCCTGGAGGTTGTGCACCGAGTAGGTGGGCGAGCGCTCCGGGCGCGCGAACGGCTCGTCGAAGGCGGGCATCCGCATAGGGCCGGTGAGGCTGGCCGTGTAGTCGATCGAGAGCGGCAGGGCGCGCACGTCGTAGGTGGCGCTGGCCACGGCGCGCAGCCGGGGCGCGAAGAACTCGTCCTCCTTCGCCCCGTTCTCGACCGTGTAGACGTCCTGCAAGGTGACGCCGACCGTGTAGAGCAGCCGGTCGAAGTCCACGTTCTGGTTGAAGGCGAGCGCGACCCCCCGGCTCACCGCGTGCCCGGCCAGGTTGTCGTACACGATCAGGTTCGGGTCCTGGTCGTAATCGGGCACGATCTTGTTCGAGAAGCGCGTGTGGAAGAGGTCGAGGTCGATCATCATCGGGCTTGGGCCGAACTCCACCACCTGGTTCAGGTTGAGCGTCACGCTCCGCGAGCGCTCGGGCTCCAGCTCGGAGGCGATGACCACCTCGCGCGCGCCGGTGAGCGCGGCGTGGTCCTCGGTGAACAGGCTCACCACGCGGAACCCGGTCCCGGCGTTCAGCCGGACCGCCGTCCGCTCCCACGGCTCCCACTTGAGAGCCAGCCGCGGCGAGAAGATGGGGCCGTGCTCCTCGTGATGGTCGGCCCGCAGTCCGCCCAGCGTCGAGAGTCGGGAAGACCACTCGATCTCGTCCTGGGCGAGCAGCCCGGGGATGAGCCGGCGGTCCGACTCCGAGGTGGCCGGCGTGTCGTCGTCGTAGCTCTGATAGCGGGCGGTTGCGCCGAGCAGCAGGTCGTGCGCGCCGCGCCGCTCCCCCCACAGCAGGTTGGCGAACGCCACGTGCTGCTCCGCCAGGTAATGGACGTCACCGTAGTAGCTGTCCTGGTGGTGCCAGGTGTAGGAGCCCTCCATGCGCAGCCGGTCCGACCAGGCGGGGAGCCAGGAGCCGATGAGCTCGAGGCGGTTCGTGTGCACGGATTCTCCGTACAGGCTGTCGCTGCCGCGGTGCGCCCGCGTCCAGCCCTCCACGCCGCCGAAGCGGTCCTCGAACTGGTAGCGGGCGGTGAGGGTCCCTCGCCGCCGGCCGTCCTCCGACAAGTCGCCCTTGGCGAACAGGATGCCCCGACGGACGAGCGGGAAGTCCGAGAAGCCGTCCCCGTTGTCGTCCACGAAGCGCTGGTTGTAGGCGATGTTTCCGCTCACCAGGCCGCTCAGGTCCCCCGGTTCCGATGAGACGGCGAAGTCGACGTTGGCCTCCGCGTCCGAGGTGGCGTGGACGTCGAGCGCCCAACGCGGCGTGAATCGCGGGTCCTTGGTGATCACGTTCACCACGCCCGCCATCGCCTCGGAGCCGTAGAGGGTGGAGGAGGGCCCCTTCACGATCTCGAGCTGCTCGATGAGGGCCGGGTTGATGCCGTTCAGCCCGTACACCGAGGCGAGGGAGCTCATCAGCGGCATCCCGTCGATCAGGATCGCGGTGTACGGCCCCTCCATGCCGTTGATGCGGATGTTGTTCGTGTAGCAGACGCCGCAGTCGACCTGCGTGTACAGCCCGTTCACGTACTGTACGGTCTCGGCAAGGTTGTTGGTGGCGTTCCGCTGGAGGACGGAGGCCGGGACGATCGCCACCTTCACGGGGGACTCGGCCACGGAGGCGCCCTTGCGCGTTCCGGTCACGGTGAGCGCCTCCAGCGCCACCGGATCGGGCGCCAGGACGATGGTGATCGGCCCGCCCTCGTGGGGGGTCGTCACCGTCTCCCGGGCGACCGCGTAGCCCTGCGCGGAGACCAGGAGCGAGTACCGGCCCGGGGAGAGCCGGCGGAAGGCGAAGCGCCCCTCCTCGTCCGCGACCACCGTGCGGTGGGTCCCGGCGATGGTCACCGCGGCGTACGCCACCGGCGCTCCGTTCGTCTGCACGACCCGCCCCTCCAGGGCGGGGACCTGCGCCTCCGCCCGACCCGGAAGAGCGGCGAGAGACAGGATCCCGGCGAGGAGGAGCCGCCGGGCCGCCGCGAGGCGATCGGAACGTGCACGACCTCGAGTTTTAGGCATGTCTAAATATTTTAGCCCAGGCTAAATCCGTCAAGGGGGCGCGGGTCGGAGGCGGCGTGGCAGAGCGGTTGCAGCGGCGGCGGGACGGCCGCATTCACCGGATTCTTAGCGGGAGGGAGCGATGCGCTGGCAGACCTGGGTGGGAATCCTACTCGTCGTGGTCGGCGTCCTGGGCCTGATCTTCGGAGGGATCCGCTGGACCGAGGAGGAGGCGGGCGTGGAGGCCGGGCCGCTCGAGGTCCGGGTCGAAGAGCGGCGGACGATCCCGATCCCGCCGATCCTCGGCGGGCTGGCTCTGGTGGCCGGGGCGGGCCTCCTCTACGTGGGGCTGCGCTCCCGCGCCTGAAGTCGCTCCGAGGGTCGGCGCCCGACGGCGCCGGCTCAGCCGGTCGCGGCGAGCAGGGCGGGCACTTCCCGCTCCGCCTCGCGCAGATCGTCCAGGAAGGCCTCGACCGCTCGGGGGTCGAAGTGCGTTCCCGCCTGCGACTCCACGTGCGCGACCACGCGCTCCAGCGGCCACGCCGGCCGGTAGGGGCGGGCGGAGCGTAGGGCGTCGAACACGTCGACCACCGCCACGATCCGCGCCTCGAGCGGGATCGCCTCTCCCTCCAGCCCGTCCGGATAGCCGCCGCCGTCCCAGCGCTCGTGATGGCGCAGAGCGATCCGCTCGGCCATCTGGAGCAGGGAGGACGAGCTGCCGGAGAGCAGCTCCGCCCCGATCAGCGTGTGGTTCTTCATCACCTCCCACTCGTCCGGGGTGAGCTTCCCGGGCTTGAGGAGGATCGAGTCGGGGATCCCGATCTTGCCGATGTCGTGGAGCGGCGAGGCCAGCCGCACGAGCTGGGCGCTGGCGGCGGAGAGGCCGAGGGTCCGGGCGAGCCGCCCGGAAAGCTCCCCCACGCGGCGGGTGTGCTGGCCCGTGTCGTCGTCCCGGAACTCCGCGGCGCGCGCGAGCCGCTCCAGCACCTCGAGCCGAGCCTCCTCCAGCTCCCGCGTCCGTTCGCGCACCCGCTCGTCCAGCACCTCGTTCTGCTTCCGGAGGTCCAGGTGCAGGAAGCGGGTGGTGAGCAGGTTCCGGATGCGGAGGATCGCCTCGTGGTAGTTGAACGGCTTCATGAGGAAGTCGTTCGCGCCGCCGGACAGCGCGTCCTTCTTCACTTCGGGCGCCGGATCCGCCGTGAGCACCAGGATCGGGACGAAGACGTCGTCCGGGAGCTCCTCGCGGATCCGGGCCATGATCTGGAACCCGTCCAGCTCCGGCATGTGGAGGTCGAGCAGGACGATGTCCGGTCGCCGCGCCTGGAAGAGCTCGAGGGCCGCGGTGGGGTCCGTCGTACTGACGACGCGGGAGAAGCCGTTTCGGGAGAGGATCTGCTCGAGCAGGGCGACGTTGGCCGCCTGGTCGTCCACGATCAGGATCCGGGCGTCCTCGAGCGCCGCCTCGAACATCGCGTCCCCTCCCGGTCTCCCCTCCCCGTCTTCGCCCTTCGAGCGATGCGTGGAAAAAAGCAGGAGGCGTGCCGCGGCTCGGCGGCCGCGCCGGGCGCCCGAGGATCACCGTTCTGCAGGTCGTATGGTCGGTTACGCGTTCGTCGGAAACAGGGGTGACCGGCGCGCGGGAGGGGCGGCGGTGGGGCGTTGTGCAAGGATCATGGGAAACGCGGAGGTGCGGCCCCGTCCCGGCGCGC
>CAZTGV010000098.1:0-8539 GCA_964613475.1 uncultured Gemmatimonadota bacterium
ACTCCTCCTCCTGGGATCGGTCCACCAGGTAGGCGGCGTTCATGATCATCCGGTCCCCGATCGGCTTGTTCGTGCGGCTGGCGGTGGCGCAGGGCGCCAGGGACCGGTGGATGTCGTTCAGGTACCCCGCCGCCTTCGCCTCCAGCGCGCTCTCGATCATCCGGCCGAGCTGCACTCGGGCGAAATACGTGGAGCCGCGCGCCTCGCCGGTGATCTCCGCCTTGAGCCGCCGGATCTCCTCGTCGTCGCGCTCCAACCGGGCCACCACCTCGTCCCGGTCCCACAGCACCTTGAGCCCCAGTTCGATCTTGTCCTTCATCTTCTCGAGCACGTCCTCGAGCGCCTCGTAGGTGGATTGGAGGAGGGCCGTGATGTCCTCCTCCGTGCGGAACATGGTGCCGAAGGACATCGGGATGACCGTGTACTCCTCCATCACCGTCTTGTTGACCATCTCGTGGGCGAGGACGTTCTCCCGCGTCGGGTCGTAGATGCGCAGCGGCACATCGCTCACCACCGCGGCGAGGTCCCGGTAGCGCAGCGTGTGGACGTTGCCGCCCTCCTCGCCGATCCCGATCGGGCCGAAGTCGCGGTGCTCCGTGCAGGGGATGATGCAGTAGACGTACTTGCCGGTGGCGGCCTCCTCGGGTGGGTCGTCGCGCGGTCCCTCGGCCGCCTGTGGGCGTGCGGTCTCCGCCTCCAGCGCGGCGGCACGGCCGGCCGGGTCGGGATGGTCGCTCATCGAGATGCCTCCACGGTGGCCGCGATCGGGAACACCCACCGGAACCCTTCCCGCGGTGGAAGGACGGTGCTCGACGGTCCACGCCCGACGGGGCCCATCCCGGCCCGTCCGCGCTGCAAGAGGCCGCTCACCGGCCGAGGAGCCGTCGGATCTCCTCCAGCACCTTGCCGGGCGAGATCGGCTTGGTCAGGTACGCGTCGCACCCCGCCTCGCGCGCCCGCTCGCGGTGCTCGGGAAGCGCGTGGGCGGTGAGCGCGATCACCGGGATCCCGTTCGTCTCGGCGTCGTCTTTCAGCCGCCTGGCCAGCGTCCAGCCATCCATCCCGGGAATCGAGATGTCGAGCAGGATGAGGTCCGGCCGCTCCTTCTGCGCGAGCTCGAGGGCGACGTGCCCGTTCGCGGTGCCGGTCACCCGGTAGCCGTGAAACTCGAGATACGTCGTGTAGATGTCGCGGTTGTCGGGGTTGTCCTCGACCAGCAACACCGTCGTCTGGCTCATCGGCGACCCGTCCTCGCTCGGTGAGGTCACAATGTAGCGGGGATCTCGAAACGTGTCATCCGGCGGAAGGCGCGCACCCGCTCCTCCACCTCGTCGGCGCCGAGCGCCTCGAGCCGCGCCGGCCCGAACGCCTCGCAGGCGAAGGATCCCAGGGCGCAGCCGTACACCACCGCCCGGCGCAGCTGATCCGGGTCCGCCCCGCGGGAGGCGGCCAGGCAGCCGAGCAGCCCGCCCGCGAAGGCGTCCCCCGCTCCCGTCGGGTCGAGAACCTCCTCGAGCGGATAGCCGGGCGCGAAGAAGGTCGCCCCGTCGGAAACGAGCAGCGCGCCGTGCTCCCCCTTCTTGATGACCACGTGCCGGGGTCCCCGCTCGCGGATCCAGCGCGCGGCCCGGGCGAGGCGCGGGTCGCCGGACAGCTCCCGCGCCTCGGCGTCGTTCATCATCGCCATGTCCACCCGGCCCAGGACCTCCAACAGGGCCGGACGCTCGCGCTCGATCCAGTAGTTCATCGTGTCGAAGGCGACCAGGGTCGGCGCGCTCACCTGCTCGAGCACCCGGAGCTGCAGCGCGGGGTCGATGTTGCCGAGGAAGACCCAGGGCGCCTCCCGGTAGGCCGGCGCGAGCTCCGGCCGGAAGTCCCCGAACACCCCGAGCTCGGTGCGCCGCGTCTCGCGCGCGTTCAGGTCGTAGCTGTAGCTCCCCGCCCAGCGGAAGCTGCGGCCCGGCCGTCTCGTCAGGCCGCTCAGGTCCACCCCCCGCTCCCGGAGGAAGTCCAGCCGCTCCAGCGGATAGTCGTCCCCGACCACCGCCGACACCCGGACCGGCGCGAACAGTGACGCGGCCGCGGCGAAGTAGACGGCGGCGCCGCCGAGCGCCTCCTCGGCGCGACCGAACGGCGTCTCGATCTCGTCCAGCGCCACGCTCCCCACCACCAGAATCGCACCCGTCGTCGGGTCGGGGCTCACCGCCGGGGCTCCGCGCCGGCCGATGCTCCGCTCGCGGAGCGCCCCGTCTCCGACCGCTCCATCGACTCCGGGGCCGAGAGGCCGAGCAGCCCGAGGCCGGCGCGGAGCGTCACCTGCACCGCGCGCGCCAGCTTGAGGCGTCCCTCGCGGGCCGGCCCCTCCGCGAGCACGCGCAGGGAGGGATCCAGGTTGCCCTGATGGTACCAGGCGTTCACCAGGCCGGCCGTCTCCTCCAGATACGTGCACACCTGGTGGGGGGCGCGCGCCGCCGCCGCGCCGCGGACCACCTCCGGGAAGCGGATGAGCGCCTTGGCGACGTCCCGCTCGGCCTCGGTGGCGAGCGCGTCCAGGCCGTCGACCGTGGCCGGGATCCCCGTCGGGTCCACCTCGCCGTGGGCGAACACGCTGCACATGCGCGCGTGGGCGTACTGCACCTTGTAGACGGGGTTGGCCTCCGAAGTGTCCAGCGCCAGGTCCAGGTCGAAGTTCAGCGGCACCTCGGCGCGCCGCATGAGGAAGAAGTAACGCGCCACGTCCCTCCCCGTCTCCGAGAACAGCTCCCGGAGGGTGACGAAGCGGCCGGCCCGCTTGCTCATCCGCGCCTCCACGCCGCCCCGCAGCACGGTCACCAGCTGGAGGATGACCACCTCCAGGAAGTCCTCCACCCCCAGCGCCTTGAGCGCTGCCTCCATGCGGCGCACGTGCCCATGGTGGTCGGCGCCCCACAGGTCGATCGCCCGGTCGAAGCCCCGCTCGGCCTTGTCCAGATGGTAAGCGATGTCCGGCGCAAAGTAGGTCGGCGTCCCGTCCCCCTTCACCAGCACGCGGTCCTTCTCGTCCCCGAAGCGGGAGGTCCGCATCCAGAGCGCGTTGTCCGCCTGGTAGACGAGCCCCTCCTTCCGGAGCCGGTCCAGCAAGGCGTCGACCCGCTCCTCCCGGAAGAGGTCGGTCTCGGAGCGGAACACGTCCATCCGGATCCCGAAATCGGCCAGGTCGCGCTCCTGCTCCGCCCGCAGGAGGGCGACCGCGCGCTCTTCGAGCAGGCGGAGGCGCGCCTCCCGCTCGAGGCCGGCGAGCCGCGCGTGGCCCGCCTCGGCCGCGATCGCCTCGGCCAGCTCGCCCACGTACTCGCCCTGATAGCCGCCCTCCGGGACCTCCGCCTCCTCGCCGCGTCCCTGGCGCCACCGGGCCTCGACCGACTCCGCCAGCAGGTCGATCTGGCGGCCCGCGTCGTTCACGTAGAACTCGCGCACCACCTCGTGCCCCGTCCACTCGAGGAGCGAGGCGATCGCGTCCCCGATCGCGGCCCCGCGGCCGTGCGCGACGTGGAGCGGCCCGGTGGGGTTGGCGGAGACGAACTCCACGTTCACCCGCTCGGCCGCCCCGGCAGGCCCGGTGCGGCCCCAGCCGTCCGGCCGGGCGAGGACCCCGGCCAGCGCCTCCCAGATGCGCCGGTCGGAGAGGCGGAAGTTCAGGAAGCCCGGGCCGGCCACGTCCACGGCCGCCACCCCGGCCGCCCGGCGGTCCAGCGCCTCGGCGATCCGGTCCGCCAGCTCGCGCGGGCGGACCCCGAGCCGGCCGGCCAGCACGAGCGCCGCGTTGGAGGCGTAGTCCCCGTGCTCCCGGTCCCGGGGCCGCTCCACCTCCGGCTCGAACCCCTCGGGCGCGCCGGCCTCGCGGGCCGCGCGCCGGAGCTCGCGGAGGAGGGCCTCCGCCTCCGCGGGGGCGGCCTCGATCACCCGCCGGCCTCCCCGGCGGCATCCGCGCCGGGCGACGGCGCCTCCGCGGCGTCCCCCTTCCCGCCCTCGCCGCCTCCGCCCTCGTCCCTGGCGGCCTTCTCGGCCTTGCCCTCCTTCTTGCCGTCGCTCTTCTCGGGCCTCCGCTTCCGGTAGTCGGTCGCGTAGAAGCCCGGCCCCTTGAAGAGGAGCCCGGCGCCGGCCGAGATCTGCCTCTCGGCCTTCGACTCGCCGCACGACGGACAGCGCCGCACCGGCCGCTCGGAGATCTTCTGGAAGCGCTCGAACCGGTGCCCGCACGCACCACACACGTACTCGTAAGTCGGCATCCCTCGTCCCCCTGGTCCCGTTCTCCCGGCGGCCGGGCTCAGCCGGCCGCCACCCCTCGCGCCCCCGGCCGTGGTCGGTACTCCCCCCAGCGCTCCCGGAGCACATCGCTCATCTCGCCCAGCGTGGCGCCGGCGCGGGCGGCCGCGATCAACGGCGGCATCACGTTCTCGCCGGCGTCGACCGCGGCGCCGAGCCCCTCCAGGCTCCGCCGGACGGCCGCCCCGTCCCGGTCGCGACGCAGCGCGGCCAGCCGCTCCCGCTGCCCCCGCGCCAGGCCCTCGAAGTCGGGGAGCTCGACCGCGGCCGGCGCCTCCTCCTCCCGGTGCACGTTGACGCCGACCACCTCCTCGTCGCCGCGCTCCACCGCCCGCTGCCACGCGTAGGCGGAGCGGTGGATCTCCTCCCGCATGTACTCGATGGCGCCGCCCGCGCCCCCGCGCGCCTCGATCTCGTCCAGGTACCCCTCGGCGCGCCGCTCCAGCCCGGTCGTCAGGCTCTCCACGTAATAGGAGCCCGCCAGGGGGTCCACCGTGTCGGCGACACCGGTCTCTGAGGCGAGGATCTGCTGTGTCCGCAGCGCCAGCCGCGCCGCGTCCCCCGAGGGGAGCGCGAGCGCCTCGTCGAAGGAGTTCGTGTGCAACGACTGCGTGCCCCCCAACACGGCCGCCAGCGCCTGTACCGTCACCCGGACGATGTTGTTGCGCGGCTGCTGCGCGGTGAGGGTGGACCCGGCGGTCTGGGTGTGGAAGCGCAGCCGGCAGCTCGCCTCGGAGGCGCCGAACCGCTCCCGCATCAAGCGCGCCCACAACCGGCGCGCGGCCCGGAACTTCGCCACCTCCTCGAACAGGTGGCTGAAGGCGGCGAAGAAGAAGCTGAGCCGCGGCGCGAACGCCTCCAGCTCGAGGCCGCGGTCCACCGCCCGGCGGACGTACTCCAGCCCGTTCGCCAGGGTGAAGGCGAGTTCCTGGGCGGCCGTGGCGCCGGCCTCGCGCACGTGATAGCCGCTGATCGAGATGCTGTTCCAGCGCGGCAGCTCGCGGGCGCAGAAGTCGAACACGTCGGTGACCAGGCGGAGGCTCGGCGCGACCGGATAGATGTAGGTCCCCCGGGCGATGAACTCCTTCAGGATGTCGTTCTGCACCGTCCCGCGGAGGCGCTCCCTCGGGACCCCGCGCTCGTCGGCCAGCGCGACGTAGAAGGCGAGCAGGATCGGCGCGGTCGCGTTGATCGTCATCGAGGTGGAGACCCGCTCCAGCGGGATCCCCTCCATGAGGCGCCGCACGTCGTCCAGCGCGTCGATCGCCACCCCGACCCGGCCGACCTCGCCCTCGGCCATCCGGTGGTCGGAATCGTAGCCCATCTGGGTCGGGAGGTCGAAGGCGACCGAGAGCCCCGTCTGGCCGGAGTCGAGGAGCCAGCGGAAGCGCGCGTTCGTCTCCTCGGCCGTCCCGAAGCCGGCGTACTGGCGCATCGTCCACAGCCGGCTCCGGTACATCGCCGGATAAACGCCGCGGGTGAACGGGAAGGCGCCCGGGAAGCCGAGGTCGCGGACCGGGTCGGCCTCCACGTCCTCGGGCCCGTACAGGCGTCGCACCTCGAGGTCCGAGGTGGTCGCGAAGCGCGGCCGGCGCTCGCCCACCCCCTCCAGGGCGGGCCCGAGGACCCGCTCCTCCCACTCGCGCCGCCTTCCGGGAGCCTCGCCCGCGGCCCGAGCCCGCTCCCTTTCGGCCCGATCCCCGCCGCTCCCGCCGCTCCCCGGATCGGTCACGGCTCGAAGGCGACCAGCAGGTCGTCCTGGTTCACGGTCTGGCCCTCCTCGACCGGCACCTCGGTCACGCGCCCGCCCGCCTCCGCGCGCAGCTCGTTCTCCATCTTCATCGCCTCGACGACCACCAACGGTGTCCCCGCCTCCACCTCCTGCCCCGGTTCGACCAGCACCCGGACGACCAGCCCCGGCATCGGGGCGCGGAGGCTCCGTCCGCCCGCGGCGGGATCGGGCGTCCCGGCCAGCTCGCGGACGGCGCGGGCCCGCTCGTCCTCCACCGCCACCGTCAGGCGGCGCCCCCCCAGCTCGATCGTCCATCCGGCCTCCGTCCGGCGGCCGGAGAACAGGACGCTCCGGGTCTCCAGGAGCAGGTGGCGCACCGCCCCGCCACCTACCCGGGCGAGCTCCGCCTTCAGCGGGCGGCCATCCAGGCGGAGGCCTTCCGCCGACAGCTCGACCTCGTGCGTCCGACCGGCGAGGGTGACGAAGTACTTCACGACGCTTCCGAGGCCATCACGGGCCGCAGCCAGGCGATCGTCTCCACGTGCGCCGTCTGCGGAAAGGGGTCGAACGGCTGCACGCCCGCCACCCGCCACCCCGCCGCCAGCCGGCGGAGGTCCCGAGCCAGGGTCGCCGGGTCGCAGCTCACGTACGCGAGCGCCCCGGCCCGCACGGCCGCCAGACGACGCGCCGCCGGCCGGGAGAGCCCCGCCCGCGGCGGGTTCACGACGACCAGGTCCGCCGGAGGCGCCCGCCGGAGGAAGTCCTCCACACGCGCGGCGTGGAAGCGGACGGGCGCTCCGTGGCGCTCCGCCGCCTCGCGGCCGGTCTCCACCGCGTCCTCCTCCACCTCGACCGCGTGCACCTCGACGCCGCGCAGCGCCCACCGGATGGCCCGTGTCCCCACCCCGGCATACAGGTCCAGCACGCGGCGGCCGGCGAGGGCCCCGGCGCGGGCGTCCAGGTGCCGGTCCATGGCCTCCGAGACGGCGCGGTTCACCTGCAGGAAGGCCGCCGGCCGCAACCGAAGGGCGAGCCCCGCCCAGCGCTCGCGGAGCACCGGGGCCCCGGCCAGCCGGCGGCGCGGCGCCCCGTCGGGCGTCCAGTGGTACGCCGCCAGGCGGTCGATCGCCCCCGCGACGCGCTCCGGGTCCCCGGGCCGATCGGCCGCCCCGCCCCGCACGTCGAGCGCCACCTCTCCCTCCGCCGAGGCGCGGAGCCGCACCCGCAGCCGGTCGCCGCCGGGAAGCGCGCGCGCCCCCTCCCCCCACCCGCCGCGCAGCGCCGCCCAGGCGCGACGCACGGGAGGCTCGGCCAGCGGGCAGTCGTCCACGTCGAGCAGCGCCGAGGGGTCATCGTAACGCCGGTAGCCGGCGCGCGCCCCCTCCGCCGACCGCTCCAGCGTCAGGGTGATCCGATTCCGGTAGCCGAAGGGCGGCCCGGCGGCGATCGGGGCCGGGACCTCCACCGCCAGCCGGCCGATGCGCTCGAGCGCGTCGGCCACGATCCGCCGCTTCGCCGCCGCCTGCCCGTCGGGCGAGAGGTGCTGGAGCTGGCATCCCCCGCACCCCCGCCGGTAGTGCGGGCAGGGCGCGGGGGCGCGCTCCGGGCCGGGCGCACGGAGCGCCACCGCCCGGCCGCGGGCCCAGCTCCCGCGCTCCTCCACGATCCGGACGGCCACCCGGTCGCCGGGCGCGGTACGCGGCAGGAAGACGACCCGGCCCGAGGGCTCGCGGGCCACGCCGTCCCCCCCGGCGGCGACCGAGGCCACCCGGAGCACCGGCTCGGCCGCCGGGTCCGACCCGCCCGGCTCGGCCGCCGCGCGCGGTCCGCGCGGCTCCGGCGTCCCCTCGTCCGCGGACCTCATCGCGGGCCGAACGCCGCGCGCCAGGCGCTGCGGGCGCGCCGCCCCGCGCCCGCGCCGTCACGGGACGGCGCGCCGGGGCGCCCCCCGTCCGCCGGCCCGCCGCGCCGCGCCTCCTCCTCGAGGAGCGCCGCCGCGGCCAGCGCCGCATCACGCCATCCCTCCGGGAGCTCCCCCGAGAGCAGCCCCGGGTGCTCCTCCAGGTAGCGAATCGAGAGCCGACCCGCGCGGAAGTCCGGCTCGTCCATGACGGCGAGGTGGAAGGGCTGGGTCGTCGCCACGCCGGCCACGTGCAGCTCGCCGAGCGCGCGGCGCATGCGGTCGATCGCGGCCGGGCGATCCGCGGCGTGCACGATCAGCTTCGCCATCAGGGGATCGTAGTGGAGCCCCACCTCGGAGCCCTCCGCGACGCCGGCATCCCACCGGACCCCCGCGCCGGCCGGCGCGCGCAGCGCGGTGACCCGCCCGGCGGACGGCAGGAAGCCGTTCCCCGGATCCTCCGCGCCGATCCGGCACTCGATCGCGTGGCCCCGGGGCCAGTCCGGATCCGGCTCCCAACCGAGCGGCTCGCCGGCGGCCACCCGGAGCTGCTCCACGACCAGGTCCACCCCCGTGACCAGCTCGGTGACCGGGTGCTCCAC
>CAZTGV010000099.1:0-6124 GCA_964613475.1 uncultured Gemmatimonadota bacterium
GCGCCGATACTTGTCGCCCATGGCGACCGACCGGAAGCGCGTGTTCAGCGGCATCCAGCCGACCGGGGAGCTGCACCTGGGGAACTACCTGGGCGCGGTCCGCCCCTGGGTGGAATTGGTGGACGCGTACGAGTGCTTCTACTGCATCGTGGACCTCCACGCGATCACCGTCCCGTACGAGGCCGACGAGATGCCCGCCCGCGTGTTCGACCTGGCCGTCTCGCTGATCGCGGCCGGCCTCGATCCGGAGCGGTGCACCCTGTTCGTCCAGTCGGCCGTCCCGGAGCACGCCGAGCTGGCCTGGCTCCTGAACACGGTCACCCCGCTCGGCGAGCTGCAGCGGATGACGCAGTTCAAGGAGAAGGCGGGCCGGAGCGAGGCGGTGGAGGCGGGCCTGCTGAACTATCCGGTGCTCCAGGCGGCGGACATCCTGCTCTACCGGGCCGACCTGGTGCCGGTGGGCGAGGACCAGCGCCAGCACCTGGAGCTCACGCGCGAGATCGCCCGGCGGTGGAACGGCCGGTTCGGAGACTTCTTCCCGGAGCCGGCCCCGCTGATCGGGGAGGGCCGCCGCGTCCTCGGGCTGGACGGGGCCTCGAAGATGTCGAAGTCGCAGGGGAACACGGTACCGCTCCTGGCTTCTCCGGAGGCGCTCCGCGAGATCATCGGCTCGGCGGTCACCGATCCGGCCCGCCGCCGCCGCCGCGATCCCGGAAACCCAAACGTGTGCAACATTTACGCGCTGCACGGCTTCTTCAGCGAGCCGGCCGAGCGGGACGAGGTGGAGGTCCGCTGCCAGACGGCGACGCTCGGCTGCGTGGAGTGCAAGCGCTGGTTGGCCGACAACGTCGCCGAGCGGCTGGCGCCGGTCCGCGAGCGCGCGGAGGCGCTGCGGGCCGACCCCGAGGGCGTCTACGAGGCGCTGGCGGGCGGGGCCGAGCGGGCGCGCCGGATCGCCCGCCGGACGCTTGAGGAGGCCTACGAGCGCATGGGGCTCCGCCGTCCGATCTCGGCCGGGAGCGCCGTCGGTGGGTGACGTGTCGGCCTGGATAGCCGGGCTCTCGCCGGAGCTCAACCTGCCGATCCTGGGGCGCCTCCTGCTCGCCCTCCTCCTCGGCGCGGCGATCGGGCTGGAGCGGGAGTTCTCGGGCAAGCCCGCCGGACTCCGGACGATCATCCTCATCTGCGTCGGCGCCGAGCTGTTGACCGAGATCTCGATCGTGGTCGGCAGCTTCGAGACCAGCGACCTGGTGCGACCCGATCCGGGCCGGATCGCCGCCCAGATCGTGTCGGGGATCGGCTTCATCGGGGCGGGCACGATCCTGGTCTATCGGGGGAGCGTCCTCGGGCTCACCACCGCCGCCACGCTGTGGGTCGCCGCGGCGATCGGGATCGCGGTGGGCGCGCGGGCCTACGTGCCGGCGGTCGGGGCCACCATCTTCGTCATCCTCACCCTGGTCGTCCTCCGCTGGCTGGAGCTCCACCTGATCCCCGACCGGGTCGACAACCTGCTCCACGTGACCCTGTCGGGGCAGGAGCGGAGCGCCGAGGCGCTGGAGGCCATGCTGAGGGAGCACGGTTTCCGGATCTCGCGGCTCGACGTCACCCGGGAGCCGGACCGGACGACCTTCGGCTACCAGATCTCCGGCGAGCGCCAGGCGCGTGACCGGCTCCTCGCCCGCCTGTCGGAGGACGAGCGGGTGCGGAGCGCCCGCATCGAGTAGCCGCGCGCGTGCGGCGTCGGACCTTCCTCATCTGGATGCACGCGCCGGGGCGGCCCCTGTGGCAGATCCCGGACGACGCGGTGGACGCGATCCGGGAGGCGCTCGGGCCGGGCTGGCGGGTCGTCTCCGTGGCCGAGCCGCTCGACGCGACCGGGGACGGGCCCGAGCGCGTCCCCGCGACCGTGCTGCGCGAGATCCGGGACGCCGAGGTCTACTGCGGCTTCGGGATCCCGCGCCCCGCCTTCCTGGCCGCCGAGCGCCTCCGCTGGGTGCACTCCGGCGCCGCCGGGGTGGGAGGGTCCCTGTTCCCCGAGATGCGCGAGAGCGACGTGCTGTTCACCAACTCGGCGGGGATCCACGCCGAGCCGATGGCCGAGCACGCCCTGGCGATGATCCTCTACTTCGCGCGTGGCCTGGACCTGGCCGTGGCGGGGATGCGGGAGAGGGCGTGGCGGCAGGACGCGCTGACGGGGGCCGACAGCCCGGTGGCGGAGCTCACGGGCCGGCGGGTGGGGATCGTCGGCTACGGCGGGATCGGACGCGCGGTGGCCCGCCGGGCGGCCGCCCTGGGCCTGCGCGTCCGGGCAATTCGACGCACTCCTGGCGATTTGCCGCCCGAGCTGGAGGCCCTTGGGGGGCCCGAGGGGCTGGACGACCTGCTGGCGAGCTGCGACTTCGTCGTGCTGACGGTCCCGGAGACGGCGGAGACGCGGGGGCTGATCGGCCCGCGAGAGTTAGGCTTGATGCGGCCCGATGCCGTGCTGGTGAACCTGTCGCGCGGGGGCCTGGTGGATGAGGACGCGCTGACGGAAGCCCTTGTGGAACACCGATTGCGCGGAGCGGGCCTGGACGTGTTCCGGCGCGAGCCGCTGCCTTCGACGAGCCGGCTCTGGGCGCTGGAGAACGTGCTGGTCACGCCGCACACGAGCGGCGTGTCCTTCCGGTTCTGGCGGCGGGAGACGGAGCTCGTTCTGCGCAACGTCCGTCGATACCTCGCGGGCGGGGAGCTCGAGAACCTGGTGGACAAGGAGCGCGGGTACTGATGGAGTTGATGGAGCGCTTCGTCCGGGCGGCCGTGACGCGGGGTGCGCAGTCCCTTCACATCAAGGCGGGGGACGTGTTCCGCGCCCGCATCCACGGCGACCTGGTCGCCCTCTCCGAGACCCCGTTCACGGCCGAGGAGACGCGCCGGATCGCCATCCGCCTGCTTCCCAACGAGACGTTGCGGCGGAAGATCGACGAGATCCGCGACCTCGACTTCGCCTGGGAGCTCCAGGACGTGGCGCGCTTCCGGGTGAACGTGCTCCAGCAGCGCGGCTCCTACATGGTCGTGATGCGGGTCATCCCGTGGCGCGTGCCCGGCCTCGACGAGCTGAACCTGCCCGCCGTGCTGGCGGAGATCGCCGACGCCGACGACGGGATGGTGCTCGTGACCGGCGCCACCGGGGTGGGGAAGAGCACGACCCAGGCGGCGATCATCGGGTGGGTGAACCGGAACCGGAAGAAGCACATCATCACCCTCGAGGACCCGATCGAGTACTGGCACGACAACGAGATGTCCACCGTGACACAGCGGGAGGTCGGCACCGACACCGATTCCTTCCGCCGCGGCCTGCGCGCCGCCCTGCGCCAGGATCCCGACATCATCCTGATCGGGGAGATGCGGGACCTGGAGACCGCCGAGATCGCGGTCGAGGCGGCCGAGACGGGGCACCTCGTCATCTCCACCATGCACGCGCCCACCGCCACGGGCGCGCTCAAGCACCTGTTCGGGATGTTCCCCGACCAGAACGAGGAGCTGGTCCGCCTGCGGGTGGCCGACACCCTCCGGGCCGTCATCTCGCAGCGGCTGGTGCGGACGGCCGACGGGCGCGGCAGCGTGCCGGCCCTGGAGGTGATGCGCGTCACCCAGGCGATCCGCGACTGCATCTTGCGGGGCGAGACCCAGCACGAGATCATCGCCCTGATGGAGCAGGGGCGCGACCAGTACCGGATGCAGACTTTCGACCAGCACCTCATGGACCTGGTGGAACAGGGGATCGTCGATTACGACACGGCCTGCGAGAACGCCTCCAGCCCGAGCGACTTCGAGCTGTACATGCGCACGCTCCGGCAGGATCGGAACGGCGATGATGGGGAAGCGGACGCCACGCAGGGCCAGCTCGTCACCGGCTCCGGTGGGGTGTATCGCGCCTGACCGTCGTTGACACCCCTGGTCCTGGAGGGCATCCACCTCCCGGTCACCACCCCCTTCGACCCGTCCACCGGTCGCGTGGACGGAGACGCCTTCCTCGACAACCTTCACGCCTGGCTGAGCCACCCGATCGCGGGTCTCGTGGTGGGCGGCTCCACGGGCGAGGCCCCGCTGCTCGACTCCGATGAGCTTCTCCGGCTGGTCGCCCTGGCCCGGGAGGCGGCCGGCGCGCGCACGGTGACCGCCGGCACCGGGGCCGAGTCCACCCGCGAGACGATCCGGCTCAGCCGGGCCGCCGCCGAGCGCGGGGCGGATGCGGTGCTGGTGCGGCCGCCCGCCTACTACCGGGACGCGATGACGCCCGAGGCGCTGCGCCGCCACTACGAGGCGGTGGCGGACGCCTCCCCGGTGCCGGTGATCCTCTACCACATCCCCCGCTTCGTGCCGGTGGAGCTGGTGCCGGACCTGGTCGGGGCCCTGGCCGCGCACGGGAACGTGGCCGGGATCAAGGACTCCTCCGGGGACGTCCGGAACCTCGGCGCGCTGGCCGCCGCCTGCGAGGGTCGCGCGACGGTGTTGGTCGGGGCGGGCACCCTCCTGTACGCGGCGCTCGAGCTCGGCGCGGCGGGCGGCGTGATCGCGGTGGGTCTGCTGGCGCCCGCCGAGGCCTGCGCGCTGCACGAGGCCTGGCGACGCGGGGACGGGGCCGGCGCCGGCCGGCTGCAGGAGCGGATCGGGCCGGTGCACCGCGCCGTGGTGGCCGGGCTCGGCGTGCCGGGCATCAAGGCGGCGCTGGAGCTCCTCGGGCTCCACGGCGGACCGCCCCGCCCGCCCCTGCTGCCGGTCTCGGAGGCGGGGCGGCGGCGAGCGGCCGCCGCGCTGGCCGACGCCGGGCTGCGGGAGCGCTCCGTGCGGGTGGCGCGTCCCGCCGACGCGCGGGAGCGGGGCTGACCGTGTTCGGCGAGCGGGCGCGCTGCATCGCGGTCGTCGGCGCCCAGTGGGGCGACGAGGGCAAGGGGAAGCTGATCGACGTCCTCGCCGAGCAGGCGGACGTGGTGGCCCGCTATCAGGGCGGCGCGAACGCCGGCCACACCGTCCAGACCGGAGGACGCGAGTTCGTCCTCCACCTCATTCCCTCCGGCGTCCTCTACCCGCGCGTGCGCTGTCTGCTGGGGAACGGCGTGGTGGTGGACCCGTGGCAGGTCCGGGCGGAGATGCGGAGCCTGGAGGGGCGCGGGATAGACCTCGATGGCCGGCTCGGGATCAGCAGCCGCGCGCACCTGGTCTTGCCGCACCACAAGCTGCTGGACGCGGCCCAGGAGGCGAGCCGCGGTTCCGAGGCGATCGGCACCACCGGGCGCGGGATCGGACCCGCCTACCGGGACAAGGTGGCGCGCGTCGGTCTGCGGGTCGGGGACCTGCGCCGGCCGGACCGGACGGCCGAGATCGTCCGTGCCGGCGCGCGCGCCGCGAACGAGCAGCTCGAGCGGCTCGGGAGCGAGGAGCGGGCGGACCCGGAGGAGGCCCTCGCCGCGCTGGACGAGGTTCGGGAGGCGGTGCTCGCCCTTGCCACCGAGACGGGGGACGAGATCCGGACCGCGCTCGCCGGCGGCGGGAAGGTGCTGCTGGAGGGCGCCCAGGGGTCGCTGCTGGACGTGGACCACGGGACCTACCCCTTCGTGACCTCCTCCTCGACGACGGCGGGCGCCGCCGCCACGGGGGTGGGGATCGGCCCCACCCTGATCGACGAGGTGCTCGGGGTGGTGAAGGCGTACACGACCCGGG
Organism: uncultured Gemmatimonadota bacterium; assembly: GCA_964613475.1. Lineage (GTDB taxonomy): Bacteria > Gemmatimonadota > Gemmatimonadetes > Palauibacterales > Palauibacteraceae > CAZTGV01. The sequence continues at coordinate 5,704 of CAZTGV010000099.1, forward strand.
TGGGGAACGGGCCCCTCCCGACGGAACTCGGGGATGCGGAGGCGGAGCGCCTCCGCCGGCTCGGCGATGAATTCGGGGCCACCACCGGACGGCCCCGCCGCCCCGGCTGGTTCGACGGCATGGTCGTGCGCTACGCGGCCGGCATCAACGGCCTCACCGCCCTGGCGATCACCAAGCTGGACGTGCTGGACAGCTTCTCGGAGGTCCAGCTGGCCACCGGCTATGAGCTGGACGGGAAGCCGGTGACGCGCTTCCCTGAGTCCGCCGACCTGCTGGACCGGGTTCGCCCGGTGTACCGGCGGCTGCCCGGCTGGGGGGAGGCGACGGCCGGCTGCCGCCGCTGGAAGGAGCTGCCGGAGGGGGCCCGGACCTACCTCGCCGCGCTCGAGGAGGTGACGGGCGTCCCGATCCGCTTCGTGTC
>CAZTGV010000099.1:6224-8511 GCA_964613475.1 uncultured Gemmatimonadota bacterium
GCGTCCGGCCGTTGACTCCGGGCGCTTCCAAGCCCTAGACTATAAGGCTCATCGTTCGCCGGCCGCGGGCCGGGATTCCGGTCTGCGGCCGCGAGCCGCGGGCCAGCGGACGAGACGCGACCGGGGGAGGTGCCTCCGGCGCGTCTTTCGTTTGTGCCGCGCCTGTGCACCGTCGCCGCCCCGGCAACGCGCTCGCGCGGCGCCTGTACGCGGGAAGAGGATGTTCGAGCGACTCAGCGATCGCCTCGACGGCGTGCTCGGCCGGTTCCGGCAGCGCGGCGTCATCACCGAGCCGATGCTCAAGGAGGGGCTCCGGGAGGTCCGCCGGGCGCTGCTCGAGGCGGACGTGCATTACGAGGTCGCGCGCGACTTCCTCGCCCGGGTCGAGGAGCGAGCGCTCGGCGAGGACGTGCTCCGGGCCGTCGATCCCGGCGACCAGATCGTGAAGATCGTGCACGACGAGCTGGTGGCCCTGCTCGGAAGCGAGGCGCCGGAGCTGTCGGAGGCCGCCGTCCCGCCGACCAAGGTGATGCTGGTGGGGCTGCAGGGCTCCGGGAAGACGACGACCGCCGCAAAGCTGGCCCGCCGGCTCCTGACCGAGGGCAAGCGGCCGGTGCTCGTCGCCTGCGACCCGTACCGTCCGGCGGCGGCCGACCAGCTCCGCACGCTCGGCGAGCGGATCGGGGTCGAGGTGCGCGGCGCGGCGGACCGGCAGGAGATGGTCTCGCTGGCGCGGCAGGCGGTGGACGAGGCGCGCCGCGAGGGCGCCAGCCACGTGCTGCTGGACACGGCGGGACGGCTGCAGGTGGACGAGGCGCTGATGGAGGAGCTCCGCCGGGTCAAGGAGGCGGTCCAGCCGGAGGAGGTCCTGCTGGTCGCCGACGGGATGACCGGTCAGGAGGCGGTCCGGATCGCCGAGGGCTTCCACCAGGCGGTGGGCGTGACCGGCGTCGTCCTCACGAAGATGGACGGCGACGCGCGCGGGGGCGCGGCGCTCTCCATCTACGGCGTGCTGGGCGTGCCGATCAAGTTCGTGGGGATCGGCGAGCGGCCGGAGGACCTGACGGCGTTCGACGCGCAGCGGATGGCCGGCCGAATCCTGCAGATGGGCGACATCGTCGGGCTGGTCGAACGGGCCCAGCAGACGATGGACGTGGAGGAGACGCAGCGGCTCGAGGAGAAGGTCCTCGGAAAGGGCGAGTTCGACCTGGAGGACTTCCTCCGCTCGCTGCAGCAGATCCAGAAGATGGGGCCGCTCAAGGGCATCCTGAAGATGTTGCCGGGGGTGAACGCCGGCATGCTGGACCAGGTCGATGTGGACCCGAAGCGGATCAAGCACGTCGAGGCGATCATCCAGTCGATGACGCCCGAGGAGCGACGGAACCCGCGCGTCCTGAACGGCTCGCGACGGGCGCGGATCGCGCGAGGCTCCGGCCGGCCGGTGCACGAGGTGAACCGGCTGGTGAAGCAGTTCGGGCAGATGCGGAAGCTGATGAAGGACATGGGAAAGCTGGCGCCCGCCCTGAAGGGCGGACCGGGCGGCGGACCGGGCGGGCCGGGCGGCCTGTTCGGGTGAGCCGCTGAACGATCAGACGGGACGATTCATGCCGACGACGATCAGACTGAAGCGCGTGGGACGGAAGAAGCAGCCCTCGTACCGGCTCGTGGTGGTGGACTCCTCGCGGGCGATCACCGGTCCCTCGATCGAGCGGCTGGGGATCTACAACCCCCGCACGGAGCCCTCCCTGCTGCGCCTGGACGCCGCGCGCACGCTCCATTGGCTGCGCCTCGGCGCGGAGCCCTCGCACACCGTGCGCTCGCTGCTCCGCCGAGCCGGCTTGTGGGAGAAGTTCCACGCCGGCGTGACGCCGGAGGAGCTCGAGGACCCGCTCCTCGAGCTGGGTCCGGCCCCGGGCCAGTGGAAGACCTCCCGGCGGCCGAAGCCGGAAGCGCGTCCCGCCGGGGCGAAGCGCGCCGGCGCGGCGAAGGCGGCCGCCGGGGCGCCCGCGAGCGCGGCGTCCGTGGGCGCGGGCGCGGAAGCGGCCGGCCCAGAGGACGTCGTGCCCGATCTGGCCGAGCCGGAGGGTGAGGACACGGACGAGCCGGAGGGCGCGGCCGACGAGGGCGAGCTCCGGGCCACCGAGGCGGTGGCGGCCGAGGCGGCGACCGACTCCGAGGCGGCCCAGGCGGCGGCGGCGGAGGCTCCCGAGGAGGCGCCGGGCGGCACGGAGGCGACGGACGAGATCCGCGAGGGGGCCGCGCCCGAGGCCGAGGCGGAGGAGGCGCC
>CAZTGV010000100.1:0-8475 GCA_964613475.1 uncultured Gemmatimonadota bacterium
GGAGGAGCTGTCGTCGTTCGCCGGGGAGTGGGCGTCATGACCGACAGGGACATGAACGACAGGGACATGGACGACATGGGCGTGGACGAGATCGTGGACGGCATGGGCGTGGACGGCCGCTTCGCGGCCTGGCTGCGGCGCGTGGCGGCGGACTACCACCGTCCGCCCGACACGCCGGCCGAGGCGATGTGGCCCCGGATCGAGGCCGGCTGGCGCGAGGCGACGGTCGCGGAAGAGCCGGGCCGGTCGGTCGAGGATCTGTCGGACGAGGCGCTGTCCGTCGAGGCGGCGGACTACCACCGTCCGCCCGACACGCCGGCCGAGGCGATGTGGCCCCGGATCGAGGCCGCCTGGCGGATGCGCGCTCGCTTGCCCGCCGGGGCGCGGGAGGCGGGGCTGGAGTCGCCCGACGCCGCCCCCGATTCGGGCCGAACGCGCGGGCGCCGGACCGGTCGGCGGGCGCCCTGGGCGTGGGCCGTGGGGCTGGCGGCGACCCTGGTCCTGGGGATCGCGATCGGGCGGCAGTCGGTCTCGGAGCTCGAGCGACAGGGCGCCTCGCCGATCGCCACGGCGACCCGGCCGGGCGGGGGGGACGCCGGTCCGTCCGGCGCGGCGGCCGGAAGCGGCGCGGCCGCGACGGCCGCGGGGGAGGGCATCGACGGAGAGGTCGGGAACGGCGCCTCCCCCGGGGAGCTCCGGGAAGGAGCCGCCGGGGCGGCCGGCCCCGAGGCGGCGGGGAACGCGAGAGCCGAGGACGCGGGCGCGGGAACCAGGCCGCGGAACGAAGGCGCACGGGACGGAGACCCGCGGGAAGGCGCGGCGTCCGGGCCGGCGCTGGCGGCGGGCGAGGGCCCGACCGCGGGCGAGCCCTCGACGGGGGCCGGGGTGGCGTACCGCGCCGCGGCCGCCGACCACTTCGGGCGCGCGGAGGTGTTCCTCACCTCCTTCCGCTCCGGGGACTCGGCGGAGGCGACCGTCGCCTCGCGCTGGGCGCGGGAGCTCCTGTTGGACACCCGGCTGCTGATGGACTGGGCCGGGGACGACGACCCGCGGCTCACGATGCTGCTGGGCGAGCTGGAGCTGGTGCTGGCGCAGATCGCCGCGCTCGGGAACGACGGTGCGGCTGACGAGCGCGCGATGATCGTGGATGGAATGGAGACCCGGGACGTGCTTCCGCGCCTTCGCTCGGCGATTCCCGCCGGGCCGGCCGGGACGTACCTGCAGGGAGTCTGACGATGGAGGCATCGATGAAGGCGAAGAGGACGAGGTGGGGGCGCGCGGGCGTCGCGCGAGCCGCGACCGCGGCGCTCCTGGCGCTGGGCGTCGCCCCGGTGGCGCTCTGGGGCGCCGGCGAATCGGCAACGGCGGCCGCGTCGGCGCTGGCTCTCCAAGAGGCGGACGCGGCCGAGAGCCTGTACCGCGGGGGCCGGGATGCCCTGGTCGGGGGGAACCTGGAGGAGGCGGTCGAGCGGTTCGAGCGGCTGGTGGCCGCGCACCCGAACTCCGAGCGTGCCGGCGACGCCCTCTATTGGGAGGCGTTCGCGCGCTACCGGCTCGGCGGGGAAGCCGAGTTCGAGCGGGCGCTCCGCGCGCTCGAGCGGCAGGCGAACGAATACCCGGAGGCGGCGAGCCGGGGCGACGCGCGCGCCCTGGCCGCGCGGCTCCGGGGCGAGCTCGCCCGCCGGGGCGACGCGCTCGCGGCCGAGGAGCTGGCGGAGGCCGCGGGAGGCGCCCAGGCGGACGCGTGCGAGGAGGACGAGTTCCGCTCCGCGGCGCTCAACGCGCTGCTCCAGATGGACGCGGACCGAGCCATGCCGATCCTGAACCGGGTGCTCGCCCGCACGGACGAATGCTCCGCCCCGCTGCGGCGCCGGGCGGTCTTCCTGGTGGCCCAGAAGGGGGGCGCCGATGCCGGACGGGTGCTCCTGGAGACGGCGCGCTCGGACCCGGATCCCGAGGTGCGGTCGCAGGCCGTGTTCTGGCTCTCGCAGGTGCCGGGGGAGGGCGCGGTCGAGGTCCTCACCGAGATCCTGCGGACGACCGAGGACGCGCAGCTCGAGGAGCGGGCGCTGTTCGCCCTCGCGCAGCACCGGCATCCGGAGGCCGCCGAAGCGCTCAGGCGGCACGCGGCGGATCCGCAGCGGCCGGAGCGCATCCGGGAGAAGGCGATCTTCTGGCTCGGGCAGCAGGGGGAGGGGCAGGGCCCGTTCCTCCGCGAGCTGTACGGGCAGCTGGATTCGGATGCCTTGAAGGAGCGGATCTTCTTCTCCCTCTCGCAGTCGCCCGATCCCGAGGGCGGGGAATGGCTGCTCGAGCGCGCGGTGGATCCCGAGGAGCCGATCGAGGTGCGGAAGAAGGCGCTGTTCTGGGCCGCGCAGGGCGGCGCGCCCATCGAGCGCCTGGCCGAGCTGTACGAGTCGGCGGCGGACCGCGAGATGAAGCAGCAGCTCATCTTCGCCTACGCGCAGTCGAACGAGCCGGCGGCGCTGGACCGGCTGATCTCGATCGCCCGGAACGAGGAGGACCCGGAGCTGCGGAAGCGGGCGATCTTCTGGCTGGGGCAGTCCAACGATCCGCGGGCGGCGGACGTGCTGCTCGAGGTGATCGAGCCGTGAGCGGCCGAGGAGTGGCGCCGCGCCGGGCCTGGGTCGCGGCGGCGGCCGCGGCGCTCGTCGCCGGCGCGGCCTGGGCGCAAGAGCCGGAGGCGCGCCGGCCCGCGGCCGAGGGAGAGGCGCCGCCGCCGGCCCTGACCCTGGAAGCGGCGGAGCGGGCCCTCCCCGCCTGGGCCGCGCGGGTGGACGGAGTGCGTGACGGGCTCGTGCGCCTCTCCTTCGCCACCCGCCCCGGCGTCTGCGTGTCGGGCTCGTGGCGCTCGGAGGGGTGTCCCTGCGAGCCCCTCGTGGTGGCCCGACTCGCCAGGTCGGACGGCCGGGCGGTCCGGCTGGATCTGCGGGGGCCGTGGGCCACGGAGCGGCGCGAGCGGGGCGATGCCGCCCGGGCGAACCCCCCCGCGGCGGACCTGGGGGAGGTCCCGCCGGTCGAGGCCGCCGCCTTCTTCCTCCTCCTGGCGCGCGATGCCGGGGAGGATGTGGGCGAGGCCGCGCTGGCGGCCTCCTCGATGGCCGACGGCGTGGAGGTCTGGCCGGCGCTGATCGAGCTGGTGCGCCGGCCGTCCCTTCCCTCGGGCACCCGGAAGGCGGCCGTGTTCTGGGCCGGGCAGGCGGCGGCGGACCGCGCGACCGAGGGCCTGGTCGGCCTGCTCCAAGACGAGGTCGAGCTCTCGCTCCGCGAGCACGCGATCTTCGCGCTCTCGCAGCGGGAGGACGCCGCCTCGCTGGACGCGCTCCTGCGCGTCGCCCGGGAGAGCCCGGAGCCGCGGCTCCGGAAGCGGGCGCTGTTCTGGCTCTCGCAGCGCCCGGAGCCGCGCGTGATCGCCTTCTTCGAGGAGATCCTGGTCGGCGGCTGACCCCCAGGGCGCGAAGCTGGCGGGCGGCCGACCCCCCCGGGCGTCAAGCTGGCGGGCGGCCGATCCCGCCCGAAACGGCCGATCCCGCGGGCCCGTCGATTCCCGCGTGACGTTCCTCGCCATTCCTTCGTCTACCACACGGGCGGGTGGCTCGCTACCGCAGGGGTGAGCCGCTCGCGCCCATGGGCGGGCGCGGCTCGCTCCGCCTTCGGGGCGGGCGCATGGCTTCCGCCCCACGCACGCCCGTATCTTCATCGGCGTCCGGCGTCAGCGGCGTCCGGGCGGCCGCCCGGACGCGGGGCCTCGGCGCCCGCAGCCGGTCGTCGTCGGCCGCCGAGGGGCGGACCGGCGCCGGGGTGGAACGAGAACCGAGCGAGGGGGAGGCGGTATGGTCGCGATCCGAGGAAGACCCGACGCGAGGGTCGCGCGAGAGGGGCGATCGGGGAAGGCCGGGCGAGGCGCGGGGCGCCGCGCCGGCCGCACGGTCGGGCTCCTCTGCCTGACGGCGGTCGTGCTCGCGGGCGTCTCCGCGTGCGGGGGGAAGAAAGTCACGCGGATCGAGCCGACGGCGGTGACCGACCTCTCCGGCCGCTGGAACGACACGGACTCCCGGCTGGTGGCCCGCGCGCTCATCGAGCAGAGCCTGGACAGCCGCTGGGCGCGGGAGTGGTCCCAGCGAAACGGCGGCCGACTGCCCACCGTGATCGTGGGGACGTTCCGCAACCGCACCCTGGAGCACGTCCCCGTGAACACGTTCGTGAACGACCTGGAGAACGCGTTCCTGGCGTCCGGTCGCGTGCAGGTGGTGGCCCGCCCCGGCGACGAGCGGGAGGACATCCGGGCCGAGCGCGACGATCAGCAGGAGCACGCGCGCGCGGACACCCGGGCCCGACCGGTCCAGGAGGTGGGCGCGAACTTCATGCTGCAGGGCGAGTTGCAGGCGATCGAGGACGAGGAGGGGCGCGAGCGCGTCGTTTACTACCAGGTGGACGCGACGCTCATCGATCTCGAGACGAACTTGAAGATCTGGACGGGCCAGCACGAGATCAAGAAGTACATCGAGCGTCGCCGCTTCGGCTTCTGAGCGGCCGGCGCGCGCAGGGGGGGGTTGCCATGAACGCGAGGACGAGAGGCTGGGCGGTCGTGGGGTTGGCGGCGCTGGTCGCCGCGTGCGCGCCGAAGCGGGTGCACGAGCGGCCGATCGTGGAGCAGGGAGAGCGGATCTCGGCGGACGCGCGCGTCGACTCGGAGCGGGCCGAGGCGACCTCCGACCGGGAGCGCGCCGAGGCCGGAATGGCCGAGGTCCGGGCGGAAGCCCTGGCCGATTGCGAGCCCGAGCTCTGCGCGGCCGTCCTGCAGGGCGAGGTGCGGCTGGGGATGAACGAGGTCCAGGTGCTGGCGGCGACCGGCACGACCGAGTCCGCGTGGCACATCCGGCGCGCGGACGGGGCCGTCGTGCTCACCCCGCGCTCGCTGGAGCGGCCGCCGCGCGACGCGGTGGCGGACGTCTCCATGGTCCGGCTGGCCGACGGCCGCGTGAGCACGATCGGCTACCGGGAGGCGCAGGGCATGCGCGTGGTGGACACGCCCGAGGACGCGACCCGGGAGGGCCGCTCCCGCGCGCTGTCGGAGATGCTGATCCGGGAAGGGGACGACCTCGCCGCCGCCGGCGACTTCGTCGCGGCGCTCGACCGGTACGACCGGGCGGACGTCCTCTCGGACGACCCGCTCCTCGACTACAAGATCGCCGCCGCGCTCGACAAGCAGCTCCGGCCGATCGAGGCGCTCATCCAATACCGGCTCTTCCTGCACCGTCTGGAGCTGGAGGAGATCTACGCGCGGGGCGAAGCGGCCGCGAAGCTGGCCGACGCGATCGCGCAGGCGAGGCAGCGCGTCCTCGTCCTCGAGCGGCAGGCGCGCTGACCGGCGCCGCCGCGGAGGAGGTCCCGTGGCGCGCCGGAGAAGAGTCGGGGCCGCGTGGGCGGCCGGGGTCGTCCTGCCGGTCGGCGTCGTGCTGTCGGCCCTCCTGCTGGCCGGCTGCGCGCCCCTGTTCCGCTCCCACGACTTCGCGGCCAACGGGCTCACCCGCTACGATGACCGGCTGCGCCGGCTGGCGGCGGAGGGGCGCGCGGACTCGGCCCTGGCGCTCGCCGCGCCGGAGCGGGCCGAGGTGGGCGACGAGCTACTCCGCCTCCAGTACGAAGGCCTGCTCGCCCATTACGCCGGCCGGTGGGAGGAGAGCAACGCCGCCCTCCAGGCCGCCGCGACGATGGCCGAGGAGCGATACACCCGGAGCCTGTCGCGCGCGGCGCTTTCGCTCCTGACCAGCGACAACGTCCTTCCCTACCGGCCGCCCGGCACCGAGCGGCTGCTGCTGCACTACTACGGCGCGCTCAACTACCTGCGCGCCGGCGACGCGGAGTCTGCGGCCGTCGAGGCGCGCCGTCTGAGCCACCTGCTGAACCTCGAGGCGGACGATGGACTCGAGCGGCCGGAGCGGCGGACGCTCCACGCCACCCTCCGCTACATGGCCGGGGCGACCTTCGAGGCGGCCGGCGAGCGGAACGATGCCGAGGTCGCTTATCGGTTGGCGCGCCGCCTCGCGGCCGAGGCGGCGCCCGACGGGAAGGGGGGGCCGCCTCCGGAGCTCGCGCTCCCGCCCCCGGACTCGGGGGACGTGGTCGTCATCGTCGAGCGGGGGTTCGCGCCCTACCGGGTCTCCCGCTCCCAGGCGGTGCTGCTGTGGCCGGACGAGGTGCGCGCCCTGAGCGCCGGGGCCGCGTCGGAGGCCGAGGGCTCGCGGGGCTCGCCCCTGGAGGCGGCCGCGGCAGTCGCCGCGCGGCTGGTCGCGGAGAAGGCGGCGGGCCGGGACCTCGCCGAGCGAGGGGAGCCGGGGGGGACGGTGGACCCGCCGGAGCGCGGCCGCTCGGGACGGAACCGGAGCGGACCGTCGGCCGCCGCCGATCCGCCGCCGCCGATCCCGCTCGAGGGGCCGCTGCGCGGCGCCGTCCGGACGGCGCGCGAGCAGGGCGACGCGGAGGCGCCCGCCCGGGGGCGTCGAGCCGCCCGCCGGACGGGCACGCCCTACCTGCTGCTGGTCGCCTGGCCGGACCTGGCGCTCCCACCGTCGTTGCCGCCGCCGCGGCTGCGCGCGCCCGGGGACGTGTCGCGCCCCGTGGGCCTCCGCTCGGACCTCGCCGGCGTCCTGGCGGCGGACTTCGCCGAGCAGCAGCCGCTCCTGCTCGCCAAGTCCCTGCTGCGCGGGCTCGCCAAGTACGCGGTGGCCAAGACGGTGAAGGACGAGCTGAAGGAGGAGGACGAGGTGCTCGGCGAGGTCGCCGGGCTGGTGGCGAACGCGGGCCTCTCGCTGCTCGAGCGGGCGGATGTCCGCTGCTGGCACCTCCTGCCGGCCGACCTCTCCGTGGTGCGCCTGCGCCTGCCCGCGGGCTCCTCCGACCTCGCGGTGGAGCTTCCCTCCCGGGACTTCCGGCCGGGTCGCGCCATGAAGGTCGCGCCGGTGGAGGTGCGTCCCGGGGGGGTGACGGTCGTCTCGGTGCGCGCCTGGCGCTGAGCGCCCGGCCGCTTGGCCGCGATCGCCCGCCGGCGTAGCTTCCGGCCTTCCGTGCCCCGGGGCCGGCGTCGACGCGCCGCGCCGGGGCGCCTCTTCGACGGGACCGGACGCGGCGGCGAGGCGCATGAGAGGAATCGAGCGGCAGAGAGTCGGGCCGCTCCCCATCTGGGGATGGGGCGTGCTCTCCGGGGCGCTCATCTGGGGGCTCTACGTGCTCACCCTGGCCCCGACGACGGGCTGGTGGGACACCTCCGAGTACATCGCCACCGCCTACATCCTGGGCATTCCCCACCCGCCCGGGAACCCGCTCTTCGTGGTGCTCGGGCGGGTCTGGATCCTCGCCCTCGAGCCGATCGGCATCCCGGTCGCCACCCGGATCAACCTGCTGAGCGCCACCATGTCCGCGGCGGCGGCCGTGTTCTGGTTCCTGGCGGTGGTGCGGATCTGGGCCCACTTCGCGGAGGACCGGCGGCAGGTGGTGGTGGCCGGGCTGGCCGCGGTGCTGGTCGGCGCCACGGCCTTCACCGTCTGGACCCAGTCCAACATCAACGAGAAGGTCTACACGGTCTCCCTGCTCTTCGTGGCCCTCGTGTCCTACCTCGCCATGCTGTGGGAGGACGAGACGGGGACCCGCCGGGGCGACCGCCTGTTCGTCTTCGTCGCCTTCCTGCTCGGGCTCGGGGCCACGAACCACACGATGTCGATCCTGCCGATCGCCGCGCTCGGGGCGTTCGTCCTGTGGCACGATTGGCGGACGCTGCTCCGGTGGCGGCTGGTGGGCGCCGCCGCGGGCCTCGCCGCGGTCGGCTTCACCGTGCAGCTCCTGTTCGTCCCGATCCGCTCCGCGCAGGGGCCGATCATCAACGAGGGCCACCCGGAGTGCGAGAACGTGCTGGAGGCGCTGGCCACGCCGCTGGCCTTCGTGCCCGTGGTGGACGATGTGGTGCCCTCGTCCGCCATCTGTGAGCCGCTCCGCGCCTCGCTGGCTCGGGAGCAGTACGCGAAGCCGCCGCTGACGGAGCGCCAGGCGCCGCTCGGGTCTCAGTACGCGAACTTCTGGCAGTACTTCGACTGGCAGTGGGCGCGGCCCCTGAACCCGGCCCCGCGGGCGGGGGTGACCCTCGTCTTCTTCCTGTTGGGATTGGTGGGGCTGTGGCGGCACTGGAAGGGGGATCGGGACAGCTTCGTGTACTTCTCGGTCCTCCTCTTCACGGTGACGATCGCGCTCGTCTTCTACCTGAACTTCCGCTTCGGCTACTCACTGTATCCGGACATCGAGCCCGACCTGCGCGAGGTCCGGGAGCGGGACTACTTCTACATCATCGCCTTCAACATGTGGGGCCTGTACGCGGGGGTGGGGATCGCGGCCCTGTGGCGCGAGGCGGCCGAGCGGATCCGCGCGGCGCGAGACGGCGACCGGGCGGCGGCGGGTCCCGGC
>CAZTGV010000101.1:0-8072 GCA_964613475.1 uncultured Gemmatimonadota bacterium
CAAGCGGAACGGCACGATCACCGAGCCGATGCTGGAGCTCCTCCAGGGCTGCGTGAGGGCGCGGCTCAACATGCTGGTCTCGGGCGGCACCGGCGCCGGAAAGACGACGCTGCTGAACGTGCTCTCCGAGTCGATTCCCCTCACCGAGCGCATCGTCACCATCGAGGACTCCGCCGAGCTGCAGCTCCGGCAGCCGCACGTGGTCCGGTGCGAGACGCGCCCGCCCAACATCGAGGGGGCCGGGCAGGTCACACAGCGACAGCTCGTGATCAACGCCCTCCGCATGCGCCCCGACCGGATCATCGTGGGCGAGGTCCGGGGCGCCGAGGCGGTGGACATGCTCCAGGCGATGAACACCGGCCACGACGGCTCGATCACCACGCTCCACGCGAACACGCCGCGGGACGCGCTGGCCCGGCTCGAGACGATGATCTCCATGGCGAGCCTGAACCTGGCCGAGAAAGGAATGCGCCAGCAGATCGCCAGCGCGATCGACATCGTCGTGCACGTCTCCCGGCTGTCCGACGGCGGCCGGAAGGTGGTCAACATCTCCGAGCTCGTGGGGATGGAGGGGGACGTGATCACCATGCAGGACCTCTTCCTGTTCGAGCAGCAGGGCGTCGAGGAAGACGGCACGGTGGTCGGGGAGTTCCGCGCCACCGGCATCCGGCCCAAGTGCGCGGACCGGCTCCAGGCGCACGGGATCGACCTGAGCGAGACGCTGTTCGCCAACATCCGGCCGGAGCGGCAGAAGGCGGGGCGCCGATGAGCGACTTTGCGGGATCCGGGCTCCTCGTCGCGGCCGCCGCCTTCGCGGCGGTCGTGCTCGCCGTGCTTTCCCTGGCGCTGCTCTGGGAAGGGGCGCGGCGCTGGAGCCGCCAGCGGGCGATCGCGGGCGAGCTGCGCCGGCTGGCGGATCAGACGGTGGGGCTCGGCTCGAGCCGGGGGCTTCTGCGGGACAAGGAAGGGGCCGGACCGGCGTGGCTGGAGCCGCTGGTGCTCCACATGCCGCACCAGCACGACCTCCAGCACTTCCTGGCACAGGGGAACGTGACCTGGAGCGCGGGGACCTTCGTGCTCCTCACCGTCGGCCTGGCGGCCGCCAGCGGTCTCTTCCTGTTGGCCCTGTTCGGCGGCTGGCTGCTCCCGCTGGCGGGCGTGGCCGCGGGCGCCATCTTCCCGTACATGCACGTGAGCCTGAAGCGTCGGAAGCGCTACAAGGCCTTCGAGGAGCACTTCCCCGAGGCGATCGATCTGCTGGGCCGCGCGATCCGGGCGGGCCACGCCTTCTCCACCGGCCTGAAGGTGGTGGCGGAGGAGATGCCCGAGCCGGTGGCCGGCGAGTTCAAGCAGGTCTACGAGGAGCAGAAGTTCGGCCTCCCGCTCTCGGACTCTCTTTTCGCCTTGTCCGACCGCATCAGCCTGCTGGACGTGCGCATCTTCGTCACGGCGGTGCTCATCCAGCTCGAGTCGGGGGGCAACCTGGCGGAGATCCTGGACAACCTGTCCCACATCATCCGGGAGCGCTTCCGCTTCCGCCGGCAGCTCCGCACGCACACCGCCCACGGACGGATGACGGGCATGGTGCTGGCCGGCGCGCCGATCGTGGCGGGGCTGGGCATGTGGGCGATCAACCCCGAATACATGCGGCCCCTGTTCGTCGAGCCGCTCGGGAGACTGATGCTGGCGGCGGCGGTGACCCTGCAGCTCATCGGGTTCCTCTGGATCCGCCGGATCATGGACGTGGAGGTATGAGGTGAAGACGGACGGGGCCGAGCGCGGGAGGAGGAGGTCATGATCTGGCTCGTCGCGGCGTTGACGGCCGTCTCCGTCGGGCTGCTGGTGCTCGGGATCGCCAACCTGGCGCCGGGCGAGGGCCGCATCGTGAAGCGGCGGCTGGCCGCGCTTCAGACCGATGCGATCACCTACCGGGAGCTCCAGGAGCGCCGGCGCCGGCAGGCGAAGCGCCAGCGGCTCGAGGCCTTGCTGGAGGCCCTCGGCGAGAAGATGGGGGCCGGTGAGAAGGAGCAGGAGGAAGGGCAGCCCTCTGAGACCCGCAAGTGGCTCGTGTACGGCGGCTACCGGCACGCGAACGCGGTCGCCATCTTCATGGGCGTCCGGCTGCTCTTCGCGGCGGCGCTCGGGCTCGGCGCCTTCTTCGGCCTGGCCGTGTTCGCCCTGCCCACGAGTCAGATCTTCCTGCTCACCGCGGTGGCCGGGCTCGTGGGGTGGATGCTGCCCTTCCTGGTGGTCAACAGCCGGGTGAAGAAGCGGCAGCTCGAGATCCAGCGCGCGCTCCCCGACACGCTGGACCTGCTGGTGGTCTGCGTGGAGGCGGGGCTGGGGCTCAACCAGGCGCTGGTCCGGGTGGCGGAGGAGATCGACCGGATCAGCCCGGAGATGAGCGACGAGCTCACGGTGGTGAATCTGGAGATCCGGGCCGGCACGCCGAGGGACGAAGCGCTCCGGCACCTGGGGGACCGCACGGGGGTGGACGACGTGCGCGCCCTGGTCAGCATGCTGGTCCAGACGGACCGCTTCGGCACGTCCGTCGCGGATTCGCTCCGGGTACATGCCGAGACGCTCCGCTCCAAGCGGATGCAGCGGGCGGAGGAGAAGGCCGCCAAGACGACCGTGAAGATGCTCTTCCCCCTCATCCTCTTCATCTTCCCGGCCATCTTCGTGGCCCTGCTCGGCCCCGCCGTCTTCATCTTCCGGGACTTCTTCGGCGGAATGTAGGGAGCGACGGGGGGACGCCGTGAAGTGCCTGCGAATCCGGAACCGCACGCGCGACGTCCTTCTGGGCGACCGCGTGAACCTGGCCGACGGCTGGTGGACGCGGCTGCGCGGGATGATCGGCCGGCCCGAGCCGGCCCCCGGACAAGGGATGCTGATCGTGCCCAGCCAGAGCGTGCACATGTTCTGGATGAAGTATCCGCTGGATGTGGCGATGCTGGACCGGGAGGGGCGCGTGGTGGCGCTCTATCCGGCGCTGCCGCCGCGGCGGTGGACGAAGCAGCACTGGAAGGCCCACGCGGCCCTGGAGCTGCCGGCGGGGACGCTGGCGCGCACGGGCACCGAGGTGGGCGACGGGATCGAGTGGTCGGAGATGGAAGGCGCCCGGCCGGGAGCGGCCGGCGCCGAGGCGGCGTCGGACGGCGCCGCCGCTTGACGTAGACGGGCCGCCGGAGACGGCGGCCCAGGGAGGCGCGGATGACGAGCGAGACGACGGACGCCACTTCTCCTCCAGCCGACGGACAGGCTCCGCCGGGACTGGAGGAGACGGCCCGGAGGCCGGCGCCGACGGAGGACCCCGGCATGGACCCGCGGGTGCCTCCCGTGCCGGAGAGCATCGAGGAAACCGGCCTCTCCCCCGCCTTCGTCTCCGACCTGATCGTGAAGACGCTTTACGTGCAGGGGTCGCGGGACGGCGGGCGGCTCGAGAGCTCCATCAAGCTCCCGTTCGCGCTCCTCGACGACGAGCTCCTCACGCTCCAGCAGCGCCGGCTGGTGGAGGTGCGGGGGGCGCAGGGGCACGGCCGACGCGGGTACACGTTCGACCTCACCGGCGAGGGCCGCGGCCGCGCCCGGGAGCTCCTCCAGCAGAGCCGCTACGTGGGGCCCGCCCCCGTGCCGCTCGACCGCTACTGGCAGTCCGTCGAGGCGCAGACGACGCGCGACCTCCACATCGATCGCGAGAAGATCCGCGACGGTTTCCGGCATCTGGTGTTCGATGAGGCGTTCATGGACGCCCTCGGGCCGGCGATCAACTCGGGGCGCTCCGTCTTCCTGTACGGCCACGCGGGGAACGGGAAGACCTCGATCGCCGAGGCGGTGGCCGCCATGCTCGGCGGGTCCATCTACATTCCGCACACGCTCGAGGTGGAAGGCCAGATCGTCAGCCTGTACGACCCGGTGTCCCATCGGGAGATGGAGGGAGAGCCGGTCGGGCGGCCGGACCAACCCTACTACCTGCGCACGCCGCCGGCCCACGACCAGCGCTTCGTGCGGGTGAAGCGCCCGGTCGTGATGGTGGGCGGCGAGCTGACCCTGGACGAGCTGGAGCTTCAGTTCGACGAGCAGACGGGCGTCTTCCGGGCGCCGCCGCAGCTCAAGGCGAACGGGGGCGTGTTCGTGATCGACGACTTCGGGCGGCAGCGCGTCCGGCCGCGGGACCTCCTGAACCGCTGGATGATCCCGCTGGACCGGCACATGGACTACCTGAACCTGCCGATGGGCCACAAGCTGCCGGTGCCGTTCGACTGCCTGCTGATCTTCGCGACCAACCTGGACCCCTCGGAGCTGGTGGAGGAGGCGTTCCTCCGCCGGATCCAGTACAAGATCCTGGTGGACAGTCCGACCCGCGGGCAGTACGAGGAGATCTGGCGGCGGACCTTCGAAGGCCGGGGCCTTCCCTTCCGGCCCGAGGACGTCGACTTTGTGTGGACCGAGTACTATGAAGAGCGAGGGCTGCCCGCGCGGGCGTGTCACCCGCGTGACGTGGCCAACCACCTCCAGGACATCGCCCGCTATTCGGGGGTTGACGTCGAGGTCTCGCCGGAGCGGCTCCGGCAGGCGTGCGACACCTACTTCCTGGAGGAGCCGACCAACGGATCCAGCGACGGCCCGAGCATGAGCGCCAGCTGGATGCGGGGGCGGTTCGACGGGTGAGCGACGGGACGACGAAGGGGGGCGGGGCCATGGAGCGCGATCCTGTCGAGCGGAAGCGTCGCGATCCGGTGGAGCGCGAAGCGCCGGCGCGGGACGGTTCGGCGCCGGGCGGCCGCCGACCCGCCTCCGGACGCTCCGAGGAGCCCACCCGCCGGACGACCGACCGCGGGGACGCCGCGGGCCCGAGCGCCCGCCGGACGACCGGCGGCGAGGAGGCCGCGGACCGGAGCGCCCACCACGACGAGACCGAACGCCGACCCCTCCGGGACCGCACGGGCGCGTGGCTGGAGCGCCTCGAAACCTCGCGGGCGGCTCCGGCGCCCACCCGGCCCCCTGGGAACGGCTTCGGCGGCGCGCCGGAGCTGGGCGAGGAGGCCACGGATCTGCTCGTCGAGCGGCTCCGGGAGCAGGCGGCGCGGATGGCCCGCGAGGACGCGGCCGCCGGCGTGCCGAAGCCGGACGCCACCGGCCCCTCCGGCTCCGAGCGCGACCTCGCCGAGCGCTGCCGGGCCCACTTCGACCGCTGGCGCTCCCACACGCGGCGCCGCCTGCACGAGCGGGCGTCCGAGGCGGAGGAGCGGATCTCCGACAAGCTCGAGCGCGCCTCCCTCTCCCTGGACCGCTTCGAGCGTGTGACCAACGAGCTGGTCCGGCTCAAGGCGCGCCTCTCGCTCAAGCGGCGCGAGGTGGCGAGCGAGCTGAGCGGTGAGAAGGCCGGCCGCCGGCGGGGGATCCCCACCAAGATCTACGCGGCGGCGATCGGCTTCCTCGGGCTGGTGGAGTTCTTCGCCAACGCGCCGGTGTTCAGCGCCCTGCTCCCTCGCGACCCGCTCACCGAGCGGCAGATCCGGCTGGTGGCCGAGACCTCCGAGGGCTGGATCGCCGGCGCGCAGCGCGTCTTCTCGCACCTGATCCTCCGGCCGGACGCCACCCTGCTCGCCATGGGCGTGGTGACCTTCCTCTGCGTGCTCGCCCACTTCTTCGGCCACTCGCTCCGCGAGTACGTGATGCAGCGGGACCGCTCCGCGCAGCGGCATACGGTGACCGGGCGCTCGCGGATGGAGAACGTGGTGCCGATGGTGTTGGGCGGGCTCGGGCTCGCCCTCGTGCTCGGCGTGCTGTACGAGGCGCGGGTCACGCTGGGCGAGGTGGGCGAGCAGCAGTACGCACAGGACATGACGGTGGTCGAGGAGTTCCGGCGGAACGCCGGCTGGCTGCGCGCCGACGGCGACCTGCTGGCGGCGAACGAGGCGACGAACCGGGCCGACGACATGGAGGGGGCCGCCAACGAGCTGCGGGAGTACGCCGCCTCGATGAGCCGCCTCAGCTTCCCGATCCTGCTGCTGAACCTCACGCTGGTGCTGTGCGCGATCTCGGCCGCCTACTTCCACCGGCAGGACGCCCGACGCGAGCACTTCAACGAGAGTCCCTTCGAGGACGAGCGCCGGGACTTCATCGGCGCCGCCGAGGATGCCGCGCAGGAGGTCGCGGCCTACCTCTCCGAGCTCACGCGCCACATCCGCGAGCTCAAGACGCTGACCACGCTCGGCCCGGAAGAGGACGCGCGCGGGATGGTGCACCAGCTCGAGACGGTGATCACCCTGTATCGGGCCGAGAACGGCCGGGCCCGCGGCATCGACCCACGCGGCATCCCCGCCTTCACCGAGCCCGTG
The DNA here is from genome assembly GCA_964613475.1 of uncultured Gemmatimonadota bacterium. Lineage (GTDB taxonomy): Bacteria > Gemmatimonadota > Gemmatimonadetes > Palauibacterales > Palauibacteraceae > CAZTGV01. The sequence goes on from CAZTGV010000101.1 coordinate 6,345, forward strand.
CGGCTCGGGATCTCGTTGGACGGGGCCGATGGCGCGGGGCTGCGCGCCCCCGAGCCGCTCCGCCCGCCCGAGGACTACGAGCGGGAGCGCCAGGCGATCAAGGGGCGGTTCGAGGAGGTGCGGAAGCGGTTCAACGAGGAGGCGATGGCGTGGTGAGCCGCCGACTGGGGTTCGCCCCGCTCGTCGCGCTCGGCGTGCTCGGCGTGCTCGGCGTTCTGGTCGCGGCGACCGGCTGCCGCGGCGGCTCCGCCGCCGACACGGAGACGGCGCGCACGCCGGAGCTGGTCGTGTTCGTCTACGACCGCTCCACCAGCATGCCGGACCACCTGCTGGAGCTGGCCACCGAACTCTCCGACCAGCGGATCGACGTCCTCCAGCACGGGGACCGGATCGCGGCGATGGAGCTCCTCCAGCTCTCGCTGGCGGAGCCGCCGAAGCGCTGGTCGCAGAACGTGCCGGAGCGGGAGTTCGCGAACCAGGAGATCTCGCGTGACTCGGTGAGCCGGGTCCGCTTCCTCCGCGACGCCAAGGCGTATCTGCGCCCTTTCGCGGATCCCGCGGACCGGCAGAACATCGGGGGCACCGACATCGTGTCCACGCTGCACGATGTGGCCGAGGAGGTCCGGGCCTTCCCGGACCACCGCGCGACCCTGTATCTCTTCTCGGACATGCTGCAGGTGAACCGGGAGATGAACCTGGAGGGGCTCTCCCGTCCGCCGCCGGCGGACTGGATCGAGCGGAGCGCGGCGGAGGGACGGCTGCCGGACCTGTCCGGCGTCTGCGTGGTGGTGGTCGGCGCGCGGGTGGACACGCCGGAGAGCCAGCGGGTGAAGAAGTTCTGGTCCGACTACTTCGAGGCGACCGGCGCCACGCTGCTGGACCACAACTACACGCTGCGGCCGATCCGGCTGCCGGAGGACCCCTGCCCGGGCCGGCGCTGACCGGACGGGCGTGAAGCGCGCGTCCGTGAGGGCCGCGGACGTGATCGGCGCCACGGGGGCGTCGCGGGAGGCGTCGCGTTCGGTGTCGTGAGAGAGGAACCCGAAGCACGGAGGAGACGATGAACCGCAAGGCGATCTACATCATCCTGATCGTGATCCTCGCCGGTTACCTGCTCGTCACGATGCTCTGACGCGCGCGCCGCCGGGCTCGCTCGCCGCCGGGTAGGGCGGAGGACGGCGAGCCCGGGGCGCGCCCGCTCACATGCCGCCTCCCTCCGTCCGCGCGGGGCCGCCGTCCGGCGCCGGCGCGGCCTCGCCGTCCCATCTCCCCGCGGTCCTCCTCTTCGCCGTCACGATCGCGCTCGGCGCCTTCCTGTTGTTCTGGATCCAGCCGCTGTTCGCCAAGCAGGCGCTCCCGCTTCTCGGCGGCGCGCCGGCGGTGTGGAGCGCGGCGCTCGTCTTCTTCCAGGCGGCGCTGCTGGCGGGCTACCTGTACGCGCACCTCGTCTCGCGCGGGCTCGCCCCGCGCGCCCAGGTGCTCGGCCACCTGGCGCTGGCGGCGGTGGCGCTCTTGGTCCTGCCGGTCGGCCTCCCGGAGGGCTGGGTCCCCCGGGGCGCGGCGGAGCCCGCCCTCTGGGTGCTGGGGCTCTTCACCGTCGCGATCGGGCTCCCCTTCTTCGTCGTGTCCGCCACCGCCCCGCTCCTACAGCGCTGGTTCGCCGACGCGGGGCTCCCCTCCTCCGAGGACCCGTACTTCCTCTACAGCGCGAGCAACCTGGGCAGCCTG
>CAZTGV010000102.1:0-1499 GCA_964613475.1 uncultured Gemmatimonadota bacterium
CTGGAGGAGGCGGGGGCGAACAGCGGCAGCCTGTATCACTTCTTCTCCGGCAAGGAGGCGCTGCTCGAGGCCGTGCTGGAGTGGTACCTGGAGAACCTGGACCGCGAGATCGTCCAGCCGGCCGTCCGCGCGACCGACGATCCGGTGGAGCGCGTCTTCGCCATCCTCGAGGGTTACCGGCGGGCGCTGCTCGCGACCGATCTCACCTTCGGCTGTCCGATCGGGAGCCTGGCCCTGGAGCTTCGCGATCCGGTGCCGCCGGTGCGGCGTCGAATGGCCGAGAACTTCGCCGCCTGGCGCCGGGCGGTGGTGGATTGCCTGGCGGCGCTCGGCGAGGAGCTCCCGCCGGACGCGGACCTCGAGGAGATCGCCCATCTGGTGCTCAGCGTGATGGAGGGCGGCGTGATGCAGGCGCGCACCGAACGGAGCATCGAGCCCTTCGATGCCTCCGTGCGTCAACTCCGCCTCTACCTGGAGGGGCTCCGGCGATCGGGCGCCGGGCCCGAGAAGCGCCGTCCCGAACCTCGACAGGAGGAGACCGCATGATCCGCTGGATTCTGATCGGAGCCGCCCTGCAGACCGCGATGGTGCTGGTCGGCCACTGGACCCTGGCCGTGGCCCGGCTGTTCGGGCCTCTCGGCATGGCCATCTCCCTGCTGGTCGGTCTGCTGTGGGCGCGCGCGGAGGGACGCGCCTACGGGCACGCCGCCGGAGGCGGCGCCGTGGTGGGTGGGGTCTGCGCGTTCATCGGGATCGTCGTCTCGTTCGCCCTCGGCGACGTCGGGGCCGTCATCCTGGCCTTCGGCACGCTGTCTTCGGCGGTGGCCGGCGCGCTGGGCGGCCTGCTCGGCGTCGCCCCGCGGCTGCGGGCGCGGAAGAGCGCGTGAGCGCCGAAGACGGACCGCGGCCCCGGGGACGGCTTCGGCCAGTGGCGGTCGCGGCGCTGGCGCTCGGAGGCATCCTGCTCTCCATCGGCGCCCCGGACCTTCGCGCCCAGGACGCGCCGGCGGCTCCGGATGCTCGCGGGCAGGAAGCGCCCGACGAGCCCCTGCGCTGTGCGGGCGAGGAGGAGGCTTCATCGGCGGGCGCGACGCTGGCCGACTTCGCCTGGATGGTCGGCACCTGGCGCGGCGAGGGTCCGCGGGGGGGCACGGCGGAGGTGCACTACATGCCCCCGGCCGCCGGCGTGCTTCCCTCCGTGTTCCGGCTCCGCACGGAAGAGCGGACGATCCTGTTGGAGGCGATCACCCTGGTGGAGGACGAACGCGGGCTCACGCTCTACGCCCGCCACTTCACCCCGGCGCTGGAGCCGCTCGAGGAGGCGCACGCCCTCGAGCTCCGCTTCACGGAGCGGCGCGGCGACTGCTTCCTGTTCGAGAACGTGCGCGAGGAGAACCCGCGCCGCGGCCTGATCCGACGGCTCGGAGCGGACGCGTTCGTGGGCCGGTCCGAGCTGTGGCGGGAGGACGGCGGCCGGGACGAGATCCGGGTCGAGTACC
>CAZTGV010000102.1:1599-7789 GCA_964613475.1 uncultured Gemmatimonadota bacterium
GGTCAGGCCGGCGCGAGCAGCTCCAGGAGGAAGCTCCTCGCCCGCGGCAGGCTCTCGGGCATCTCCAGAAACGAGTGGCCCGCGCCCTCGTAGAGGAACGCCTCGAACTCGGGCGGATCGCGGCCGAGCGCCTGCATGGCGGCGATCAGGCTCTCCGCCTGGCTGACGTGCACCACGCCGTCGGCGGTGCCGTGGTGGACCTGGAGGGGAGGCAGCCGGTCCGCGTACAGCACCGGCGAGCGCCGAACGAGCTCCGGCCGCACGTCGGCGATCGAGAGCTCGCCCCGCCGGAGCGGCTGGATGAAGCGCTCGTCCAGCACGCGGAGGCCCGGAAGGTTCCGGGCGCGGCCGCGCAACGCCTCTTCGACCAGCTCCCGCACGTAGCCGTCGAAGAAGTCGGTCGGGCCGAAGAAGGTGACGATCCGGTCGATGCGGGGCTCGCGGACGCCCATCAGGAGGGCGACGCCGCCGCCGCGGCTGAGGCCGAGCACTCCCACCCGGTCCGGGTCGAGGCTCGGACTCGTCGCGACCGCGGCCTCCACCAGCGCGAGGGCGTCGTCGACGTCCCGGTCCCACGGGCTCGCCGGGCCCTCCGAGGAGAAGGAGAGGCCGCCCGCGCGCGCCGGCTCCGAGCGGAAGGCGGGGGCGATGAAGGCGAACGCGGACGCGTCGTTTTCCAGGAGCTGGGCGAGCGTCTGCAACTCGCCGAAGTCGACGCCACCATCTCCGCCGTGGGCGTAGACGAGAATCGGCAAGCTCGCGGGGGGCGCGTCATCGGCCGTCAGCACGAGGCCGGCGTGGCGGTGCCCATCCACCACGTGCGAGAGCACCCGGAGGGTGGCGGGCTCGCCCGCGAGGACCGTCTCCTGCCGGAGCTCCTCGCGGACGTCCGCGGCGGCGGGCTGGCGGGCCGCCCATTCCTCGGCGACGGCGCCCCGCTCGGCGGCGCCCGGCGGGGCGAACAGGGCGTCGAGGTCGACGCCCTCGACGAGCCCGGTCGGGCCGGCGGTATCCCCGCACGCCGCCGGCGCGAGGGCCGCGACGCCGACGGCCAGGGAGAGGAAAAGACGGAGGCGGGACGGGCTCAGCGCGACTCCCGCGTCCACATGACGATCGCGCCGCACATCTCCTGGGTGGTGGGCGCGCGGGTGGAGGCGTCCCGGCGCGGCATGTCGCGGAACTGCGGCGGCCGCATGTGCCAGCGCGGGTAGAGCTCGATCGCCTCGATCAGGTTGACCAGGTAGTCGTCGAGCCAGGCGCCGTTGGCGGGGCTTCCGTCCACGTAGAGGTCCGGCTCGCAGGCGTTCCGCCCCGCGCCGACCATCACCTTGCGGCGGCCGTCCGCGTCCTGGACCGCCCGCGCGCCCCCGACCCCGTCCAGCAGGTTGCTCGGGTAGAGCGCGTTCCCGTCGGCGATGTCCTCGCGGGTGATGAAGAACCCCGGTCGCCGGGTCCGACGCTCCTCGAAGCCGCGCATCTTGGCGGAGGCGATGCCCCGCACCTCGACCAGGATGTCCTCCATCTGGAACATGGGGCCCGCGATGGCGAGCTCGACGGACTCGGAGATGCCCCGGACGAGCCGGACGGTCACCGGGAAGGAGGTCTTGCCGAGGTAGCGGATCAGCACGGTGGCGTCGCCGGGCGAGAGCTCGCGGAACTGGAAGGTCCCGTCCTCGCCGGTGAGGATGCTCCGGTCCCGTTCCGGCAGATCCACCTCGGCGCCCACGACCGGCTCGCCGGTGAGGCCGAGGATCACCCGGCCGGCCAGGCCGGCCGTGCCGCTCCCCTGCTGCCCGTACGCCGCCGTCGGCAGCGACAGGGCGATGCAAAGGATGAGGGCTCGCGTCGCCATGGTTCCTCCGGTACGGACGATCAGGACCCCCCGCCCGACCCACCAAACAAGATGCGTGCCCGGCTGCCCGACGCCAAGTCGCTCGCCCGCGCCACGGAGTCGGATCGACACGCCGCGCGGATGGCGTGCGACGAATCGTCGCAGATCAGGGGAGGTCGGCGAAGAAGCGCCCGATCGCCTGGGTGGCGGAGAGGTCGTCGCTCCGGCGACCGAAGGAGGCGGGGAACTCCACCGGCGCGCCCGGCCAGGTGTGCCCGCCGCCCTCCACCCGGTACAGGATCACCGAGCCTCCCATCCGGCATCCCTCGGAGGCGGCGCGGACCACCCGGGTGCCGTCGTCCGCCAGGTCCGGGAGCGTCTCCTCCTCGGGCTCCCCGGGGCACCCGTTCAGCGTCCGCCACCGATCCACGGTGTCGTCCAGCGACACCGTGGAGACCAGCTCGCCCGCCTGGCCCTCCGGCGGGAACTCGGGATCCGCATCGCCGTGCACGAACAGCGCGGCGCGCGGGTCGGGCGGCGCGCAGAATGTCCACACCGGCTCGATCATGGTCGCGGCGACGCTGGCGACCGCCGCCAGCCCCTCCAGCCGGCAGCCGAGGAGGTGGGTCATGAGCGCACCCTGCGAGAAACCCACGGCGTACACCCGCTCGCGGTCGATCGCCATTTCGCGCGCCATCCGCGCGATGAGCGCGCGGGCGAAGCGCACGTCGTCCACCCCGTTCCGGGCGGCCGAGGTGCAGAGGTCGCAGCCCACGGCCCAGTCCAGCCCGAACTCGGAGCCCCGGGCGTAGGCGACCACGAAGCCGTGCGCGGCGGCGGCCGCGTCGAAGCCGGTGATCGTCCGCATGCCGGCGCCGCGCGGCACGCCGTGGAAGACGAGCACCAGCGGGGTGGGGACGGACGGGTCGACGCCGGTGGGGACGTGCACCTCGTAGGTGCGCGTCAGCCCTCCCGACTCGAGGGTCCGGAGGTAGTCGCCCGGTCCCGGGATCGGCTCCAGGGGCGCGGACGATCCGCAGGCGAGCGCCAGCGCGCAGAGGAGGCCGGCGCCGGGGCGCAATCGGCGGCCTGGGCCGGGCGCCCCGCGGCGCGGACGAGCGGGGGAGGGGACGCGCGAGCGCATGCGGCAAGGGGGGGCGGCGGAGCGGGCCGGGCAAGGTCCAATCGCGGGACGCGGGGCGGGTCCGATCGGCCTCCGCCTCCGTGGCCACTTTGCCACTCGAGGCGGATCAGCGGATCAGCGGCGGGGCGAGAGCATCCGCCAGAGGAAGAAGACGCCGAGCAGGATGCCCGCGAGGAGGAGCCAGTGCTCCTCGGCCAGACCGGCCAGATGGTAGAGCCCGCGCTCGGCGGCGCGGAAGGCGTTCCCGAGGGTCACGGCGACGTACTCGGCCGCCGCCTGCCACGCCAGGACGCCCAGCGTGGCGCTCACCCCAGTGGCGCGGTTCCGCTCATCGGGTCGAGCCCACGGCGGAGTCGAGCCGGGCGGCGGAGTCGGCCTCGGCGCCGCCGGCCAGCTCCCGCGCCCGGCGCCGGACCTCCGCCACCGCCGCGAGCTCCGGGTCCGCCTCGCTCCACATGGCGGCCAGCTCCGAATAGGCCCGGGCCGCCTGCCGGCGGTCCCCGGCGTCCGCCGCCGCGCGGGCCAGCCCGAGGAGCGACTGCGCGCGTCGCGGGGCCCGCTCCAGCGCCGCTTGGTAGGCCTCTCGCGCCTCCGCGGGCCGGTCCAGCGCGAGCAGCGCGTCGCCCAGCAGCTCCCGGGCGGGCTTCGGGACCATCGGCGGGCCGTACTCCATCCGCATCTCCGACTCGATCGCCACCGCCTCGCGGAGCCGCTCCAGCCCGTCCTCGAGCTCTCCCTGGGCGAGGCCGACGAGCCCGGCGAGCTGCGCCTCCATGGCCCGGGCGGCCTCGACCGATCCGGGCGTCGGCGCCTCGCCCTCCGCCCCGCGCCGGAGCGCCTCCTCCCGCGCCTGCCCGATGCGCGAGACGGCTTCCGCCGCCGCCAACACGTCGCGGTCGCGGAGCGCCGCCAGTCCGGTGCCGAACAGGTCGCTGGCGGCGGCCAGCAGGCCGATCTCCTCGTGGTCTATCTCGAGGCCGGCGGCCTCGTCGTACCAGGCGTCCGGTCCGGTCTCGAGCTCGACCAGGTAGGTGGCGCGGGCGCGAGCCAGGTAGTATCGAGCGCCCGCCGTCGGCCGGAGCCGCGCGTGGGCCCGCATCCGCTGGAGGGTCTCCCCGGCCTCCCCGTACCGCGCCTTCTGGAGCTGGCCGTAGCCGAGCCAGTGCAGCGCGTGGTAGCTCACCCCGCCCTGGGCCTCGGCCGCATCGGCGGAGGCGACGTTGGACTCGATGACCGCATCCCAGTCCCCGAGGGCGAGGAAGATGTGGGAGGGCATGTGCCGGGCGTGGACCGCGTCCGGCGCCAGCTCCGCGTACACGCGGGCGGCGCGCAGGCCTAGGGGCGCGTGGACGGGGTCGTCGTAGGAGTGGATCAGGTAGTGCACCGCCCCGGGATGGCGCGGGTTCTCCGCGAACACCTCCTCCGCCACCGCGGCCGCCCGCATGTAGGTCGGGATGTCGCGCCCCTCGCCCGCCGTGCCGAGCAGGGCGAGCGCGTAGAAGGCGGCGGCCTCCCGGTCCTCCGGGTACTTCTCGGCGAGCTGCCGCATCGCCTCGGCGTACGCGCGGTCCCGTGCGGCCTTCTCGCCCTCCCCGAACAGGACCTCCACCGCGCCGAGCCAGTCGCGCTCGCGCTCGGTGGGAGCCTTCGCGAGGCGCTCCTCGCGGGTCGGCGCCAGCCGGGCGAGCGCCTCACGCCCGGCTTCCAGATCCTGCTCGTGCCAGACCGGGTGGTTGTGCGTCATGGCCTCGCCCCAGTAGGCCATCACGAAGTCGGGGTCGACCTCCCGCGCTTGCCGGAAGGCCTCCCGGGCGTGGCCGTACTCGAAGCTGTGCAGCCACAGCACGCCCTCCAGGAACGAGCGCTGCGCCTGATCGGGCGCGGAGGTGGGGAACTCCAGCCGGCCCAGCTCGGCCCCGCCGCTCCCGTGCGTCTGCGAGAGAGCGGGGCCCGGCGCCGCGAGGAGAGCCGCGAGCGCCGCGGCCCCGAGCAGCGCGACCCACGGGGTGGATCGCGCCGGTCGATGGCTGTGCCGCTCCGAAGGCATGTGCGCCGACTCCGCCCTTGTGTAGAGGGTGATTCCGAGATCCCGGTCGCGCGGCGAGCGCCGCGCGTGACCGCTGCGGCGATGCCGCCGGGCATCCAACATAGACGGCGCGGGAGGGCCTCGCCACAGCGCGACCGCGAGCCCCGGGTACAGGGCCTGCATCGGAACGCGGGTGGCGATCGGCGGATCATCCGGTGACGGCGATGGAGGGGCAGTGGGCGTATCGACAAGGCAGGCGCTCGCGGGCGGGCTCCTCGCCCTCCTCCTGGTCGCGGGCGCGCTCGTCCTGCTTGTCCTCCGACCCGGCGGGCAGGCCGGGGAGGCGGCCGAGCCGAGGCACGACGAGCTGACCGCCTGGCTGACCTGCCACGGCCACCTGCGGGAGCGGATCCCCGAGGCGACGCTGACCTTGTCCCCCTGGGAGTCGGCGCGTCGGCACGTGCGGCGGGAGGAGGAGACCTACATGGCCGCCGGCACGACGGGGCTGCGCGACGACCCCCAGGGGGCCGTCCGCTTCGAGTGCGTGGTGGAGTGGCGCGGAGACGGCTGGCGGCTGATCAGCCTCGACGCGGCGGTCGAGCCCGCGGCCGACTCGTAGACAGGCGTCACCAAGTGGCCGCTTACGGTGGCCGCAAACAGGCTGTTACGGCGGCCGCCCGCAAGGCGTCTTCAGGGCGGTCGGGACGGACGAGGCTTCATACGCGCTGAGCACCCTGCACGAGGAGGAAGACCGATGGCGTTCGGACGAAGCGAGGCTCGCCCGAGCCGGCGTACGCGGACGGCGCGGACGGGAGCGATCGGCGCCGCGCTGGCCGCGGCGCTCTGGGTCGGAAGTTGCTCGGTGAACCCGGCCACCGGCGAGCGCCAGCTCGCGCTGATCGGCGAGGGGCAGGAGATCGAGATGGGCCGGGAGGCCTCCGAGCAGGTCGACCAGCAGATCGGGCTGTACGACGACGCCGCCCTCCAGCGGTACGTGACCGAGGTCGGCGGCGGTCTGGCCGCCGCCTCCGAGCGGCCGGACCTCCCGTGGGAGTTCCACGTGGCGGACGACCCGGTGGTGAACGCGTTCGCCATCCCGGGCGGCTTCATCTACCTGACGCGCGGGATCCTCGCCCACTTCAACTCCGAGGCGGAGATGGCCGCCGTCCTCGGACACGAGATCGGCCAC
>CAZTGV010000103.1:0-1309 GCA_964613475.1 uncultured Gemmatimonadota bacterium
GCCCTGATCGTCCCGGACTTCGAGACGGTGACCGCGTGGGCGCGCGAGCGCGGCATCGAGGCCGCGGACCGGCGGTCGCTCCTGGAACGGGACGCGGTGCGGCGGAAGCTGGAGGAGGAGGTCCTCGAGCGGGTGGCCGGCCTGGCACGGTACGAGCGGCCGCGCCGGGTCGTGGCCGTTCCGGACGAATTCACGATCGAGGGTGGGGAGCTCACCCCCACCCTCAAGGTGAAGCGGCGGGTGGTGCTCGAGAAGTACGCGGAGCTGATCGATCGGGCGTACCGTGAGGCCGAGCGGGAGCGGGGAGCCGAAGGAGACTGACGGAGGCGGCAGGCGGGCCGCCGCGGCAAGCGGCCCGGAACGCGACCACGCCGCCTCGGCCGGGAGCGCTCCGCGCGCGAAGACAGGGGTTCGACGAGGCCTGGGGCCGTCCCGGTCGGGACGGCCTTCTCGTTCCCGGCCCGCGGTGAAGGTCGAACAGAGGGACGCGACGAACGTCCAGGAAACCGAGGAAATGAAGGCCCGAGAGACGGACGAGACGGAGAGCGCGGCGGCGGCGCGCGGTGAACCGGAGGTGGAGAAGGTGGCGACGGCGCGCGGCGAACGGGAGGTTGAGGCGGTGGTCGTCGTCCTCGTCACCGGGCCGGACCGGTCCGCGCTCGAGGCGCTGGGTCGGCGGCTCGTCGGGGAGCGCCTCGCCGCCTGCGCGAACGTGATCGGCGGTGTGGCCTCCATCTTCCGGTGGGAAGGCGCGGTGCAGGACGAGGCCGAGGCGCTCGCGATCCTGAAGACGACCCGCCGGCGGGTCCCGGCGCTCCGGGAGCGCGTGCTGGCCCTGCATCCCTACGAGGAACCGGAGTTCCTGGCGCTCCCCGTGGTGGCGGGATCCGCGTCGTACGCGCGCTGGGTGGCGGACTCGGTGGAGGAGGACGGGACGTAGCGGCATGGGACGGAAGCGGAAGAAGAAGCGCCGCGGCGAGCCCGCGTCCGGCGCGCCGGCGGAGGCGAAGACGGAGGCCGAATCGCCCGAGGAGGCCGCCGCAACGGAGGCGAGCGCCGACGGCGAGGCGGAGGCCCCCGCCGCGACCGGAGGGAAGGAGGCCGCCGCCGCGGAGGCCGTGCCGAAGGAGCCGGCCGGGTCCAAGAAGGAGGCCGCGGCCGAGAAGGGGACCGCGCCGGAGAAGGCGGCCGAGCCGGAGAAAGGGACCGCGCCGGAGCCGTCGGAGGCGGCCGGAAGGACCGCGGAGGCCGAGGGGGGCGAAGACGAGGCGGAGGCCGCGGAGGAGGAGGAAGCCGGTGCCGTCGCCGC
>CAZTGV010000103.1:1409-7637 GCA_964613475.1 uncultured Gemmatimonadota bacterium
CTCTCCATCGAGCAGCTCCATCGCCTGGGACGGGACCTCTCGGACCGCGGCGACCTGGAGCGCGCCGCCGCCGTCTACCGGCGCCTGCTGCGGCGGGATCCGCGCCATCTGAAGGCCCGCAACAACCTGGGCTTCATCTACGACCGGCTGGGCGATTCCGAGGGGGCGCTGCAGGAGTACCGGAAGGCGCTCGAGCTGGATCCGGACAGCGTGCAGCTCCTGTGCAACGTGGGGGCGCTCCTCGGGTCGTTGGGCCGGTTCCGCGACGCGGAGCGCGAGCTGCGCCGGGCGATCCGGCTGGAGCCCCAGAACCCGGACGCCCGTCTCAACCTCGGACTCGTGCTCTTTCGGAAGGGGCTGTACGACGGGGCGGCGGCCGAGCTCCGGCGCGCGGTCGAGCTCGATGCCGAACGGGTGGACGCCTGGTTCCACCTCGGACAGGCGAGCAACCGGCTCGGCCGGGTGGAGGAGGCGATGGCGGCGCTCCGGGAGGTGGTGAAGCGACAGCCCGAGAACGCCCGCGCCTGGTACACGCTCGGGATCCTCCACGACCGCCGGAACGAGCGGACCGCGGCCGAGGCGATGTACCGGAGGGCGCGCGAGCTCCAGGAGAGCGGCTAGCCGGCTTCTCACGGGCGCCGCCCTGTCGCCGTGGCCGAGGTCGGCTGAGGATCGACCGCGCTCGGTCGCGCCGGGTCAGGGCTGCCGGGCCGCCGTGGCGCGAGCGGACTCTCCAGGCCGCGGCTCGGGAGGCTCGGGCGCGTCCTCCCGCAGCCACCACCGGAAGAAGAGGACCGTGATCGCGGTCCAGAGGATCAGCCCTCCACCCACCTTCATCAGGGCGCCCGCGAGCTGCTGGTCCTCCCGCGCCGACAGTCCGCCCACCGGCGGCGAGAGCTCGAACACGGCGTAGAAAGGCGTCTCCCCGAAGGTCAGGAAGGCGTACGGGGCGGTGCTCAGCACCGTGTTCAGGATCAGGTAGCCGATCTTCAGCGGCTCGGGGAAACGCCGCTCCGGCACGGGGCAGACGACCGGCCACCAGAAGAGGAGCCCCGCCCCGAGCCATGCGGTGTCGAGCACGAACGACCCGAGCTGGGACGCCATCAGGCGGTCCACGTTGGTCGGCCAGTGGGTCGCCACCACCACCAGGTTGAAGCAGAGGATCGCCACCAGCGGATGGGTGGCCGCGCGCAGCAGGCCCCAGATCCAGGGTCGGCTCCGGAGCCGCGCCACCGCGGCCGGTGGCAGCCCGTAGAGCAGCAACGGCGGCGCGACGAGCGCGATGAGGAGGAACTGGACCATGTGGACGCTGGCCAGGTAACCGGCCCCGAGCGCGCCGACCGGCCAGTCCAGCGCGATCCACAGAAGCGCGAGGCCCGCCACGAACCATGCGGTCCGGCCCCGGCTCGCGTCGACGTCGCTCCGCCGCCGGATGGCCGCGTAGCCGATCGCCAGCGCGGCCACGAACGCCCACACGCCGGGGTAGGGCTGCCAGCTCCACGTCCAGGCGGTCGCCTGGGCGGCACACCACCACTGCATCGCGGGGCCTCAACCCTCGGGGGAGGGCCACCGCCCCTCGGCCAGCCGCGGCAGGTCGTGGGCCCAGTCCGCCTGCCGAATGCCCGAGGGATAGACGATACGGGCCCGAGCGTCGGGCGACAGGGCGATCACTTGCGAGGCGTGGCCGACCAGGTAGTCCTCGCCGCCGTCCCGCCGCTGCTGGATCACCGCCGCCGGGAGCATCAGCGCCTGCTGGATCTCGTTCACCCTCTCCAGCTCCCCCCACAGCCCGACGAAGTCGGGGTCGAAGCGGTCGAGCCAGGCGCGCAGCCGCTCCGGCGTGTCGCGCTCCGGGTCGGTGGTGACGAACACCATGCGGAAGCGGTCGCGCTGCTCGTACGGCAGGTCGTCGAGTACGGCGGCGATGTTCGCCACGTGGACGGGGCAGATGTCGGGGCAGTTCGTGTAGCCGAAGAAGAGGAGCGTGATCCGTCCCTCCAGCTCCGTCGGCAGGTGGAACCGGCGGCCCTCGGTGTCGGTGAGGGTGAAATCGGGGACATCCACCGGTGTGGGCAGGACGATGCCCCGGACGCCGGTGTCCGCGGCGCGCCGGGCCGCGTCCCGCCGGTCGGGCGTGGGGCCGCAGGCAAGCAGCAGCGTCCCGGCGAGGGCAAGCAGCAGCAGGCGGCTCGTCCCCATCGTCTCCATTCCGTCCGCGCGCGAGGTCAGCCGAGGAGGGCGCCGAGCCCGACCAGGACGGCGCCGATGATGCTCCCCAGCACGTACCCGAGACGGACGATAAGGTCCAGCTCGTGCTGGGTCACGGAGCGGATCAACCCCTCGAAATCGCGCAACGGATAGTCGCGGATCTTCCCCTCGACCCGCTCGGCGATGCGGATCCGCTCGGCGACGGCCGGGATCTGCCGCGTCACCCACTCCCAGGCGGGCGGGGCGATCGCATCCGCCAGGCGGGCGGCCGCCTCTGGAGGCAGCAGCCGCGCCGGTCGCCCGATCGGCCGCTCCACGATGCGCTCGGCCGCCTCCTCGACTACCCGATCCAGCACGGCGCGGCCCGGGTCGGAGCGGAGCGCGGCCGCGAGCCAGGGTCCCACCCGGTCGGCGGGGACGAGCGCGAGCACGTCCGCCCAGCTCCGCTCGCCCACCCGCCACACCGCCTCCTCGAGCTGCTCCAGCAGGAAGGCGCGCCCGCCGGGGTCGCGCGCGGCGCGGACCAGGCGCTCGGCCACCGCCTCGACCGCCGCCTGCACCTGCGGGTCGTCGGCCTCGCCGAGCACCGAGGTGGTGGGGCGGCGGAGGAACTCGACCACCGCCTCGTTCACGCTGCGGGCGATCGCGGCCTGCACCTCCGGCTCGCGAAGGAGCGAGACGAGCTCGTCCGTCCCCTCGGCCCGCAGGCTGGCCAGCACCCGGTTCACCGTGTCCTCGGTGATGATGAGCTTCGCGACCACCCGCTGGTAGAAGCGGAGGTCCCGCATGAAGCGCTGCAGCAGCTCCAGCACCGCCCGCTCGACCCGCGCGCGGGCCTCCGGGTCCTCCAGCAGCCGCCCGAGCCGCTCCATGGCCAGCGGCAGGTAGTCGTTGATCGCGTGCTCGACGGCCGCGACGAGGCCCTGCGGGATGAGCTCCTCCAGGGTGAGGCCCGGGCGGAGGACGTGTCGGGCGGCCCGGTCCAGCTGTCGCCGTACCGTGCGCTCGAGCGCCTCCGAGGCCGCCAGGCGCTCCAGCCACCCGTCGGCCCGCTCCCGCACGGCGTCGAGCCGCTCCGGGTCCAGCGAGTCGGTGAGCGGCTCCCCTCGCAGGCCGGCCATCACTTCCGCCAGCACGCGCTCCGCCTCGGCGGCGAAAGCCTCGGACTCCAGCGTGCCGACGAGCCGTTCCCGCAGCTCTCCGAGCGCCGCCCGCGCCAGCCGCCGGACCTCCTCCAGGGCCGGTCCGGGGAGGAGAACGGCCAGGGCGGGCTGCTCCCGCTCCAGGAGCTCCCCGGCGAGCTCGCGCACCCGCGCCTCGAAGGCGCGTCGCAGCTCCCGGTCGCCCAGCTCCGCGGCCACGTCCTCGGGGGTGAGGAGCCGGGTGCCCACGGCGCGGCCGATGGAGCGGGCGAGCCGCTCCTGGTTCTTCGGCATGGCGCCCTGCAGCCAGCGGAGGCGCCGTCCGAACAGGCGCGGCGGCTCGTACGGGTGGAACAGCATCCAGATGGCGACGCGGTTCGTGAGCCCCCCGGCGAGGGCGCCGAAGAAGACGGTGAGGAGCGCCCGGGCCCATTCGGCGGGGACGGAGATCAACCGCTCCGCGCCTTCGTCTTCGTCGCCCTCGGGCGGCCCCTTCGCGCCGCGTGTCGATCGGCGCCGCGGCTCCGCGCCTTCCTCACGGCAGGACCGCCTGGAGGAAGAGGCCCCGGAGGCGGACCGTGTCGCCCTGGACGACCAGGTCGGCCCGGATCGGCCGGATGGAGGGCCGTCCCGGTCCCGGAGGCCCGGGTGGGGGGAGCGCCTCCTCGGTGTCCGCGGTGCGGAGCGTCCCCTCGATCTCCGCTTCGGGGAGCTCCAGGCGCCACGTCCGCTCACCCGGGCGCGCCTCCGCCCCGTCCGCCTCCTCGGTCAGCGCCACGGCGGTCCAGGTGGCGGCCTCGTCGTCCAGCCACGTCCAGGCGGTGAGGAGCCCGCCCCGCTCCTCGGTCGGGCCGGCGACCAGCAGCCCCCCGCCGCTCGAGTCGGCGAGGACGAACACCCGGTCGGCGCCCGCTCCGGGTTCCACGCCCCCCGGCCGTGCCGCGCGGCGGAAGAACAGGAGCCCCGGCGCGCCGTCCTCCCCCTCCGTCAGCGCGGCCGGGGCCACGTACTCCCGCTGTCCGGTGGCGCCCGTCCATTCGGCGATCGGCGCGCCGGGGAGGAGGCGCAGCGCCCGAGCGCCGTCCGCCAGCTCCAGAGCGAGCGTTTCTCCCCCGTCCGCCACCAGCACGCGCAGGCCCTGCCCGGGGAGGACTCGCCAGGCGGCCCGAGGCACGGGCAGCGTGTCGCGCAGGGCGAGGAGCGGACGCGGTCCCGACGCCTCGACGCGCCAGGCCCGGTAATCGCGGATCAGGTAGGCGGGGGAGGTCTCGTTCCGCAGCTCGGCGTACAGGTGCGGCGTGCCGGGCGTCCCGGCGGCGAACGCGTAGGTGTTCAGGTAACGCGCGGCGAGGGCGGGGCCGGACTCGGCGGCCCCCTCCGCTCCCTCCGCCGCTCCGTCGGGCGGGGCGGGCGTCTCCCCGCACCCCCCGGCGAGCAGGGCGGCGACGCAGACGGCGATTCGCGGCGGCGTCCGTTCCATCGGCTCCCCCCGGCCCGATCCCCTCTTCGTCGGCCCCGCTCGGGAAGGCCGACGCCGGCACAAGATAGCGCTCTGTCGTCCGATCGGAGCCCCCCCTATCTTGCCGCGTCCGATGAGCGGGGCGTGACGCGACCGGCCCCGCTCGAGCTCCGAGACACGATCTCCGGCACCCGCGGATGCAGCTCTACACGAAGATCAGCATCGCCCTGGTGGTCGGGGCCGTGGCCGGCCTGGTGGCCAACCTGTTCGGCATCGGATGGCTCACCGCCGTGCTGGTGGCCATCGAGCCGGCCGGGACCGCGTGGATCCGGCTGATCACCATGGTCGTGATCCCCCTGGTCGTGGCGAGCCTGATCGTCGGGACGGCGAGCCTCGGCGACATCACGCGCCTCGGCCGGATCGGCGGCAAGACGGTCGCCTTCTATCTCTGCACCACCGGGATCGCCGTGACGATCGGGCTGGTGCTGTCGAACGTCATCGTCCCCGGCTCCCGGATCGATCCGCAGGCGCTGGCCGACCTGCGCGGCCAGTACATGGCCGAGGGCGAGGCACGGGTGGAGATGGCGCAGGAGACGCCGAGCCTGATCGACCTCGTGCTCTCCATGATCCCCACCAACCCGGTGCAGGCGCTGGCGGAGATGGAGATGCTGCCGATCATCTTCTTCTCCATCTTCTTCGGCGCGGCGATCTCCATGCTGGTGTCCGAGAAGCGGGAGCCCCTCGTCCGCTTCTTCGACGGGGTGAACGAGGCGGCGATGGTCATGATCCATTGGATCATGAAGCTCGCCCCGTACGCCGTGTTCGCCCTGATCGGGGCGGTCGTCGCCCGCTTCGGGCTGGACGTCCTCACCAGCCTGCTCTACTACAGCGTGGCGGTCGTGCTGGGGCTCCTGCTCCACCTGTCGCTCACCTACGCGACGGCCTTGCGGGTCCTCGCCCGCGTGAACCCGCTGGACTTCCTGAAGCGGATCCGCGAGGCGATACTCATCGCCTTCTCCACCTCCAGCTCCAACGCGACGCTGCCGGTCACCATGGAGGTCGCGGAGCACAAGGTGGGGGTGAGCAAGGAGGTGTCGAGCTTCGTGCTGCCGCTCGGTGCCACGATCAACATGGACGGCACGGCGCTCTACCAGGCGGTGGCCACCATGTTCATCGCGCAGGTCCTGGTGGGCGACATCGCGCTCACCGCCCAGATCGGGATCGTCCTCACCGCGACGCTGGCCTCGATCGGGGCGGCCGGGGTGCCCTCGGCCGGCATCATCATCCTCATCGTCGTGCTACGGCAGGCGCTGCCGCCGGGGGTGGACCCGGCCCCGGGGATCGCGCTCATCCTGGGCGTGGATCGGATCCTCGACATGTGCCGGACGGCGGTGAACGTGACGGGCGACCTGACGGCGG
>CAZTGV010000104.1:0-1701 GCA_964613475.1 uncultured Gemmatimonadota bacterium
GGATGTTCGGGTTCGTCTGCCGCTCCTGCTGGCCGTAGAACACCCGCGCCGGCACTTCCTGGCCCTGCACGGGCTCGATCGCCGGCAGGCAGGTCCGCTTGTAATCGTTCCAGACTTCCATGTCCAGGAAGTTGGCGATGTACTTCTGCTCGATGACCGTCTGGAGGGTGACCGGCCCGGGGTCGGCGATGTCGACGGCGGTTCCGCCCACCGACGACCAGTACGCCTCCTGGCACGCGACCCCGGCGGCGAGGAAGGCCTCCGCCTCCGCCGCGTCGCCCACCTGGAGCGCCGCCTCGGCCCCGATGAACTGGTTCTCGGCGCAGGTGAGGATCGGGGCGTCGTAGCTCGGCGTCCCGGGGATCGCGAGCTGCGAGGCGTTGGTTCCGACGCTCCCGCCGCCCGGCGGCGCGCCCACGATCTGGTCGGCGAAATCGCCCGAGCCGGTGGTGAAGTAGAGGGGAAGCCTCGGATCCGCGGTCGCCTGCATCAGGTCGACCAGGAACTCCCCGGCCCGGATGTAGGTGTCGCGCGAGATGAAGAACGAGTACCAGAGGTTGTTCTCAGGCGTGGCATCCGAGAAGAAGGCCGTCCAGTTGCCGGACGGGTCGTCGATCCCCTGGCGCGCGTGCTCCAGGGCCGCCTGGTAGGCCGACGCCCCCTGCACCTCGGCCACGTGCAGGTAGTAGCGCGCCTTCAGGGTGTGCGCGATCCGTAGCCACGGGGCCGCCGTCGCCCCGAAGTTCATGTCCGAGGCCGCGAAGTCCCCCGAGCCCGCGCCCAGGTCGCCGCTCTCCAGATCGGCGATCGCCTCGTCCAGCAGGCTCTGGATGGCCGCGTACACGTCCATCTGCGGGTCCAGGGCCGGCGGGTTGTCGGGGTCCGCGAGCCCGGCCTCCGAGTAGGGGATGTCGCCCCAGATGCTGGCCGCCGTCCCCACCTGATAGGCCTCGTGGACGTTCAGGATGCCGCGGCACACGCGACAGCCGAGCTCCTCGGCGCGCTCCCGCGCCTGGCGGATGTCGATCAGGCCGCCCCCCGTGTAGAAGGACGACATCTCCGTGTTCAGCGCGCCATCGGTCAGGACGTACAGGCCGAGCGTCCGGAACTGGCGGTCCGTCCCGGACATGTGCTGCAGCCACATCGAGGCGAGGCGGTGCATCTGCATCTGCGAGATGTAGAACGTGTTCACCTGGATCCCGGTGAAGAGCTGATCCAGGGTCGCGTTGGGCACCACGTTGGGGTCGGTTTCGGTGGGCGACACGAAGTCGCAGCCACCCACCGAGACCGTGGCGAAGGTGGCCGCCAGGGAGAGGCGGCCCACCGTGTGTCGAATCCAGCGCATATCGATCCTCCTCTTCCTGCCGGCTATCGGGTGACCGCGACGGAGAGCACGAACGAGCGCGTCTGCGGGTTGTTGAAGTACTCCAACCCGCGGCCCGCCGACTGCCCGGTGAGGTTCGACTCCGGGTCGATCCCCGTGTAGTCGGTCCACGTCTTCAGGTTGCGCCCCGCGGCCGAGACCTCGATCCGGCTCGCGCCGCCGATCTTCCGCACCCAGTCCTGGTCGAACGTGTAGCTCACGGAGATGTCGCGGAGCTTCACGAAGCTGGCGTCCTCGACGAACTGACTGGAGGGACCGGTGAAGCCGCTGCCGATCCCGGCCAGCGTCCAGGTGGCCCAGTTCAGGGTCACCTCCTG
>CAZTGV010000104.1:1801-7628 GCA_964613475.1 uncultured Gemmatimonadota bacterium
GCGCCCGGGCCGCCCACGCCGGTGGGCGTGGCGCAGGTCCCCACCTCGCCCATCGCGGGGTTGCCGCAGCCGAACACGTGCCCGCTGCCGGCGCCCTGCATCGGGACGGTGAACGCGTGCGTCCCGAAGAACATCAGCGCGCCCTTCGTCCCGTTCCACATGTCCCCGCCCTGCTTGATGTCCAGCATGCCGGACAGGCGGAGGTTCTGGCCGACGGTGAAGCTGCTGCGCAGGCTCCCGGTCCAGTCGGGGTTCGGATCGCCGATCACCCGCTCCTGCGGGTCCTGGCGGGGGAAGCCGTCCGAGGCGATGTAGATGTCCCCGGGGCTCCACCCCGTGAACGCCTCGTCGATGTTCACGCCCCCGACCAGGCTGCCGCGGCCGAAGCGGATGAAGTCCGCTCCGAACAGCACGCCGAACGGGCAGGTCTGGTCGGCGGTCGGACCGCAGATGTCCTTGACCACGTTGGCGGAGGAGCCGGTGAAGCCGGCGAGGAAGAACTGCTCGCCGCTCAGCAGGTCGAGGACCTCGCTGTCGTTCTTCGCCCACTGGGCGGAGACGTCCCACCGGAAGTTGCGGGTCCGCACCGGCGCGACGTCCAGCGTGACCTCCCACCCCTTGTTCAGGTACTCGGCGCCGTTCACCGGCTGGCTGAGGAACCCGATGCTCGGGGCGGTCGGGAGGAAGAGGATCGCGTCCTCGGTCTTCTGGTGGTAGTAGGTCAGCCCGGCCGAGACCCGGGAGTCCAGGAAGGCGAGGTCGATCCCGCCCTCGAGCTCCCACGTCCGCTCGGGGTCGATCTCCGTGTTCCCGATCGCCGTCTCGCGGACCACGCCCTCGTTCCCCTGGTAGATCGTCTCCAGGCCGAGCGGCAGGATCCACCCGTCGGTGATCGTGGTGGTCGTGAACGCGCTCACGTTCGAGAACACCGGCGGAGCCTTGCCGGCCACCCCGTACGCCACCCGGAGCTTCCCGTAGTCCAGGATGTCGGAGTCGGCCAGGCCCTCGAGCCGCGTGAACTCCCAGGCCGCGCTGGCGCGCGGATAGGCGAACCGCCGGACCTCCTCACCCCCGAAGGTGGAGGAGGCGTCCAGCCGCACGCCGCCGCTCAGGAAGAGCTGGTCGTACAGGTCGACGTCCGCCGTGGCGAAGTAGCCCTCGGTCCGCACGGTGGACTCGAACTCGTTCGGGATCCGGCTCACCGTGAAGTCGAGCTGGCCGCCGCCGAAGATCAGCTGGTCCCCGTTCACCTGGTACCGGCTGTACTCCTCGTGCCGGAGGTTCTGACCCAGGGTCAGCGTGCCCGCGACGTCCTCGTTGAACGCGTGCGTCCCGCGGAGCAGGAGCGAGTGGTCCACGTTGAACTCGGTCAGGTCCGCCCGGATCAAGTGCCCGTTCGGGAAGGTGGACGAGCTCTTCGGGAATAGGGTGGAGCGCCGGTCCGTATAGTAGTCGGCGCCGAGCGTGTACTGGACGCTCAGCCACTCGAACGGGTCGTAGTCCGCCCGCACGTTCCCGAAGGTCCGGTCCACGTCGGTCCGGTTGGGCAGCTCGAAGGCCACGAAGAACGGGTTGTCGTAGCCCCGGCTCTGGGTGAGCGAGGTCGGGTTCGGGTTGCGGTACGAGCGGTGGAGCCCGCTCTCCGGGTGCAGGTAGCAGGGCGTGTCGCCCTCCGGCGAGCCCGGGCAGTTGTTGTACTCGGGCGGCGTCCGGAACGCCCCCAGCAGCAGGCCGCTCGTGTTGGAGCCCTGCTGGACCAAGCCGCCCATCTGCTTCGTGTAGGCGACGTTCCCCCCAATGGTCAGGTTGTCGCGGAACATCTGCGAGCCCTTGAGGCGCGTCGTCAGCTTGTCGAGCTCGGAGTTCGGGCCGACGATGACCCCGTCGTGGCGCTGCCAGCCGCCCGACAGATACCAGGTGGTCTGGTCGGTCCCGCCGGACAGGGTGAGGTCGCCGGTCAGCCGCGAGCCGGTCTCGAAGACCTCGTTCGCGTGATCGTAGACGTCGACGCCGAGCTGGCAGTTCGGCGCGCAGTCGAGCGGCGTCCCCCAGCTCACCACGTCGAAGAAGTTCTCGTCCGGAAGGCCGAGGGGCGCGCCGTTGATCCCCTGCCGGAACTGCGTCTGCAGGGGCGGCGTCTGGGACACCTCGTCGAACCCGGCGGTGGTCTTGAGGGTGGCCTGGACCGGCGTGTTGCGGCCGCCCGACTTGGTGGTGATCAGGATGGCGCCGTTCGCGCCCGACGCCCCGTAGATCGCCGAGGCCGACGGACCCTTGAGGATCTCGATCGACTCGATGTCCTCGGGATTCAGGTCCGCGGCGCGGTTCTGCATGGCCGTGCCGAGCACCACGTTCTGCGCGTCGCCGGCGAACACCCCTTCGACCGCGTTGCTCGCGTTCGAGATCGGCGTCCCGTCCACCACGAACAGGGGCTGGTTGCTGCCGGTGAGCGTGTTGGAGCCGCGGATCCGGATGTACGCGCCGGCCGCCGGCTCACCGGACTGGCTCGTGACCTCCACGTTCGGCGCCTTGCCGGCGAGCGCGGCCACCACGTTCGTCTCCTGGCTGCCGACCACCTCCTCGGCGGAGACGGTGTTCACCGTGCTGCCGAGGCGCCGCCGGAGCTGCTGCGTGCCCTGCCCCGTGGCCACGATCTCCTCGAGCCGGATCGGGTCCAGCGCCAGGCTGAAGTCCTGGCTCACCCGGGCGCCCGGACTGAGGACGACGCTCGCCTGTTGCGTGCGGTAGCCGAGGAGCCGCGCCTCGATCTCCACCGGGTCGTCGCCCAGCCGCGCGGCGGGGACGGTCAGCACGTACTCGCCGTTGCTGCCGGTGAGCGTCCCCACGTTGTAGGCGGCGATCGAGACCTGCACCGAGTTCAGGCCTTCGCCCGCGGGCCCCGTCACCGTGCCCTGCACGACGGCGGGCTCCTGGGCGCTCGCCGGGCCCCAGGCGAGGAGAGTCGCCGCGAGCGCGGCGGCGGCGAGCCCGGCCGTGCCGGCCGGCCGCCGCCGGCCGGGGGAATGAACCGCCCGCGGTCCCGCCGCGTCGGCGGGCCGGAGCCATCGTCCGAACCATGCACTCGACATTCGTCCCTCCTCTTCCGAAGCCTGAGCTCGTCCGCGCGGGATGCCCCCGGCGGGTGCACGAAGGACGGGCCGCGCCCGGCGGCGCACGCCCGCGGCCGGCGGCCGCGATGCGAGCCGGGCGTGGACGGATCGTCCCGAGAAGAGCCTAGGAGGGGGCCGGGAAGCGGGATATTCGTGATGCGGCGAATCGCGGCGGGCGTGCAGGGAACGACGGCGAGGGACGGCGAACGGAGGGTCGCATCGCCACCCCGCTCCAGGGGATCAGGCGGGCGGGCGCCCGCCGTTCGCGTCGGATCGCGCCGGCCGGTACGGCAGGGCGAGAGAGACGACCGCCCCGCCCCGCTCCCCGTTGCCGACCTCCAGCCGGTGCTCTCCGTCGTACAGCCGCCGCATGCGGCGGCTCAGCGCGGCCAGCCCCCGGCCTTCGTCGTCCTCCGGGTCCAGCCGCCAGCCAGTTGGGAAGCCGCGGCCGTCATCGCGCACCGCGATCCGCAGCTCCTCGTCTTCGCGGGTCGCCCGGATGGAGATCGTGCCGCCCTCAGACCGACCGGCCAGGCCGTGCTTCACCGCGTTCTCGACGATCGGCAGGAGCAGGAGGCCCGGGACCAGCGCCCGCCCGGCCTCCGGCTCGACGTCGAGCCGGAAGCGGAGTCCGCCGCCGAAGCGGAGGCGCTCGAGGGCCACGTACTCCTCCAGGAGCTCGAGCTCCTCGCGGAGGGGGACCTCGGACCGCCCGCCGCGCGCCGCCAGGCGCCGGAGCAATCCGCCGGCCTGGGTGAGCGCGTGGACCGCCTCCTCCCGGTCGCCCTTCCGCAGCAGCATGGACGCCGCGTGCAGGATCGCGAGGAGAAAATGCGCCGGGAGGCCCTGCCGGCGGGCGAGGCGCTCGGTCTCCGCGAGCTCGAGCTCCAGCGCGCGGACCCGGTGCGCCAGCGCGTCCACGCCCGCCGTGCCCGATGCCTCCGTCGCCAGCCCGAGGATCCCGTCCACCTCGCCCGTCTCGTCCCGGAGCGGCCGCACCGAGAGGAGGACCGGCACCTCGGTGCCGTCGCGGCGGCGGTGCCGCATGGCGAGGCCCTCCAGCGCCTCGCCGGAGAGGACCCGTCGCCGCAGGCCGCGGAACTCTTCCCGGCGATCCTCCGGCATGGGAGGGAGGAGGTTGCCGAGCGCCTCCTCGCGCGTCCAGCCGAACAGCCGCTCGGCGCCCCGGTTCCACACGAGGACGACCCCGTCGCGGTCCACCGCGACGATCGCCGCGCTGGCGCTCTCCAGCAACGCCTCGAAGGCGGAGCCGAGCTCCAAGTGGCGCAGCTCTGGGGCCATCGTCACGCTCCGGACATGCCGGTGAGCGGCTCCTGCCGATACGCCGCTCCCTACGAGCGGGCGGCGGCGCGAGTTTCTAAGCGGGCGAGCGAAGTTTGGACACGGCGAGTGACGGCATGGTTGCCTCGGGGAGCCTCGCGACCGCGTCGTTCCGCGCCCGCGGCGGAGATCAGAGGCGCTGTCCGAGCCGCTCCTCGAGCCGCTTCCGGCGGCTCCGGCTGAGGCTCAGCTCCGTGCCGTCCCGCAGCACGACCGAGTACTCCCCGGAGGCGTCCGGACGCAGCTCGCGCACGTAGTCCAACCGTACGATGAACGAGCGGTGGATCCGAAAGAAGACAGCCGGATCGAGCGAGCGCTCCATCCGCTTCATGGTGGTGCGGAGAAGGTGGGACTCCTCCCCCGCGTGCAGCCGCACGTAGTAGTCGGCGGCCTCGATCCAGTCGATGTCGGCCACGTCCAGGAACAGGACCCGGCCGGCGCGCTTCACGACCAGGCGGTCCAGGTAGCCCTCGCCGTCGTCGCCCGATCGCCGCTCGGCGCCCGGCGGCGCGTCCCCGGACATCTCGTCCCCCGGCATCTCGTTCCCGGGCGTCTCGCCCCCCGCCCGGCGCGCCGTCGCGCGGCCCCTCTCGGCCGACCGATCGGCGAGCAGGGCCTCGATCCGCTCCGCGATGACGGTGTCCCGCTGTTCCCGAAGCCGCTTCTTGGCCCTGCCCAGCGCCTCCTCGAACCGCTCGTCGTCGAAAGGCTTGAGCAGGTAGTCGAGGGCGTGCACCTCGAAGGCGCGGATCGCGTGCTCGTCGTACGCGGTGACGAAGATCACCAGCGGGAGCTCGTCCTCCACCTCGGAGAGGGCGGCGAAGCCGTCCGCCTCCGGCATCTGGATGTCCAGGAAGACGAGGTCGGGGCGAAGGGTCTCGATCGCCTCGGCCGCGCTCTCGCCGTCGCCGCACTCCCCGACCACCTCCACGTCCGGGTCCCGCGCCAGCAGCACCCGCAGGCCCTCGCGGGCGAGCGGCTCGTCGTCCACCACCAGGGCGCGGATCGCATCGCCGGGGCCGCTCATACGGGCTCCTCCCGGCGCAGGGGCAGCGAGACCGCGGCGACCGCGCCCGTCGGCTCGCCGCGACGGACTTCGAAGCGATGCGCCTCCGGGTACAGGCTCCGGAGCCGCTCGCGGACGTTGCGCAGCCCCACGCCCCGGTCCTCGTCCGCCCGCCACCCCGCCGGCAGGCCCGGTCCGTCGTCCCGCACCTCCAGCTCCAGCGCCCCGTTTCGCGCCCGCGCCGAGACTGCCACCATGCGGGGCGAGGAATGGGGCGCCACCGCGTGCCGGACCGCGTTCTCGACCAGCGGCTGTAGGAGGAAGTTGGGGACGAGCGCGGACCGGACGTCCGGCTCGACCTCGAAGCGCA
>CAZTGV010000105.1:0-3203 GCA_964613475.1 uncultured Gemmatimonadota bacterium
GGACTCCCCGACGCGCCGCTCGCGACGGCCAGCTCCGCCTTCTGGGAGCGCTGGGGCGACGGGCGGGCCGAGCTCTCGGGTTACCGCCTGCGGATCCGCCGGTACGGCGCCCTGCGCGAGGGTACCCTCGCCCTCGTCTACGTGACGGAGCCGCACGACCCGCGGCGGTGGATCAAGGACGACCACGCCCCCGAGGACCGGCGGGTCAACGTCCTCAAGCTGCTCGCCCACGCCAGCTTCCGGACCGGCGTCTATCCGTACACGGTCACCCGCACCGTGTACGCGCCGGTGGACCGCTGGCGGGAGGAGCGCTTCGCGCCGGTGAAGCTCGTCGGCTCGGTCGACGAGTGGTGCGGGAGCTGGCAGGCCGTCCTGTGGCCCGGCGAGGCCCGTGTCCGAGCGCTCCGGCTCTCCTACTTCGCGGAGGAAGGGGAGACCCTGGCCGAGCGGCGGGTGCCCTCCGGCACACTGTACGAGGACGCGCTCCTCATCCAGCTTCGCGAACTGGACGGGCCGTTCGCGGGCGGCGCCGACTGGGAGGGCGCGCTCGTGCCGTCGCTGTGGACGCTGCGGGCGGGGCACGAGACGCCCCGGCCCGTAGCCGCGACCATCTCGCGCGAGGAGGCGGAGCGCGACGGGACGCCGGTGACCCGCTTCACGCTTCGTCACGGCGAGTCGACCCGCCGGTTCGACGTGGAACGGGCCGAGCCGCGGCGGCTGCTGGGATGGCGGAGCGAGCGAGCGGGCGAGCTGATGGAGGAGGCGGCGCTCCTCGGCTCGGAGCGGCTGGCCTACTGGGAGCGCAACGCCCCCGGCGACGAGGCGCTCCTCTCGCGGCTCGGCCTCGGGCCGGACGGGGGCTGAGCGCCGGAGCGGCGCCGCGATACGTCCGCGACGCCGCTCGGAGCTCTCCGACCTCTCGCGAGGCGCGGAATGGCGCCTCCGAGAGGGGCCGGCGCGGCGGTCAGCGGCCGGCGACCGTTCCGCCGCTTCCGATCCGCGCCCGGATGCCGGCGCGCTGATCCGCCGTGAGGAGCGGCGAGACGCTCAGCCGATCCGCGTTCTCGAGCGCCTGCCGCGCGGCGGGCACGTCGCCCTGCTCGGCGGCCAGGGCGGCCTCGTCCAGGTACGCGTGCGCGGCCGCCACCACGTGCCCGGTCCAGACGGCGAGCTCCGCCGCGCGCCGCATGCTCTGGCGCGCCCGGTCCACGCGTCCGACGGAGTGCCAGGCGCGGCCGGCGAGCCGCAGCTCCTCGATCGCCGCGACGTCACACGGCGTCCGGAGCTCGGCCGCGCGCTCCAGCAGGCCCGCTACCCGGGCCGCCTCCCCCGACTGCGGCAGGAGGGACATGGCCTCGGCGTGGATCCGATCGGCGCGCCGGGTCTCCCGCGCGTCATCCTCGCAGGGCAGTGCGGCGCTCGCCGGCGGCGCGAAAGCCGCCAGGGCCACCGCGCCCGCCAGCGTGGCCAGCGTGGTCCGCGTGGCCAACGTGGTCCGCCGGACCGAACGGCGGCGGGTCTCCGGATGATGTCGTGGGGCTTGGGCGTGCGTCCGCATCGCGTCCTCCTTCGTGCTCGAATCCATCTCGGCACGGCCGGGCGGCAGTCGCGGACCCTTCCTGTGGCAGGCCGTGGCTCCGACGCGGGTGCCCGTTCGGGCGGCGCCGCGTCGCTCCACATGAGCCCTTACGGCTCATCCGATACGATGGTTTCGAGGCTCGGAAGGTTGTCCCGACTCCGGCGGCCGACGGGCCGATGCCGCGAGCGGGCTCGCGCGGCGGACGAGCCGCGCCAGGCCGCGGCGAGTGGCGGGCCCGAAATCCGGCTTGCTCCGGCCCCGCCGAACGCCGGCGACTCCGGGGCAACCCGCCGGACGGCTCCTGCATCCAATGTCATGAAGCGAGCACGGCCGGTCGGCCGCGCGCCGGCTCCGGGCGGATCCGCCCGGGACCGCGAGACGGACCACAGGAGCAGAGAGGAACAGGCATGAGCGGAAGGATCGCGAAGCTGCTGTCGCTCGCGCTGGCGCTCGCCCTCGTCGGTCTGGCCGGGGTGGGGCTCCGCTACGCCACGGCCCAGGAAGGCCAGGAGGCGGACGAGCGCCAGGAACGGCGGGAGCGTGCCGAGGAAGAGCGCGCGCGCACCGAGCGGGACCGTGCGCGACGGGCCGGAGAGGTCCGCGCGTTCAGGATGATCGGGCCGATGGCCTCGGGAGCGTGGCTCGGGGTGCGGATCGAAGAAGTGGACGAGGAGACGGTCCAGCGGCTCCGGCTCCCCGAGGAGCGGGGGGCGAGGATCGACGACGTGGTGGAGGACGGGCCCGCGTCCGCGGCCGGATTGCGGGAAGACGACGTGATCGTCCGCTGGAACGACCAGCGCGTGGAGAGCGCGGTGCAGCTCCAGCGGCTGGTCCGCGAGACGCCGCCCGGCCGGACCGCGCAACTCGGCGTGGTGCGCGACGGGCAGGAGCGCGAGATCCGGGTCGAGCTCGCCGAGCGCGAGATGCCCCGGGTGAGCGTCCGGCCCCCACGGCCGGGCGACGCGCCTCGCGCGGAGCGATTGCGCGCGCGCATGCGCGACGGGCTCGGCCCGATGGAGCGGGCCGGATTCGTGTTCGCCCGCCGCGCCCGCCTCGGCATCTCGCTCCAGTCGCTCACCCCCCAGCTCGGCGAGTACTTCGGGGTGGAGGACGGCCGCGGCGCCCTGGTGGCCGGCGTCCGCGAGGACACGCCGGCCGCGCGCGCGGGGCTACGGGCCGGCGACGTGATCCTCCGGGTGGGCGATCGCGAGGTGGAGAGCCCGGCCGACGTGGTGCGCGGCATCCACCGGCGCGATGCAGGGCCGGTGGAGCTCCGGATCCTCCGCGACGGCCAGGAGCGGACCCTCACCGTCGAGCTCGAGGAGGCGCCGGAAGGGGACGGGGAAGGCGCCTTCCGGTGGTTCGGCCCGGACGGCTGGGACGAGGTGGTCGTCCACTTCGACGGCATCGAGATACCGGAGATCGACCTGCCGACCATCGAGATCCCGGCCATCGACATGTCGGAGATCGACCTCCCCGCCATCCGGATCCCCGCCTTCGAGATGCCGGAGATCGAGCTCGACCTGCCGAGCTTCGAGCTGGCGCCGATCGAGGTCCCGGTCCCGCCGCAGCGAACCATGGAGATCCGCGTCTGACGCGGCGTGGGGCGGGGCGCCCGCGGGCG
>CAZTGV010000105.1:3303-7582 GCA_964613475.1 uncultured Gemmatimonadota bacterium
GGGCGGGGCGCCCGCGGGCGAACCCCGGGCTCTACTCCCGGCCGGCGGCGATCGCCTCGAGCCGCTCGCGGATCGTCTCGGCCGGGAGCCAGCGCCCCTGCGCCATCACGCCGGCGACCCGTCCCACGTTCTCGATGTCGTCGAGCGGGTTCGCCTCCAGGAGCACCAGGTCGGCGTCCTGCCCGGAGGCGACGGTGCCGCGCGCCTCCTGTTCGCCGAAGTAGCGGGCCACGTTCACCGTGCCGCTCTCGAGCGCCTGGTAGGGGGTGAGGCCGGACTCGACCATCATCCGGAGCTCGGCGCGGATCGAGAAGCCGGGGACCTGAAAGACCTGCGGCGCGTCGGAGCCGAGGAGCAGGGGAGCGCCCGCCTCCTGGAGCGCGCCGATCAGACGGCGCCGGAGCTCCACGAAGCGCCGCGCGCGCTCGGCCGACCAGCTCGGGTGGGAGAGGAAGCGGCGCTTCGCCTCCACCCATCCCTCGACCGTCTCGGCCGGCATGTAGCGCATCGCCTCCTGCCGCGCCATCTCCTCCGGGTCGTCGGGGAGCAGGATGTGCTCGATCAGGCTCTGGGTCGGCACGTTCCAGACGCCGGCCTCGGCCGTGGCGCGGGCGACCTCCGGGATGCGCTCCGGATCCACGCGCTCGACGAGATGGACGCCGAAGAAGAGGGGCTCGAGCGCCCCGGTGGCCGCATCCTCGGGGACGAGCGCCTCCATGTACTGGTCGAGGTGGTCGATCGTCGCCTGGCCGGCCTCGAGGGCCCGCCACAGGCCGACGTCGGCCGGCACGTGACCCGCCCACCGGATCCCCACGCTGTCCGCCGTCCGGGCGACCGCGTCGTATGCCTCGCGGGTGAGTCCCGGGTGGATCTTCAGGAAGTCGTAGCCGGCCCCGGCCTGGTGGATCACCGCGCGGCGCGCGGAGTCGGCGTCGGGGATGCTGTTCCCGTTCAGCGAGGGCCCCGAAGTGTAGATTCGGGGGCCGAGAAGAAGGCCGGAAGCCACCTCCTCGCGGAGCTCCAGGTGCGCCGGCTGGCCGAGCATGCCGCGCACGGTGGTGATCCCGTTCGCCAGATAGAGGAAGAGGACGTGCTCCATCCAGTCGCGGCCGCCCTCCGGGGGGATGTGGGCGTGCATCTCGGCCAGCCCGGGCATGAGCCATCGCCCGGCGCCGTCGATCCGCTCCGCGTCGGCCGGCGGGTCGTAGCGCTCCGCCGGCGCCACCTCCTCGATCCGGCCGCCGCGGACCAGGACCGCCCGGCTCTCCAGGATCCGCTCGCCGTCCATGGGGATCACGTTCACCCCGAGGAAGACGTAGGCGGGCTGCGCCGCCTCCGCCGACCGGCCGGACCGCGCGTCGGCGCCGGACGCCTGGCCGTCGGCGCCGGACGCCTCGGCGAGGTCCGCCTCGCCGGGCCCGCAGCCCGCGAAGGCCAGCGCCCACAGGGCGGCGCACAGGGGGAGGGCACGGCGTGCGGCGGTCGCGAGATCGCGCATGGCTCTGCTCGTCCGGTCACGGGTTCATGGCCTTCGGGCGTCCCGGCGCGGAACGGCCGGACGCGGAAGATAGCCGCCCCTCGGAACGCCGGCAGGGGTGGCCTCGTCCCCCCCGCGCGCTCCCGATCGGGCCCGCCGTCGGCCACGCACGGCCGGAAGCGGTGCAGGACGCGGGACCGGATCCAGAGCCGGACGATCCCGATCGGACGGCCGGTGTATCATCGCCCGCACTACGAACGGGAGGCATCACATGGCCGAGCAGCTCGGGAAGACGGAGCAGGTCCGGAAGACCGAGAAGGTCCGGAGAACGGAGCGCGAGTGGCGGGAGCGGCTCACGCCGGAGCAGTACCGCATCACCCGCGAGGGCGGCACCGAGCCCGCGTTCACCGGCGAGTACTGGGACGCGAAGGAGCCGGGCACCTACGTGTGCGTCGGCTGCGGGCAGCCGCTGTTCCGCTCCGAGGACAAGTACGAGTCGGGCACCGGCTGGCCCAGCTTCGTGCGGCCGGCTGGCGGGGAGGCGGTGGAGACCGCCCCCGACCGCAGCCTGGGCATGCGCCGCACGGAGGTCCAATGCAGCCGCTGCGACGCGCACCTGGGCCACGTGTTCGGCGACGGCCCCGAGCCGACGGGGCAGCGCTACTGCATCAACTCGGCGGCCCTCGATCTGCGGCCGGAGGAGGAAGCGGGTTGAGCGCCGGCGAGGCGGAGCGCGCCGCGGCCCCCGCCAACGGCCCCGCCGCCCTCGCCCTCCTGGACGGCGCGGCGCCCGATCCGACCGCGCTCGCCTTCGACGAGGAGATCGAGCGCCAGCGCCGGGTGGCTGCCGACCGGAGCCAGAGCCTCGAGGCCCGGGTCCAGGCCTTCGAGGACATCCTGGACCTCGAGGTCGGGGACACGAACCTCGTCCGCGCCCGCAACGTGGAGCGGGAGACCGGCGCGCGGCAGCTCTACCTGAAGTTCGAGGGCGGCAACCCGACCGGCACCCAGAAGGACCGGATCGCCTTCACCCTGGCTCACGACGCGCTCCGCCGCGGGTACGACGGGATCGCCCTGGCCACCTGCGGGAACTACGGCGCGGCCATGGCCCTGGCCGCCCAGATGGCCGGCCTGCGCTGCCTGATCCACGTGCCCGAGGGCTACCACACCCGGCGGCTCGAGGAGATGCGGGCGAGAGGGGCCGAGATCGTCCGCGCGCCGGGCGACTACGAGGCGGCGGTCGGGGGCTCGCAGGAACGGGCGGAGCGGGAGGAGCTGTACGATGCGAATCCCGGCGGCGCGAACACGGCGCTCCAGCTCTGGGCCTACGCCGAGATCGCGAACGAGATCTACGACGAGCTCCGGGATGCGCCCGCCGCCGTGGCCGTCCCGGTCTCCAACGGCACCACGCTCGCCGGAATCTACAAAGGCTTCGCGAGCCTCTACCGCCGGGGGAAGACCTCGCGCATCCCGCGCTTGGTCGCCGGCTCCTCGAGCGGCAAGAACCCGATCGTCCGGGCCTTCCTGAAGGGGCTCCCGACCTGCGAGGACCTGGACCCCGCCCAGGTGAAGGAGACGCCGGTGAACGAGCCGCTGGTCAACTGGCACTCCTTCGACGGCGACCTGGCGCTGGAGGCGATCCGCCGGACCGACGGGTGGGCGGCCGACGCGAGCGACCGCTCCCTTCTCGCCTGGGCGCGGGGCCTGCGGGCCCGGGAAGGGCTCGAGGCGCTGCCCGCCTCCACGGCGGGCCTGAGCGTGCTGGTGGACCGCCATCGCGCCCAGCCGCTGCCCGGCGACCGCTACGTGGCCGTGCTGACCGGCCGCAAGGGCTGACGCCCGCTCCCTCGGGGTGCGCTTCTTGAGGGGGTTCGCCCCGGACGGGCCATCATCACGCGCGAGAACAGCGAGAAGAGGAGCACGCCCCCATGGCTCCCCCCCGGAGCGAGCGAGACGACGATCCCGATCGGGACCCGAATCGGGATCGAGACGAGGACCAGGACCGGGGCCACGACGGCTTCCCGCCCCAGGAGCAGCCCCGACAGCCGGGGATCGAGGGCGCGATGCGTCCCGAGCCCGAGTCCGAGGACCCCGGCTATCGCGGAAGCGGCAAGCTGGTGGGAAAGGTCGCTCTCATCACCGGCGGGGACAGC
This sequence comes from uncultured Gemmatimonadota bacterium, assembly GCA_964613475.1. Classification (GTDB taxonomy): domain Bacteria; phylum Gemmatimonadota; class Gemmatimonadetes; order Palauibacterales; family Palauibacteraceae; genus CAZTGV01. The sequence continues at coordinate 6,934 of CAZTGV010000105.1, forward strand.
GGGATCGGCCGCGCGGTGGCGATCCTGTTCGGCCGGGAAGGGGCGCGCGTCGCGATCGCCTACCTGGACGAGCACGAGGACGCCGAGGAGACGGTCCGCCTGGTCGAGGCGGAGGGCGCCCCGTGCGTGGCGATCGCCGGGGACGTGCAGGAGGAGGCGTTCTGCCGCGAGGCGGTGCGGCGCACGGTGGAGGCGCACGGGGGGCTGAACGTCCTGGTGAACAACGCGGCCGTCCAGTTCCCGCGCGACCGGTTCGAGGAGATCGACGCCGAGCAGCTCGAGCGGACGTTCCGCACGAACATCTTCTCGCACTTCTACACGACGCGCGCCGCTCTCGAGCACCTCGGCGAGGGGGACGCGATCGTGAACAGCACCTCGGTGACCGCCTACCGCGGCAGCCACCACCTGATCGACTACGCCTCCACGAAGGGGGCGATCGTCGCCTTCACCCGCTCCCTCTCCACCCACCTGGCGGACCGCGGCATCCGGGTGAACGCGGTGGCTCCCGGACCGATCTGGACGCCGCTCATTCCGGCCAGCTTCGACGAGGAGCACGTGGAGACCTTCGGTCAGAAGGTGCCGCTCGGGCGGGCGGGCCAGCCCGAGGAGGTGGCGCCCTGCTACGTCTTCCTCGCCTCCGACGACGCCT
>CAZTGV010000106.1:0-7513 GCA_964613475.1 uncultured Gemmatimonadota bacterium
GCCGCGGCATCGGCCGCCCCCGAGCCGTCGCCTCCGGCGCCGTCCGCCCCGCCATCCGGTCCCGGGGCCGGCAGCGCGGCCCGCCGCAGCCGGAGCTGCGCCGCCGCGAAGTTCTTCAGGAAGGCGAGGCCCGGCTCGGGCGAGGCGAGCTCCTCCTCGACCGCCTCGGTGAGCCCCGTCTCGTCGATCCGCACGTAGGCGCCGCTCTCCAGGAAGCGGAGCAGCGCGACGTCGTACTCGGCCTTCGTCGCGAAGCCGAGCGCCTCCCGGCACTCCGGGTAGGGGAGGAGCACCTTGTGCAGCTCGGCCACCGTCACCCGCGTGGCCGCGGGCTGGCCGGATTCGTCGAGTCGGCGCGCCAGGTGGCGGGCGATCGCCTCGCCCGACACGTCCGCCCGCCCGCGGCTCTCCCGCTTCTTCCGCGCGCCGAACGGTCCGAGGCCCACGCCGCTACCGCTCGATGTAGAGCGCGCCGAGCCGGGCCGACTCGGCGATGAAGGCGCGCGCGTCGTCGTAGCGGATCCACTGCCCGGTCAGGTTCTGCAGCCGGCGCGCCTCGTCGCGCATGAACTCGGCGACCGACACGGCCGGATCGGCGGAGCCGTCGCGCATCGCCCGGACGATCCCGTTCCAGTCGCCCTCGAAGACGCGCCCATCGGGCACCCGCACGCGGTGGACGTCCTCCCCCCGCGCGCCGCGGGGGATCCAGGAGAAGAGATCGAGCTGGCCGTTCGAGACCCGCCACGGCCGGGGCGGCGCGCCATCGGCGTGGAGCGCCTCCACCTCGGCGAGGATCTGATCCTCCGGCGTCGGCTCGGGGCTCAGCACCTCCAGGCGCTCCATGTACGGGGTGAGCTCGACCGCGTCGGGCTCCATGCCGCGGAGCCGCCGCAGCAGCTCCACCGTGCGCCAGGCGGCGATCGGATCCCAGAAGTCCGGGGGCGGGATCCGCTCGAGCTGCTCCAGCGCCGCGCCGAACTCGCCGCGCTCGTAGAGCAGGTTCCCGCACAGGGCGCGCGCCTCGTGGTTCTCCGGGTCGGCCAGGAGCGCCCGGCGGCAGCAGATGAGCGCCGCCTGGGCGTCGCCGCGTCGCCAGTAGCCGGCCGCCAGCTCGGCGGCCGCCTCCGCGCAGCGGGGCTGCCCCTCCAGCGCGAGCCGGAAGTAGCGCTCGGCCTTCTCCTCCAGCCCCTCTCGGGCGAGCGAGCGCCCGATGCACACCATCATGTCCGCGTCATCGGAGAAGCCCAACTCCAGGACCCGCTGGAAGGCGAGGAAGGCGCGGGCGCGCTCCCCCAGCTTCAGGAGGACGTCGCCGAGCCCGGCCAGCCCCTCCTCGTGGTCCGGAGCGAGGACGAGCGCATCGTCGAAGGCGAGCCGCGCCCAGGCGTACTCCTCCCTGGCCAGGTGCGCGTATCCGAGAGAGATGCGTAGTTCCGCCGAGCTCGGGTAGAGCTTGAGTCCTTCTCCCAGGAGCCGGAGCGCCGACTCGTAGTCCCCTTCGTCGTACAGTCTCTGAGCCTCGCTGTCATACCGGTCGCAGCTCCAGAACTCGGAATCCATCGCCCCCCGAACCTCCCGTCGTTCAGGTCCCCTTCTTCCTCCCGGCGCGCTCCGGGCGGCGCGCGCCACGCCCTCATCCTGCACGGCCCATCGGCTTCGGGCAACCGTCCGGCCGCCGACGCGTTCAGCTCCCCTCGGGAGCGGCCTCGCCGCCGGCGGTCCGGTCCGCCGGCACGTGCAGCGCCAGGCGCGTCACGCGCCGGTCCTCGACCTCCAGCACCTCCAGCTCCGCGTCGCCGAGGGACACCCGCTCGCCCTCGTTCGGAATCCGACCCAGACGGCCGATCACGAAGCCGGCGGCCGTGTCGTAGTCCTCGCCCTCGGTGCCCGCGGGGAGGCCGAACCGCTCCGCCAGGTCCGAGAACGAATAGCCGCCGTCCACCAGCACGCGCCCATTGGGCTCGACCGAGATCTCCGACCGCTCGACGTCGTGCTCGTCGTAGATCTCCCCGACGATCTCCTCGACCAGGTCCTCGAGGGTGACGATCCCGTCGGTGCCGCCGAACTCGTCCACCACGATCGCCATGTGCACCTTCTGGTGGCGGAGCTCGGCGAGCAGGTCGTCGACCGGCTTCGTGTCGGGGACGAACAGGGCCTCGCGGACGAGCTTCCGCGCCCGCACCCCCTGCCCGTCCTCGCGGGTGAGCCAGGGGAGGAGGTCCTTCACCAGGACGACCCCGATCACGTCGTCCAGCGACTTCTGATAGACCGGGAGACGGGAAAAGCCGGACTGCCCGGCCACCCGGAGCACCTCGTCCAACGAGGCGTCCGCCTCCACCCCGACGATGTCCGGCCGGGGCGTCATCACCTCGCGCGCCACCGTCCGGGTGAGCTCGAAGACGCCGTGGATCATCGCCTGCTCGTCCTCCTCGACCACGCCCTCGCGCAACCCCTGCTCGACCAGCATCTGGATCTCCTCGGGGCTGTGCACCCGCTCCTCCGCCCCGGCGGCCCCGAGCGCGAAGGCGCGCAGGATGAGGTTCGAGGAGCCGTTCAGGAACCAGATGGCCGGCGCGGCGATCCAGTTGAAGGCGTTGAGCGGGCCCGCCACCAGCCGGCTCGTCTGTTCGGGCTTCATGAGCGCCACCGACTTCGGCGCCAGCTCGCCCAGAACGATGTGCAGATAGGTGATGAGCGCGAAGGCGATCGCGATCGAGAGGCTCCGGAGGGCGATCGGCGAGACGCCGATCCCGGCGGCCAGGAAGAGGTCCTCCAGCGTGTGCGCCACGGCGGGCTCGCCGATCCAGCCGAGCCCCAGGGAGGCGAGGGTGATGCCGAGCTGGGTGCCCGATATCGAGCGGTCGAGGTCCCGCTGCGCGCGGTCGACCGCCCGGGCCAGCCGGTCCCCTCCTTCGAGCAGCTCGCGGATGCGCGTGCGCCGCGTGCGGACGAGGGCGAACTCGGCGGCCACGAAGAAGGCGTTCGTCCCCACCAGCAGGAGCACCGCCAGCAGCCTGAAGAGGGGATCGTCCATCAGGTCGTGGGTCGGGGGGAGCCCGTCTCCCCCACGGGGCGCGAGGGGTCGCGCCCCGCGGCCGCGCGGTCCTGAGTGACCGAAGCGGCCGCTGTGGCTTCAGGTCCCGGGTCGGGCCGGGACGGCGGATCGTTCAGGCGGCGCCCACCTCGCGGGTCTCGCCGCCGGCGTCGCGCGCGGCCTCCACGGGCTCGACCGCGTCGGCCGGCTCGGCCGGTTCGGCCGCCTCGGCCGGGGGCGTCGACTCCGCGGCCTCTTCCTCGGCGCCGTTCTCGGTCCAGTGCTCGCGGGCGTCCACCTCGCCGTGCGGGATGGCGGGGCTGCAGTAGCGCTCACCCATCGTACGGAGCTCGACCACTTCGTCGCGGCTGAGGTCCGGGTAGCGCTCGGCCAGATACTCGAGGGTCTCCTCCAGCCACTCCGTCTGCTGCTCGGACTCCGCCTGCAGCACGCCGCAACGCTGGATGTGGCTGAACAACTCGTCCCGCGCGCGGTCCAGGGTGGTCGGCTCGTACTTTCCTTTGCCCAACAACGCCTCCTTCGTGTGTCCGTCCCGGCCTCCGGAGCGTCCCCGAAAGCCCGCGCCGAAAGCGCGAATATATTCCTCGTGCTCGTCGCCTGCAAAAGGCGGAGTCGTGCGTACCCGGCGGCCGAGAGCCCGGTCCATGGCCGCTAGGCCCGGTCGCCCTCCGCCAGCGCCTCGGTGACCGCCCAGGCGAGCAGCGGGATCATGATCTCGTGGTGCCCGGTGAGCTGATATCCGGTCCCGCCCCCGGTCTCCGTGGGCCGCTCGACCACGTTCACCCGGGGCCGATAGTGGCGGATCATGTCGAAGTCCGCGCTCACGAAGGCGCGCGGCCGGCCGGCCTTCAGGTTCCGGCACACGGTGAGCGCCTTGAGGAAGACCTCCGGCAGCAGCACGGCCGAGCCCACGTTCAGCACCGTCCCGCCGTCGTCCAGCGTCTCCAGGGCCGCGGCCAGGGTGAGAAAGTCGCGCTGCGAGGCCGCGCCGATCGCCGCGCCGTCCGCCTCCGGGTGCTGGTGGATGATCTCGGCCCCGATCGCCGCGTGCACGGTCGCACCGATCCCGAGGCGCCGGCAGGCGAGCAGGAGCGACAGCTCCGGATGCCGGGAGTCCTCGCGGGCGGCGAGGTCGTCGGCCAGGGCGCGGCCCAGGCCGTGGCCCCGCTCGGCCCCGGCGCGGATCGCCCGGTTCATGTCGCGGCCCGTCTCCTCCGCCATCCCGAAGGTGCCGTCCGCCAGCCCGGCGGCCACGTCCTCGGAGGTCCCGCCCCAGCGGCACGCCTCGTAGTCGTGGATCGCCGTGGCGCCGTTCATCGCCACGTGGCTGACCGCCCCCCGCTCCATGAGGTCGATGAGCACCGGGGTGAGGCCGGTCTTGACCACGTGCCCGCCCAGCATCCAGACGCGGCCCCGCTCCCGCCGCGCCGCCCCGGCGATCGCCCGCGCCACCGCGCGGAGCGACTCGGCCTCGAGGATCCGTGGGAGGGAGGCCCAGAAGTCGGCGAAGGAGGCGCCGGCGCGGGGACGGCCGGCGAACAGGGAGGCGGAGACCTTGTTGGGCCGGTCGTGGACGGAGACGCGGGCGAGCGCCCGGAGGTCGACCGGCGGCTCCCCCGGGGCGTGGTCACCCGCGGCGCCCGGGTCGTCGGCGGGCGGCTCCCGGGGCTCGTCGGCCGGCGGCTCCCCGGGCTCGCCGGCCCCGGCCCCGCTCACGGCCGGGCGGCGGCGGGCGGAATCAGCGCGCCCGCCTGTCCGGGCGCGTAGTCGCTCAGGTACATGTTCAGCTCGCCCACCTTCAACCGCGACTTGAGCTGGACGATGACCCGGCGGTCGTCGTCGGTGAGGTACACCTCCGCCCGGCCCCCTTCCCCGAACATCCCGTCGCTCCGGATGATGGGACGGACCACGATCGTCCGGAAGCGACCCGCCGGGACGCGCACCGTCTCGCGCCGCAGGACCTGAAGCACGACGGGGTTCCCGTCCTCCTTGAAGTATCGGTGGAAGGTGTACGTCTCGCCGACCTCCAGGGGAAGCGAGCGCGCCAGGTAGAGATAGGCGATCTCGTCGAGCGCCCCCTCGGGGATCGGGACCCCCTGCTCGTCGGGCACGGGCCGGTACTCCCCGGCCTCGCGGTCGAAGTCCTCCTGGTCGTAGGTGAGCGAGCCGTGGTCGAAGTTGAAGCGGCGGTGGCGGCGGTAGTCGCCCTCCTGCAGGCGCTGCTCGAAGCGCAGCGCGCGCAGCGGCCGCGGGGCGATCCAGCTCACCGTCCGGTCGTCCACCCGATAGAAGAAGGGTCCGCCCGAGACCTCGAGCGCGACCCGGTAGGCCGGCTCCGCGTTCAGCGTGTCGATCGCCTCCACCTGCAGCCGGCCCCTGCCGACGGTCACCGGGCCGAAGGTCACGTCGTACTCGGCCCGCTCGCCGACCGGGAAGCGCCACGGCAGCGGCTCCGGGTCGGGCGGCGTCACGTGGGCCGTCTGGGCCGCCCGGGCCTCGCCGGCGGCGCCCGCCGCGGGCAGCCCCGGCGCCCAGAGCTGCGCGACGGCGGCCAGCCCCGCGGCCGCCACGACCGTGCTCGCCGCCCCGAGCCGCCTCACGCCTCCCGGCCGCCTCACGCCTCGCTGCGGCACGCCCGTCCGCCGCCTCACGCCTCCACCGTCCCCGGCCGCAGCCGCGCGGAGAGGCCGCGGATGCCCGGATCGCGGGCCGCCCGCCGCAGGTCCAGCACCTCGGCCAGCGGCCGGAAGCGGCTCTCCCGGTAGCGCCGGTCCCGGTCGCTCCGGCACGCGACCCGCTCCGCCTGCCGCACGTGCGGCCAGGCGCGCAGCAGGAGCTCCGCGTTGGCGGCCCACCCGTCGTGCGCCAGCAGCCGCTCCCGCTCCGGCGGGAGGTCGGAGAGCGCGCGAGCGAGCGTGAACAGGCGGTAGAGCCGGAAGCTCCCGAACGGGTCCTCCACCTGCTCCGGGGCCGGAAGCCCACGGGCGAGCAGGCGCGCCCCGAGCCGCGCGAGACGGATCCGCGCCGGCGGCGACCCGGCGTCCTCCTCGGCGCAGGCGGTCACCAGGTCCATCCCGCCCTCGAACATCCGGAGCATCTCCGGGATCGCCTCGGGCGGGTCCGTGAAGTCCGCCTGCAGGGTGATCAGCGCGTCGCGCTTCGGATAGTCCGAGCGCCCAACCGCTTCGCGGACGATCGCCTCGAGCGAGCGCCCGTAGCCGAGGGAACGGTCGTGGGAGAGGATCGTGAGGGGAAGGACGCGGCGGTACCGCTCCAGCCGCTCGGCCGTGCCGTCCGCCGAGCCGTCGTCCACCACGATGACGTGGAAGTCGCGGCCGCGCCCGCCCAGCAGCTCGCGGATGCGCCACAGGAGCGGTCCGACCGTATCGCGTTCGTCTCGCGCCGGCAGTCCGATATAGATCACTGAACGACCTCCCTCCGTCCCGCTCCGACCCCCCGTGGCGCTCAGGCTTTTCCTACCGCGCCGCCCCCCCGGCCGTTCCGGCCGGATCGCGCGCCCCCGGTCCGGGGGTCCCGGCCGCCTGACGCTCCGCCGCCTTCCAGCGGCGATGAAACCAGAAGTACTGCTCCGGTCGCTCGCGGACCGCCGCCTCCAGGCGCGCCACCCACGCCCGGGTGAGCGCCGCCTCCGCGTCCCGCCCCGCGCCGGCGGCGCCGCCCCCGTCGTCCGCGGCCGCGGCCCGGAGGTCGGGCTCTGTCGGCCCGACCCGCTCCAGCAGGGCGCGGTACCCCTCCCCCTCGCGCACCAGCGCGCCGAACAGGAGCGGCACGTCGCAGGCGAGCGCCAGCCGCGCCGGGCCCCGGAAGGTGGACGCCGGACGGCCGAGAAACGTCACCACCCTGCCGCGCGGGCCGGCGTGCTGGTCGGCCACCAGGGCCACGACCCGCCCCTCGGCCAGGGCGCGGGGAACGCTACGCGGCGCCTCGCCTTCCGGGATCGTCTCGATGCCCAGGTCGGCCCGGAGCGCGGCGAGCCGGCGCTCGAAGCGCCCCTGCTGCCGACGGGCGACCGCGCTCACGGGCAGCCCGGCGGCCCCGAGGACGCTCCCGGCCAGCTCCCAGTTGCCGAGATGGCCGGTCACCACGATCGCCGCGCCGCCGCCCGAGAGCGCGCGGTAGCGCTCGCGCACCCGGCCGGCGTTGGCGGTCCGCTCGAGCACCGCGCCACGCCCCGCGCGCCCCAGCCGGAGCGTGACCGCCGCCTCCCGCCCGAAGTGCGCGTAGCAGGCGCGGGCGGTGCGGCTCACCCAGTCGGCGGCGCGGTCGGGGAAGGCGGCCGCGATCTGCGCCTCCACCACCCCCCGCCGCACCGCGAGCGGCCGGTACGCGAGCCGTCCCAGGCGCTCGCCGACCGCCCGCGCCCGGGGCTCGGACATCCGGCCCAGCGCGCCCTCGAGCGCCCGGGCCAGCCAGTAGCTCGCCGCATCCCTCATCGCG
>CAZTGV010000107.1:0-7352 GCA_964613475.1 uncultured Gemmatimonadota bacterium
GGCCGAGCGGATCCGCGCGGCGCGAGACGGCGACCGGGCGGCGGCGGGTCCCGGCGGCGCGAGCCGGTCCCGCGACCGGGCGGCGCTCCTGGCGGCCCCGGTCCTCGCTCTGGCGCTCGTCCCGCTGGTGCTGAACTTCCCGTGGGCCGACCGGCGCGGCGACTACGCGGCGCGGGACTGGGCCTACAACCTCCTCCAGTCGGTCGAGCCCTACGGGGCGCTCTTCACCAATGGGGACAACGACACCTTCCCGCTCTGGTACCTGCAGGAGGTGGAGGGCATCCGCCGCGACGTGACCGTGATGGTGCACTCCTACCTGGGGACGCCCTGGTACGCGCGGCAGATCCGGGACCTGACGACCCCCTGTCCCCCCGGAGTGGATCCGCTGGAGACGCCGACGGTCATCGTCTGCCAGCGGCCGTTCGAGCCGGGGACGGCCGCGTCCCTGTACCGGGGGACCGCCCCGGAGGCGCCCGAGCGGGCGGCGCTCGGCCTCGACGACCGGGCCCTGGCGACGCTGCCGCCCGGCTTCCGCTATCCGCAGGACACGGTCTTCCAGCTCTCCGAGTGGGTCCAGGTGCCGGTTCGCGAGGGCGAGCTGGTCACCTATCCGGACCTGCTCGTGCTGGCGATCGTGCGGCACTCGCTCGGGGACCGGCCCGTCCACTTCGCGGCCACCGCGCCGCCGGTGTACGACCGCTGGAGCCTCCAGCCGCAGCTGCTCCGCCGCGGTCTGGCGCACGAGCTGGTCGACGGGATGCTGGAGTCGACCGCGGACACCGCCTTCCTGGGCGACCGGCTGGACGTGCCCTGGATCGAGCGGTCGGGGACCGAGACGCTCCTGTGGGACGACTTCCAGGTGGCCTACCTGCTCGACTGGGATTACTGGCCCGAGCCGTCCACCCGGCTGAGCATTCCGGCGCAGTACTATCTCGTGTACGCGGCGCTCGGCATCGCGCACGAGATGCGGGAGGCGGAAGAGGCCGCGGAGCGGAACTACGCGCGGGCCGAGGCCCTATACGGCCTCTCGGAGGCGCGGGGACCCTAGCGGGCCCGAGGCGCGGGCGTCCTAACGGCCCCGAGGCGCGCGGCCCTCACTCGACCAGGGTCGCCCGGCTCTCCGCGGTCCCCTGGATGGTGAAGGATCCGGACGCCCCCGGCATCGCCATCTCCAGAGTGAAATCCTGCCGTCCGGTCGCGCCCAGGAAGCGGCCGCGGGTCACGTCGAAGCGCACATCATCGGCGCGCGTGCCGCTCATCTCCACCTGCATCCCCGGCATCGCCCGGGCTCCGGGCTCGAAGGAGAAGGTGGTCTCCACATCCAGCTCGGCGATCGTCGACTCCCCGGAGCGGGTGAGCTCGCGCAGCGTCGTCCGGTTGATGGAGACGATCTCGCCCTCGGCGGGGAGCGCCATCGCGCTCGCGTCCACGCGGACCGTGTCCACCCACGATTCACCGACCTGGACGGCGCGCCGCGGGAGGATCGGGAAGCCCACCTGGCGGAGCGAATGCTCGATCTGCTCGCCCGCCTCCGCCGCCCCCGGCATCTCCAGGTTGAGCACCTCGCCCCGGCGCGTCACGGTCGAGACGAAGTGCTGGCCCTGGAACTGGGAGAAGTCGAGGTCGCCGGTCGCCTGCGAGCCCGCCATCTCCACCGCGATGTCCTCGACCTCGGTCCGGTAGTGGATCGTGTCGCCGACGACCCGCTGGACGGCCTGCGCCAGCACCAGGCGCGAGCGCACCTGCTGGTCGCCGCCGAACTCGGGGGGCATCTGGAAATTCAGCTCCTGCTCGAACCGGTAGGTCGCCGTCTCCCCCTGCGCGGCGCCGAGCCGCAAGGTGACCGCGTCCTGGGCGGCGGCGGGCAGGGGCATCCCGGAGAGCGCGACCAGGCCGGCGAGCGCGGCGAGCGTCGCGGTCGCGGCGGGGCGCGCTGCCGCCGCGGGGCGCGCGGCCGGGACGCGGGAACGTCGGCATTCCATGCGAGTCCTTCCGTTCGGCGTCATCGACTCAGAGACGGCACGAGGGTCCGCCGCGTCACCGTCGCGGCCCTCGGATCCGGGCGGGGCCGTCCCCGACTTCGTCCCTCGCGCCGGCCTCGGCCGAGGGCGCGAGCGTCACGGGCGGGCGGTGCCGAGGAAGACGACCGCCAGCAGCAACACCCCTACCACCGAGCCGACGATGGCGTTCCGCCGCCGGTATTTGCGGAAGGCCGCGCTCTCCTCGCCGGCGGAGGCCGAGGCCTCCGCGGCCCGGGCGAGCCGGTCCGCCAGCGGAACCTGGTAGAGGAGCGCCAGGAGGAAGGCCACCGACCCCAGGAGCTGCATCTGGAACAGCCAGTGATGGGGGAACGGCTCGAAGTAGCGGTAGCCGAGCAGGGGCACGAGCGCGTACCCCGCCCCGATCGTCAACAGCATGCCCGGGACGGCCAGCGACTTCATCAGGCCGGCCGCCGACCGGTAGGTGAAGGCGACCACCTGGGGGTCGCCGCTCCGGCGCGCCCGGATGCCGGCGAACATGAGCGTGACGCTCACGCCGATCCAGAGGACGAAGCCCAGGACGTGGAGGAAGCGGAGAAAGCCGGTGAGGTCCATGGCACGATAGTGTCCGACCCCACCTCGGGGGGTCAAGTCAACCACCCCTCCAGACGCCGCCGCACCCGCTCGCGCTCCGCCGCCGTGCGGGCCAGGACGAAGATCGTGTCGTCGCCGGCGAGCGTCGCCACCACCCCGGGCAGGGCCGCCTCGTCCAGGGCTATCGCCACCGCGTTCGCGTAGCCGGGCGGCGTCCACAGCACCAAGATCCCCTGCGCCTCGTCCATCCCGGTGACGAACTCGCGCACCGCGTCGCGCAGCGTCTCGCGGGCCACCGGCGGGGCGGCTGGCTCCGCGTCGGGCGGGGCATAGCGGTAGGTCCCGCCCGGGCCGGGGAGCTTGAGGAGCCCGAGCCGCTTCACGTCCCGGGACACGGTCGCCTGCGTGACCTCGATCCCGCGGCGGGCGAGCCCCTCCACCAGATCCGCCTGGGTGGAGATCGCCTCCTCGGCCACGATCTCGAGCAGCGCGCGCTCCCGGTCGCGCCGGCTCACGGGATCCGCTCGGCGAGGAGCGCGCCGGCCCGGTGGGCGCGCAGGATGGGGGGTGGCTCCAGCCCCGCCAGCCAGGCGCCGAGCGCCTCCGCCTCCGTCTCGGCGGCCGCGAGCTGGGCGGCGACGGCCTCCGGCGCCGGGCCGCCGGGGAGCCGGCGGGCGCGGACCGCCGCCTCCGGGCGCAGGGCCGCCGCCTCCGGGTCCAGCTCCGGCGCGTGCGCCGCCAGCGTCTCCGCCGGGAGCTCCCACAGCTCCACCCCGCGCGCCTCCGCCTCCCGCACCAGCCGGCCCGCGCGGGCGTGGGCCTCGCGGAAGGGCGTGCCGACCCGCACCATCGCCTCGGCCAGGTCGGTCGCGGTGACGAACCCCCCCTCGAGCGCGGCGCGCATCCGCTCGGGATGGTAGCGGGTCCCCTCGACGACCGCGGTCGTGGCGGCGAGCGAGCCGCGCGCCGTGTCCACCGCGTCGAACAGCGCCTCCTTGTCCTCCTGGAGGTCGCTGTTGTAGGCGAGGGGAAGCCCCTTCAGGGTGGCCAGCAGCCCCGTCAGCCGGCCGATCGTCCTGCCCGCCTTGCCGCGCACCAGCTCCGCCGCCTCGGGGTTCCGCTTCTGCGGCATCAGGCTGCTCCCCTGCGCGACCTCGTCGGAGAGTGTCGCGAAGCCGAACTCCGAGGAGGTCCAGAGCACCGCCTCCTCCGCCCAGCGGGAGAGGTGGACCTGGAGGAGGGCACAGGTGAACACCATCTCCGCCACCCAGTCGCGGTCCGCCACCGCCAGCAGGCTGTTCGGGTGCGGGGCCTCGAAGCCCAACAGCTCCGCCGTCCGCTCGGGGCGGAGCGGCAGCGACGAGCCGGCCAGGCCGCCGGCGCCGAGCGGGGAGAGGCCCGCCGTCTCGTGCAGCCGTCGCAGGCGGCCGGCGTCCCCCAGCAGGGCCCAGGCGTGCGCCAGGAGGTGGTGCGCCAGGCTCACCGGCTGGCCACGCTGCAGGTGGGTGTAGCCGGGGAGGAAGGTCTCGCGGTGGGCCTCCGCCTGCCGCCGCCAGGCCGCGGTGAGGGCGAGGGCGTCGCGGACCAGGCCGGCCGCCGCCTCCCGCGTCCACAGGCGGAGGGCAGCGGCGGTCTGGTCGTTCCGGCTGCGGCCGGCGTGCAGCCGCCCCGCCGCGGGGCCGATCCGGCCCCGGAGCGTCCGCTCGATCCAGGTGTGGACGTCCTCCTCCTCGCCCTCGACGGCGAGGGAGCCCTCCTCGATCTCGCGCAGGAGGCCGGCGAGACCCTCCAGAATCGGCTCGGCGTCGTCCCGCGCCAGGATGCCCGTCTCTAGCAGCATGCGGGCGTGTGCGAGGCTTCCGACCAGGTCGTGCCGCACGATCCGACGGTCGAAGGAAAGGGAGGTCGTGAAGGCGTGGACCGCGGGGTGGAGGGACACATCGAAGCGTCCGCCCCACAGCGCGGTCCTCTCGTCCTCGGTCATGACCTGGAGGATGCCCGGGCTCAGCCCTCCGCCGCCAGCGCCGGGACGGCGCGCGAGCCGTCCGCGCGCGCGGCGTTCTCCGCCGCGTTCTCCGCCGTCGGCGCGGCCCGTCCGTCCGCTCCCGGGGGCCCGGCCCCGTTCGACGGCCTCGGCCCGGGAGGCTGGATCGTCACCGCGCCGGCCGCGCCGTGCACGGCCGCGTGCACCCGGGTGCGAAGCCCCCACAGCCGGATGAAGCCACCCGCATCCGCGTGGTCGTAGACCGCGTCCTCGCCGAAGGTGACGAGGTCCTCCCGGTACAGCGAGCGGGGCGCGCTCCGCGCCACCGGGAGGGCGCTCCCCTTGTAGAGCCGCACGGTCACCGTGCCGGTCACGTGCCGGCAGGCGGCCTCCAGGAAGCCGTCCAGCGCCTCGCGGAGCGGGGAGAACCAGAGCCCCTGGTAGACGAGCTCCGCGTACCGGCGGGCCACTCCTTCCTTGAAGGCCGCGGTGTCCCGGTCGAGGACGAGCGACTCGAGGTCTCGGAGCGCGGCCATCAGGACGGTGCCGCCGGGCGTCTCGTACACGCCGCGACTCTTCATGCCGACCAGGCGGTTCTCCACCAGGTCCACCCATCCCACCCCGTGGGCGCCCGCCCGGCGGTTCAGGGCCTCGAGGAGCGCGACGGGCTCCAGCGGCTCCCCGTCCAGGGAGACCGGCAGCCCCGCCGCGAAGCCGATCGTCAGCGTCTCGGGCTCGTCCGGCGCCGCGCGGGGGTCGACGGCGCGCTCGTACAGCTCGGCCGGCGCCGGGCGGGCCGGGTCCTCCAGCACGCCGCCCTCGAAGGAGGTGTGCCAGAGGTTCCGGTCCACGCTGTACGGCTTCTCGAGCGTCACCGGCACCGGGATGCCGCGCTCCCGGGCGAACGCGATCGCCTCCTCGCGCGAGCGGATCGTCCACTCCCGCCACGGCGCCACCACCCGCAGCTCGGGGGCGAGCGCCTGGTAGGCCAGCTCGAAGCGCACCTGGTCGTTTCCCTTGCCGGTGCAGCCGTGGGCGAGCGCGTCGCAGCCGTGGCGGCGCGCCGCCTCGACCTGGCCCTTCGCGATCACCGGCCGGGCCAGCGCGGTGCCCAGCAGGTAGCGGCCCTCGTAGACCGCGCCCGCCCGCAGCGCCGGGAGGACGCAACGCTCCACGAACTCGGCGCGCAGGTCCTGCACCTCCGCCTCCACCGCCCCGGTGGCGGTCGCCTTTTCGCGCACGGCCTCCAGGTCCTCCCCCTGCCCCACGTCGGCGATCACGGCCACCACCTCGCAGCCGTGGCGCTCCCGCAGCCACGGGATCATCACGGAGGTGTCCAGCCCGCCCGAATAGGCGAGCGCCACGCGTCGGATCTGGGTCATCGCGGTCCCCGGCCTCGTTCCTGGTCGTCATGCGTCCTCTTCGGGCCCGCGGCCCGCGGTCGCACCGCATCGGGCCTGGCCCTTGACAGCGAGCGCACATTTATACATTAAATCGCAATTCTATGCAAGGCCGGCGCGTCGCGCGGGGGGCGCGCCGGTGGAACGAGGGCCCGCTTGCCGGGGACCGCGCGCGGGCTCTAGGCTTGCTCTCGTTCGAGCGTAAAGCCTGGCTGTCGTCCCACGAACACCCAGACCGAGAAACGGTGATGCCGCGATGAACAGGACCGAGGAGCTGCTGCGGGAAGCGGAGCGCTGGAGCGCCCACAATTACCATCCCCTGCCGGTCGTCCTGGAGCGGGGGGAGGGCTGCTGGGTGTGGGACGCGGACGGCAACGAGTACATGGACATGCTGGCCGCCTACTCGGCGCTCAACCAGGGGCACCGCCATCCGCGGATCCTCGAGGCGGCGCGCGAGCAGATGGAGCGGATCACCCTCACCAGCCGGGCGTTCCAGAACGACCGGATGGGCCCGTTCCTGCGCGAGCTGTGCGAGGCGACCGGCTACGAGAAGGCGCTCCCGATGAACACGGGCGCCGAGGCGGTCGAGACGGCGATCAAGGCGTGCCGGAAGTGGGGCTACCGGGTGAAGGGCATCCCGGAGGGGAAGGCGGAGATCATCGCCTGCGAGAACAACTTCCACGGGCGGACGACCACGATCGTCGGCTTCTCGAGCGAGCCGCAGTACCGCGACGGCTTCGGGCCGTTCACGCCGGGATTCAAGCTCATCCCCTACGGGGACGCGGACGCGCTGGAGGCGGCGATCACCGACGACACCGTCGGGTTCCTGGTCGAGCCGATCCAGGGCGAGGGCGGAGTGGTCGTCCCGCCGGACGGCTGGTGGGCGCGGGCGCTCGAGATCTGCCGGGCGAACGATGTCCTGGTGCTGAACGACGAGATCCAGACCGGGCTGGGCCGCACGGGCCGCCTGTTCTGCGCCGACTGGGAGGGTGAGCGGGGGGACGTGCTGATCGTCGGGAAGGCGCTCGGGGGCGGCGTCTACCCCGTCTCCGCCATCCTGGCCGATGAGGAGGTGATGGATGTCTTCACGCCCGGGGACCACGGCTCCACCTTCGGCGGCAACCCGCTGGGCGCCGCCGTCGGCCGCGCCGCGCTGCGGGTGATCCTGGACGAGGACCTGTCCGGCCGGGCCGACGAGCTCGGCGCGTGGTTCATGGAGGAGCTGCGCGCCATCGGCTCGCCGCACGTCGAGGAGGTCCGGGGCAGGGGACTGATGATCGGGGTGGTGATCAAGGAGTCCTCCGGCACCGCGCGCCCGTACTGCGAGGCGCTGATGGAGCGCGGGATCCTGGCCAAGGAGACCCACCACCAGGTGATCCGCTTCGCCCCGCCGCT
>CAZTGV010000108.1:0-7337 GCA_964613475.1 uncultured Gemmatimonadota bacterium
CCCGTCGTCGCTCCGCATCACGTCCCAGTGCTTCTGCATGAACAGCACGTCGGGGTTGGAGGGGTGCATGGCGATCCGGTGCACGCAGTGGCCGACGTCCGCGTCCGGGTCGGGGAGCTCGTAGGGGGACTGGAGGCCGCGGTTCGCCGCGCGCCAGGTCTCGCCCGCGTCGTCGGTCCGGAAGACGCCGGCGGCCGAGATGGCGACGAACATGCGGCCGTTGCCGCGCGGGTCGGGCACGATGGTGTGCAGGCACATGCCGCCGGCCCCGGGCTGCCACAAATGGCCCTTCACCTCGCGCAGGCCGGACAGCTCCTCCCAGGTGCGCCCGCCGTCGGCGGAACGGAAGAGGGCGGCGTCCTCCACGCCCGCGTAGACCACGTCCGGATCGTCCGGGCTCGGCTCCAGATGCCACACCCGCTTGAACTCCCACGGATGCTGCGTGCCATCGTACCACTGGTGCGTGCCGGGGTCTCCGCGATAAGCGAACTCGTTGCCCACGGGCTCCCAACTCCGGCCGCCGTCCTCCGAGCGCTGGATCTGCTGACCGAACCAGCCGTTGGACTGCGAGGCGTAGAGGCGGTTCGGATCGGCCGCGGATCCGGTCAGGTGGTAGATCTCCCAGCCTCCGAAGTGGGGCCCATCGACCACCCACTGCTCGCGGGCGCCGTCCGAGGTGAGGACGAACGCCCCCTTCTTCGTACCGACCAACAGCCGCACCGCGCTCATGTCGCGCTCCTTCGTCTGGGTTGGCGCCGGCCGCTCGGCCGCGCTCAGTCGTTCGTAGAGGCGGCGCCGGCCGTCTCCCCCTCCAGCATCTCGTGCGCGAGGTCCTGCGCCTCCTTCCAGGCGGGAAGGGCTTCGGCGAGCTTGCGGCGGCCGCCCTGGGTGAGGCGAAGCGGTCGCTCGCGGGCGTCCTCCGACTCCGCCGACGCGATCCAGCCGTCCCGCTCCAGCACGCTGGCGCTGCGAGTCAACGAGGTCCGGTCGAGGCCCAGGAGGTCGGCCAGCTCACCCACCGGCTTCGCCCCGGTCTGGGCGAGGACGGCCAGGATGGAGAACTGCGTGGCGCGGAGGCCGTGGGGCCGCAAGCGGGCCTCGTACAGGCGGGTGATCTCGCGCGCGCGACGCCGGGCCGCCAGACAGTGGCAGTTCCGCGTCTCCGACAGGTCCATCCGGGTCTCGCTCACGGATTCAATGTGTATATGCACGTATTCGCCGCGTCAAGCGGCGGGTCAGCGAGTAGGCCTCGCGTCTGGCGCGTCGCCCTCGGCCACGGCTCGCGTCCTGCCCGCGGCTCGCGTCTCGCCCGCCTCCCGCGTGCGGCTCGCGTCGACGCACGCCTCTTGCCTGGAAATCCCCGCGCGCCCCAGTGTAGAGGGTCCTCCGTTTCGCCAACGAGGAGACCGCGTGAGCGCGCTTCTCAGCCCCGGCCGTTCCGCGTTGGGCGGCACCGCCCTTCTGATGGCGTGCGCGTGCGGGGTCGCCACGAATGCGGCGATCCTCGCCGGCTCCGCCGGCCTGGCCAGCACCACGACGGTCGTCCACCCGATCCTGATCGGGGTCGCGGCCGCCCTGATCATCATGGGGCTGTGGCGGGTGCGTGGGGGATCGGGCCGGCTCGCCCTGGGCGGTTTCGCCGCGCTGGCCGTGGGCGCGGTGCTGACCCCGCCCACTGTGATGACCGCCTCCGCGATGCCCTGGAGCGCCTCGCAGCTCGTCGGAGCCGGCTTCTACCTGATCGCGGCGCTCCTTCTGGGGGTGGCCTTCTTCCGGGCGTTTCCGAGCCCGAAGCCCGGCGCGATGGCCGGCGGCATCATGGGGGCGGCCCTGGCGACGGGGTGCGGCTGCTGCCTGATCACCGGGGCGATCGCCGGCGTGAGCACGACGGTGGGGATCACCGGCGAGGCGTTCGTCCGGCCGTCCACGGCGCTCTTCTGGTCGGGTATGCTGGCGATCGGCGTGAGCGCCTTCCTGCTGGGGGGCTGGCGGGCCGCGGTCTGGGTGCCCGTCGGGGCGGCGGTGATCCGCTTCGCACCGGACCTCCTGCGGATGACGGGCGACTGGATGGTGGCGGGCGCGAACCTGCGCTCCTTTGCCGCCTGGCTCGTCACCGCGGGCGGGGCGGGGCTGCTCATGTACGCGCTCGCCCTCGGTTGGCGCCGCGCCCGGGCGCCCGAGGCGGAGGCGGAGCGCTTGCCGGCCGGCGCGCCGCATCGGCCGGCGTTCGGCGGATGACGGATCCGTCCGCGACGAGGGAGACCTCCCCGGCGGCTGGCGCTCGCTCGGCCGTCCCGGCCACGCCGGAGCAGGCGTTCCTGGTCGCGCGGGTGATCTTCTTCGCGATCGCGTTCTCCCCGCTGCTGCTCGGGCTGGCCGCCTGGTTCGTGACCGACGGCGGCGCCGCCCCGTTCGCGCCGGTCGGGAGCGCGGGCCTGTACGCCTGGGCCGGCCTCACCGTGGGCGGCTTCCTGCTGTGGCGCTTCGCCTGGGGCGGGGCGCGGCGGCGCCTGGAGCGGATCGAGCGCGGGCGCCCGGATGAGGACGCGGCCGCGCCCCTCCGGTTCCAGCGGCAGCTGATCCTCGCGTGGGCGGGGGCCGAGATGGCGGGGATTGCGGGCGCGGTGAGCCTCCTGCTGGCCGGAAGCGACCTGCTGTTCCTGATCTCCCTCCTGTTCGCCGGCCTCCTCCACCACGTGAGCCGACCGCGGCGGCGGTGGTACGCGGACGCGCCCGCCGCTCCGGTGGGCGGTTAGCGGAGCTCCGCCAGCCGCTCCCGGACCCGCTCCACGGCCGGTCGCAGCTCCGGATCGGCCCCCTCCCAGAGCCTCAGGAAGCGCTCGTAGTGGTGGATTGCGGCCGCCCGGTCGCCGGCCGCGTCGTGCAGCCGGGCCCGACGCAGGTGCGCCGGTCCGAGATAGGCGAGATTCGCCGCCGTGGCAGAGGGAAAGGTGGCGTACCATCGAAGCGCCTCTTCGGGTCGGCCCACGGCTTCCGACAGCTCGGCGCGCAGGAAGCGCTCGTAGCCGCGCGGATAGTCCAGCAGGCGCTCGTAGGTGCGCTCAGGGGGAATCCGCGGCGGGCCCAGCGACGCGAGGGCGCGCCGAGGCTCGCCCGCCACCCGGGCGAGCCGCGCCCGGAGGAGCCGGGCGAGCCCTTCGCCGAGGCGCTCCCCGTCTCGACCCATTCGCTCGAGCGTCTCGGCCGCGCGCCGCGCCGCGGCCACATCGCCCAGTCGCGCGCTCAGCGAGCCTTCCAGGTACAGCCGTCGGGGCGCGTGGAGCCCCTCCCAGAGGAGGGGGGGGAACTCGGCGCTGCCGCGCCAGCGCGCGTCCCACGGCGGCGGCAGCGGAGGATGGGCCGTCAGGCTGTCCCGAAGCGCCGTGCGCAGGGCCACGAGCTCCGCGTCGGAGACGGGAAGGAAGGGAAGGGTGGCGATCGCCGCCCGATATTCGAGTTGGCGGGCGGGCGGGAGGAGCGTCCCTTCCGCCTCGAGCCTGCGCACGGCCTCGCGCCAGCGGCCGTGCGCGAGGTCGAGGTCGAGGAGAAGCACCTCCAGATGGGCCCGTAGCGCTTCGGAGCGGAAGGGCTGCCCGAGCTCCCGCGCCAGCCGCTCCGCCGCGTCCAGGTCTCCCGAGAAGGCGGACACGCTGCGGAGCACCTCCCCGGCGGTCCGCTCGTCGGCCCGCCCCGCCGCCTGGATGGACCGCTCCCGCCGCACCGGATCCCCCGAGAGCAGCTCCCGCAGCGTAGAGAGCTCCAGCGCCCAAGTGGCCTGCGGATCCTCCTCGATGGCCCGGTCGACCAGGGCCGCGAGCTCCACCGCTCGGCCGTCGGCCGCGGCCAGACGGGCCAGATGGAGGTGGGCGCTCCCGTGGCGGGGGTCGAGCGCGAGGACGCGCTCGAAGGCGGGCCCCGATTCCGCGATCGGGCGGCCCACCGCCGGGCCCCAGTGAAAGAGTAGCTCCCCGAGCTCGAGCCACGCCTCGGCATCCTCCGGACGGAGCGCGACGGCCCGGCGGTACAGGCTCTCCGCCTGGTCGAAGTCGCCGAACCGCGCCTCGTGCCAGGCGGCGAAGAGGAGGCTGTCGGCGAGAGGCACTCGGTCCGCGAGCCGGAGGGCGTGGGCGGCTTCCCGACGGCCCAGCTCGCCGCGGCCAAGCCAGACGGCGGCGTTGCTCAGCCGGAAATGTGCGAGCGCGAACGCGCTGTCGGCTTCCACGGCGCGCTGGAACGCGGTCAGCGCCGCCTCGTAGCGCCCCGAGCGGTACTCCGTCTCTCCCGTCTGGTACGCCTTGAGGGCGGCCAACGAGCGCGTCGCGCCGGCGAAGCTGCGGGCGCCCGGCCCTCCGCGGCCTTCAAGGAGCTGCGCCGCCAGGGCATCGACCAGGTCGAACAGCTCCTCGATCCTGCCCTCCACGGATGCCTCGCGAAGCCGGGACGGCGGCCCCTCGTCCGAGGCACGGTACAGCGCCGCACGGACCCGAACGCGTCCACCCGTCTCCACCACCTGCCCGAGCACGAAGAGGCCCGCCCCGAGCTGGCGCCCCGCTCGGCCCGCCCGCCGGGGGTCGTCCAGGCGACTGTCCTGTCGATCCAGTCCGGAGAGCAGCGTGCGGGGCTCCACGCTTCGCAGCGCCCCGGCGCCGTCCAGGCCGGCCGAGAGAAGGCTCACCAGGCCCTCCCCCAGGAACGAGTGTTCGGCGCTTCCCCGGTAGGAGAAGGGAAACACCGCGACCGCATCGGGCGAGGGCTCGGACGCCGGTCCGCGCGCGCTCCACAGGAGGCCCGCCGCGACCACCGCGAGGACGACCGACGCCAAGAGGATCGCCCGCGCCCGGCCGACGCGGGGGAAGCGGCGTGTGGGAGCGAGCTCGTCGGGCCGCCCGGGGTCGGTCGCGGAGCGGGTCGCCGCCGGTGCCTCCGCGGTGCCGGCCCGCGCCCCGGCCGGAGCCCGCGTTCCGCCGCCAAGCTCGACCCGCGCTTCGGCGGGAGCGTCGGCCCGCGTCCCGGCGCGCTCGTCGGCCGGGATCGCGGTCGGGGCGGCGGGCGGCGATTCGCCGGCCAGCCGACCCGGCAGAGCGGCCATCTCCGGCGACGGCTCCAGATCGTAGACGTCCCGAAGCCGCCGCACGTGCGCTTCGTGCGCCCGGAGCGCCCCGGTGCGGTCGCCGGACCGCCAGAGCAGCGTGACCAGGCGGCCGGCCGCCGCTTCGTCGTCCTCCGAGAGGGTGTGCGCCCGGCGCGCGTGGTGGACCGCCAGCTCCAGCCGTCCCTCGGACTCCGCGACCCGGGCCAGCTCGGCGGACACCGCCACGGCCTTACGGCGCAGGCGGCGCCGCTCGACCTCCAGCCAACGCTCGAACTCGGGCGCGTCGGAGATGAAGAAGCCCTCCAGCAGGTCGCCGCGGTAGAGCTCCAGCGCCTCCGCGGAACGTCCGTCGGCCAGCAGGCGCTCGTACGCGACCGCGTCGCACCACACCCGCTCCGGGGACAGTCGCACCTCCTCGTCGCCCTCGGACGGGATGGCGTCCGGACCGAGCGAGCGTCGCAGGAAGTGGAGGGCGTTTCGAAGGGCGCCGCGCGCGCGGGCGGCGTCGGACTCGGGCCAGAAGAGGCCGAGCAACGTATCCCGGCGCGTCCCGCCCTCGGGACTCCGGAGCGCCAGGTAGGCCAGCAAGGCCACCCGCCGGGGTTGGGCCAGCACGGAGCGCGCTTCCGCTCCGTCGTCGTGGCGCAGGTCCACCGCGCCGAACAGCCGCAGGTGGATCATGCGGTGGGCCGACCTCCGTGCGAGTGCGAACACCCCCCGTTAGCGGCGGGCTAACGGCGCGCAAACGATACGTCGCCAACTTCCCCTCCACAACGTCGCCCTGCTGGCGGCGAGCGGCCGCGGCCGGACCGGACCCGAGCGCACAGAGAGAGGACGCATGACGCCGAACGCCGAACGCAGGGCCTTTCCGGTAGCCGCCCTCACGGCGGCGCTCCTCGCGGGCTTCGCCGCCTGCGCGTGGGACGGGGGCTCCGAGCGGGGAACCACGCGCACCTACTACGTCGCCGCCGACGAGGTCGTCTGGGACTACGCGCCCTCCGGGCGGAACCAGATCACGGGCGAGCCGTTCGACAGCGTGAGCGGCTTCTCGGTCACGACCGGGCCGGCGTGGATCGGCCGCGTGTACCGCAAGGCGCTCTACCGCGCGTACACGGACTCCACCTTCTCGCGGCTCGAGCCCCGCTCGGCCGACTGGGAGCATCTCGGCTTCCTGGGGCCGCTGCTCCGGGCCGGCGTCGGAGACACCCTGCGGATCGTCTTCCGGAACAACGCCTCGTTTCCCGCCAGCCTCCACCCGCACGGGGTGTTCTACGAGAAGAGCTCCGAGGGGGCCCCCTACCTGGACGACACCCGGAACGGCGACAAGGCGGACGACGGCGTCCCGCCGGGAGGCATGCACGTCTACGTGTGGCCGGTCCCCGAGCGAGCCGGGCCCGCGGCGCACGAGGGGAGCTCGGTCATGTGGATGTACCACTCCCACGCCCACGAGGAGCGGGACCTCAACGCCGGGCTCATGGGACCGATCATCGTCACCCGCCGCGGAGAGGCCCGGCCGGACGGCACGCCGCGCGATGTGGACCGCGAGTTCGTGGTGTCCTTCTCGGAGGTGAACGAGAACGAGAGCTGGTACCTGGAGGAGAACATCCGCCGCTACACCGGTCGTCCGGACAGCGTGCGGGTCGTCCGAAACGCCTTCGGGGGCATCTCCGTCGAGCCGGATCGGGGCCGGAACTTCATGGAGACGATGAACGGGCTCACGTTCAACCATCTCCCCGGCCTGACCATGCAGGTCGGCGAGCGCGTGCGCTGGTATCTGATGGCGTCGACGAACTTCGAGTTCCACGCCCCCCACTGGCACGGCAACGTGGTGACCAGCCGGGGCATGCGGACGGACGTCGGGAGCCTGGTCCCGATGGAGATGCAGGTGGCCGACATGGTCCCCGACAACCCGGGCCGCTGGCTCTTCCACTGCCACGTCGCCGACCACCTGCGGAACGGCATGTCCGCCAGCTACACGGTCGTCCCGTCCGGGGCCGATTCGCGCGCCGCCGGCGTGCGACGGCCGCGGGACGGGTGAGCGCCCGGGGGCCCGCGGGCCGCCGGCTTCGGAGCAGCATTCCCATCCATTTCGAGGAGGTTTCATGCGTTCGATGAGCACGAGGCTTCGTGCCGTCGCGGCGATGCTCGCCCTGGCGGCCTGCGCCCTGGTCGCGCTGCCGTCCGACGGCGTCGCCCAGGAGCGGCCCTACACCGAAGGGACTGTCTGGGACGTGAGCTACGTCCG
>CAZTGV010000109.1:0-7243 GCA_964613475.1 uncultured Gemmatimonadota bacterium
ACGCGCGGAGGCGGCGATGCGGAACGCGGGCACGGCGGCGGTGCTGAGCTTCTTCATCCCCGGGCTCGGCCAGCTCTACAACGGCACGATCCTGCGCGGCGTGTTCTGGCTCATCATCACCCCGGGCCTGTGGATCGGGACGGGCGGGCTGCTGGGCTGGATCTGCCACATCGTCGCCTCCTACACCGCCCACAAGTACGCGCGGGAGAACCGCTACCGCGTCTGACGCCGTCGGGCCCGCCCGCGGAGCGCGCCGCGCGTTCGCGGCATGGCGCGGCGGCCCCGACCGGCCGAGCGGCGCGGTCGACGAGGATCGCGGACGCGGATCGGGGGCGGGGCTTACAGCTCCGGGCGCCGCCGGTGCCAGTCGGTCCGGTCCTGGTAGCGGCGCGCCAGCTCCAGGATCCGCAGCTCCTCCCACGCCCGGCCGGTGAACTGGAGCCCGGTCGGGAGCCCGCGCTCGCCGAACCCGTTCGGCACCGTGACGGCCGGAAGCCCGGCCGCGTTCGCCCCGCCGCCGATCGACGGTCCCCCGAACTCGCCGAAGTACTCGCCGAAGCGCGCCTCGAGCGGGTTGGCCACCGAGGTGCGGGTGGGCCCCACGATCGCGTCGAACGGGGCGAGCGTCTCGTCCAGCGCCCGCTGGACCTTCCGCCGGATCCGCATCGCGGCGATGTAGTCCTTGGCCAGGATGACCTGGCCGGCGTACGGCTTCACCCGGTCCTCGGGGGCGGCGAGCTCGGCCACCCGCCCCGAGTCCACCAGCTCCTCGAAGGCGGCCGCCGCCTCGGCGAAGATGATCGTGCCGGCCACCGCGCCGTACGGCAGGTCCGGGAGCTCCACCTCCTCCACCGAGGCGAACGACTCCAGGACCCCCAGGGAACGGGCGAAGTTCTCGCGCACGTCGGGGTGCTCCCGCTCGCCCGTCCCCTTCAGGACGGCCAGCCGGGGCCGCTCGGCGAACGCGAAGCGCTCCTCCGGCAGCTCCCGCGCCTCCGCGGTCGGGTCCCGCGGGTCCGGCCCGGCGATCGCGCGCAGGACCCGCCCGCAGTCCTCGGCCGAGCGGCACATCGGCCCCAGCTTGTCCATGGTCCAGGAGAGCGCCATCGCCCCGGCGCGGCTCACCCGTCCGTAGGTGGGGCGGAGCCCCGACACGCCGGAGAAGGCGGCGGGGGTCACGATCGAGCCCCAGGTCTCGGTGCCGATCGCGAACCCCACCAGGGCGGCCGGCACGGCCGATCCGGGGCCGCTCGAGGAGCCGCCGCTCCACGCCCCCGGGTTCCAGGGGTTGATCCCGGGGCCGGTCAGCGAGGCGTCCGCCTGCTGGTAGCCCATGCCGCCGGCCAGCTCCACCGAGGCGAGCTTGGCGACCAGGACGCCGCCCGCCTCGTCGAGCCGCCGGACCACCGTCGCGTCCTCCTCGAAGCGTTGGTCCCGGAAGGGGGCCGCGCCCCAGGTGGTCGGATAGCCGCGGGCGGCGATCAGGTCCTTCACCCCGTACGGGATCCCGTGCAGGGGCCCCCGGTCGCGCCCCTCGGCGAGCTCCGCGTCGGCGCGCTCCGCGGCCTCCAGGGCCCGCTCCCGCGTGACCGCGGCCGCGGCGTTGAGCCGCGGCCCGATCCGCTCCAGCCGCTCCAGGTATAGCTCGGCGAGCTGCCGCGCGGTGACCTCGCCGGCGCGCAGTCGGCGCCCGAGCTCCTCGATGGTCGCGAAGGCGAGCTCCTCCTGGCGGCGGCGCGCCATCGCGCCGTTCACCCCGCTCACGCGGCGCCTCCCTCGTCCGCCCGCCAGGCGCGGAAGGCGCAGGCCGGCTCGTCCCCGTTCTCGAGCCGCACCTCCCGCAGCGCCTCGGCCGACCGGAGCGAGCCGGCGATCTCCTCGCGGACGATCTCCAGCGCCTCCTCGTCCAGACGCTCGCCGTAGCGCGCCCGGACGTAGTCGAGCAGCGCGTCCGTCCCGGGCGGGGCCTCCTGCTCCTGTGCCTCCTGCCGCCCCGCGACCGAAGTCGCCGCCTCAACGAGGCCGGGGTCGGCTCCCCCGGTCGCCCCCGTGGCCGGGCCGGCCGGCTCCGTCCGCCCGAGGAGCGGCGGCCATCCGACCGCCAGCGGCAACAGGGCGGCCGCCCCCGCCTCGGCGGCGAAGCGGCGGCGGCTGACGGTGCGCGTCCGCTCGGCGGGTTGGCGGGACGAGGGGGGCCCGGGGTCGCGGGGCGGGGTTCGCGCGGGGTCGCGGCTCATGTCGGCCTCCTGGTTGCCTGTCGGCGGACTGCGGGCGTCGCGTGCAGGGGGTACCGGCGGTCGGCCCCGGGGACGCGCCCCGGCGGTCGGCCAGGGGGACGCGCGCCGCCGGTCGGGAAAAGCTAACGGAGGGGCTCTCGCCGCGCGTCCCTGTGTCGTACGTTCGCGACGACCACGACACGACGACGCATGGAGGTTCGATGCCGCTTCCGCCGTTCGAGATGGAGCGTTGGCAGTCGCTCCACGAAAACCGGGTCGCCCACAACCTCTCCGAGAGCGGCGTGCACCCGTTCACCTGGGGGGAGCTGCTCGAGCTGACGGGGATCGACCCGGCGCCGGTGGGGCTCGGCTATACCCAGACGAACGGGACGGAGGCGCTGCGCGAGCGGATCGCGGCGCTCCATCCGGGCGCGACCCCGGAGCAGGTGCTCGTCACCTTCGGCAGCGCTGAGGCGAACCTGCTGGCCGTGTGGGAGCTGGTCTCGGCGGGCGACCGCGTGGCGGTGCTCGAGCCCACCTACGCCCAGACGCCGGGGCTGGCGGCGGGCCTCGGCGCAGAGGTGCGCGCGTTTCGTCTCCAGGAGGACCGCGAGTGGCAGCCGGCGCCCGGCGCCTGCCGGGAAGCGGCCGGACCGGGCACTCGGCTCATCGTCGTCACCGATCCGAACAACCCGACCGGCGCCGTGCTGGCGGAGGAGGCGGTCACCGAGGTGCTGGAGACGGCCGAGCGCACCGGCGCGTGGATCCTCTCCGACGAGGTCTACGCCGGCGCGGAGCTCTCGGGGGAGCGCACGCCGAGCCTGTGGGGCCGGCACGACCGGGTGGTGGTGACCGGGTCGCTCTCCAAGGCCTACGGCCTGCCCGGGCTGCGGCTCGGCTGGGCCGTCGGGCCGTCCGAGCTGATCGGGGCGCTCTGGGCGCGCAAGGACTACACGACCATCGCGCCCGCCGCCCTCTCCGACGCGCTCGCCGCGGCCGTCCTGGCGCCGGAGACGCGCGCTCGGGTTCTCGCCCGTACGCGCGGGATCCTGAGGGAGAACCTCGACCTGCTGGTGGACTGGGTGGCGGAGCGCGGGGACGCGTTCTCCATGGTGCCGCCGCGCGCCGGGGCGATCGCCTTCCTGCGCTACGCGATGGCGGAGAACTCCACTCGCCTTGCCGAGCGGCTGCGGATCGAGCAGGACGTGCTGGTTGTCCCGGGCGACCACTTCGGCATGGACGGCTACCTCCGGATCGGCTTCGGGGGGCCGGCCGAGGGGCTGCGGGAGGCGCTGGGGCGAATCGGGTCCCTGGTGGACGCGACGGCGGGCGCCACGGGCGGCTGAACCACGCCCCGGACGGCGCGTCGTGGCACGAATCATGGTCCACCGTGCTTCGCGGAAGGGCGCGATCTCGGCTATCTTCCAGACATGCTCCGACTTCATCCGTATCGGTATCACCGTCCCGGCTCGGTCGACGAGGCGCTGGGCCTCCTGCGCGAGCACGGGGAGGACGCGATGCCGATCGCGGGCGGCACGGACCTCGTCCCCAACATGAAGCACAAGCTCTTCACGCCGGGGCACCTGGTGGCGCTCCGCGGGATCGAGGAGCTGCGGGGCGTGCGCGAGGATACGAACGGCGGGGCGGGGGCGACCAACGGCGCGGGCGAGGGATCCAACGGTGCGGGCGAGGGATCCGACGGCGTGGGCGATGATACGAAGGCCGATACGAACGGCGCGCCCGGGACACGGAGGGGGCTCCGGATCGGAGCCGGCACCTCGCTCCAGACGGTCTCGTCCGATCCGGCCGTGCGCGAACGCTTCCCCTCCCTGGCGCGCGCCTGCGAGCTCGTCTCCGGTCCACAGCTCCGGCGAATGGGGACGATCGGCGGGAACGTCTGCCTCGACACCCGCTGCACCTACTACAACCAGACCCGCTTCTGGCGGAAGGCGCTCGGCTTCTGCCTCAAGAAGGAGGGGGACGTCTGCCACGTGATCAAGGGCGGCACGCGGTGCGTGGCCGCCCACTCGGCGGACACGCCCCCCGCCCTGATCACCCTGGACGCGACGCTCGAGATCGCGGGCGCCGAGGGCCGGCGCGAGGTCCCGATCGCCGACTTCTTCACCTCGGACGGCATCTGGAACCGCCGGATGGAGCGGGACGAGCTCCTCGTCTCGGTGTTCGTGCCCTATCCGGAGCGGCCGATCCGCGCCTCGTTCCAGAAGCTCCGGCCGCGGGGCTCGATCGACTTCCCGATCCTGAACCTGGCGGTGACGGCGGCCCTGGACGACGAGGGCCGGGTCGAGGAGCTGGACATGGTCGCCTCGGCGATGGGCTCGTATCCGCGACGGCTGGGCCGGGTGCGGGAGGCGGCGGTCGGCAACCGGCTCACCCCGTCGGTGATCGACGCGGTGGCCGAGCAGGCGTACCGGCAGTGCCATCCGCTGGACAACATCATCGTGGACAAGGAGTGGCGCCGGGCGATGGTGCCGGTGCTGGTGCGGAGGGCGTTGCGCGAGCTGGCGGCCTGAGGCGAGGCGTGTTGCGCGAGCTGGCGGCCTGAGGCGAGGCGCGCTCGCCGCCGCGCCGATCGGGCATGAAATTGCTGTCTTTGCGGCAGGTTCGGCTGGTCCGGATGCTGCATCTGAGGAGGTTCCCCGAACGGGCCCACACGCAGCCGGATTCCCGGCTCGGCTTCCCGGACATGGAGGCCGCGGATCCGCGGCTCACGAAGCGCCGGGCCCGAGCCCTCGACCCTCGAGAGGAGGAGACATGGCGAAGCATAGCCTTCCCGATCTTCCGTATTCCTTCAACGCGCTCGAGCCGCACATCGACGCGCGCACGATGGAGATCCATCACGACCGCCATCACCAGGGCTACGTGAACAAGCTGAACGCGGCCCTCGAGAAGCATCCGAACCTGCAGGAGAAGTCGATCCAGGACCTGCTCCGCGGCATCGACTCCGTCCCGCAGGACATCCGTACGGCCGTGCGGAACAACGGGGGTGGGCACGCGAACCACTCGCTCTTCTGGGAGATCATGTCGCCGGACGGCGGCGGCGAGGCGGAGGGCGACCTGGCGGACGCGATCGACGACGCGTTCGGCTCCTTCGGCGACTTCCGGGAGAAGCTGACGAACGCGGCGTCCGGACAGTTCGGGAGCGGCTGGGGCTGGCTGGTCGTGCGCTCCGGCGGCGACCTGGCCGTCTACTCCACGCCGAACCAGGACAGCCCGTACATGAACGGGGACACGCCGGTCCTGGGCGTGGACGTCTGGGAGCACGCGTACTACCTGAACTACCAGAACAAGCGCGGCGACTACCTGAAAGCGTGGTGGAACGTCGTGAACTGGCCGGCGGTCGCGGAGCGCTTCTCCCGCGTTCGGGGCCAAGCGGCGGCCGCACGGTAGGGTCGTCGATCGCGGCCGGGGCCGGGAGGCCTCGGACTCCGAGCCGCGGTAGAACGGCCGAAGGGGCGCTCTCCGGAGGTGGAGGGCGCCCCTTCGCGCGTTCAGACGTCCCGCGAAGGCCGGGCGTGGGCCCATCCGCGCTCAGTCGCCGAAGCTGATCCCCAGGTTCCGGCCCGTCTCGACGATCTCGCCTTCCGGATCCACCTGCTTCCGCTCGGCGAGCGCCTCCTCGAGCGGCACCGCCTCGATGTCGGGCGGCCGGAGGCACACCATGCAGCCGAAGCAGCGCTCCTCGACGAAGCGGATGGCGGCGCTCCCGAAGCGGAGCGCGATGAGCCGGTCGTAGGCGATCGGGCCGCCGCCGCGCTGGAGGTGGCCGAGCACGAGCGAGCGGGTCTCCTTGCCGGTGCGGTCGGCGATCTCGCGCGCCACGATCTCGCCGATGCCGCCGAGCCGCCGCTGCGTCTCCCGCCCGGCCGCGACCTCCTTCATCACGGCGCTCCCGCCGTGCGGCACGGCCCCCTCCGCCACGCAGACGATGCTGAAGCGCCGGCCCATCCGCTCCCGCTCCATCACCTTCTCGCACACGCTTGCGATGCGGAACGGGATCTCCGGGATGAGGATGGCGTCGGCGCCGCCGGCGATCCCGCTGAACAGGGCGATCCATCCGGTGTGCCGCCCCATCACCTCGACCACCATCACCCGCTGGTGGCTCTCGGCGGTCGAGTGGAGCTTCCCGATCGCCTCGGTCGCCGTGTCGACGGCGGTGAGGAAGCCGAAGGTGAGGCTGGTGGCGCCGAGGTCGTTGTCGATCGTCTTCGGCACGCCGATGACCGGCAGCCCCTTGGCGGCCAGCTCCCTGGCGATGTGGAGGCTCCCGTCGCCGCCGATCGCGACCAGGGCGTCCAACCGGTGGGCGCGGAACGCCTCGACGATCTCGTCCGAGCGGTCCCGCTCCTCCACCGAGCCGTCCGGCCCCCTGCAGGACCAGGCGAAGGGATTCCCGCGGTTGGTGGCGCCGAGGATGCTGCCGCCGAGGTGGGCGATCCCGCGGACCTCGTCGCGTCCGAGGGAGACGAGGTCGCCGTCCTCGTCCGCCAGCAGGCCGCCGTAGCCGCTCTCGATCCCGAACACCTCCCAGCCCCGGTTGAGGGCCGAGAGCACGGTCGAGCGGATCACCGCGTTCAGGCCCGGCGCGTCGCCGCCGCCGGTGTTGATCGCGATCCGGCGGATCGGGTCTCGGTCGCTCATGGGCCTCCCGGGGTCGTCTCGTTCGGCACGGCGGGCCGGTCTCCTGCGTCGGGCGTCGCCACCGGGCAAGATGGGAGCCGCCCGGCGGCGCTCCAAGCGGGGCCTTCGCTGGCGCCGGGGCGGGGCGGCGTCGCCTGCGGGACGCGGAGGGCGGTGCTGGCTGCCGCCGGCGCGCCTCCGTATCCTGACCACCCCTTCACACGGACCAGGAGGTGACGATCGTGGCCGAGCCCACGGCAGCAGCGCGGATCGCCCAGCTCCAGGATGGCGTGCGCGGCGCGGCGGCGGCGTTGCCGGAGGCGCACGCGGCGCGGGCGGACCGGGCCGCCGCCGCCGCCGACCGGCTGCGGGCCGCGGCCCGGCGCGCC
>CAZTGV010000110.1:0-7040 GCA_964613475.1 uncultured Gemmatimonadota bacterium
GGCGCCAGCCGCGTCTCCGTGTAGCGGTAGGCGGCGGCGCTGTCGCCGTCGATGGAGCCGAAGTTCCCCTGGCCGTCCACCAACGGGTACCGGAGGGAGAAGGTCTGGACCATCCGCACGAGCGAGTCGTAGACCGCCGCATCTCCGTGCGGGTGGTACTTCCCGAGCACGTCGCCCACGACCGTGGCGCTCTTCTTGTACGGACGGTTCGGGGCGAGCCCCAGCTCGTTCATCGCGTACAGGATCCGCCGGTGCACGGGCTTCAGCCCATCGCGCACGTCGGGAAGCGCGCGCTGCACGATCACGCTCATCGAATAGTCGATGAACGACTCGCGCATCTCGTCTTCGAGCAGCCGCGACTCTATGCGTTCGACGCGTTCGGACGTCTCCATGGACTCCCGTCGGGTCTCGGGGGACGGGGACCGCATCCGCGCGGACCGGTCCTCGGAGTGGAAGCCGCCGCGACGCGGGGCGCGACCGGGCCCTCCGAGGGCCCGCCCGCCGTCGCGTCCTCACCCCCGAAATCTACCCGAAAGCGAGCGGCGGCGCGACCATGGAGGGCGAACGAGGACGGGTTCGGAGCGCCCCCGCCGTGGAGGGAGCGCCCGGCCCGCGGACGACGTCGGAAGCCTCGGCGGAAGCGGCGGATCGGCGGATCGGCGGAGGCCGGCGGCGCGGTCCGGTTTTCCCGGAGTCGCGCCGCCGGGGGCGGACTAAAAGTCCTGGAGGATGAGCTCGAGCTCGTGCATGTGGTCGGTCTCGTCCGCGATCACGTCCTCGAGCCGCACGCGCAGGCCCGGATCGCCGGCCGCGTCCGCCTGCTTCACGCGCTGCTGGTACCGGGCGATCGTGTCGCGCTCGGCCTGCAGGGCGATCTCCAGCTGCTCCTTGTTCCCGGAGCCGAGACGCACCTCCCTCGGCGCGGTGACCGGCGTGCCGCCGAGGGCCACGATTTTGTGGGCCAGGAACTGCGCGTGACCGAGCTCGTCCTGGATCTCGGACTGGAAGAAGCCTCGTAGCTCCGGCCGGCTGTGGCCGGTCATCATCTCCGCCGCCACCAGGTAGTGGATGACCGCCTGGAACTCGCCCGCCAGGTCCTCGTTCAACCCCTCGATCAGCTCCTGCCGTGGATCCGCCATGCTCTCTCCCCGTGTGTGCGCGTGAACGGTGCCCGGGTCCCCGTGGGGACGCCTAACAATAGCGATTATTGATAGCGACGCAACCCCTCGACCGGCCCCTCCGAGGGCCTGCCCACCGGGCATTCGCCGCAGGGCCCGCGCCGCCGTCGAGGCGGCCGCCAGACCCCTCCACCCGGCACCACGGGATGGCCTTGCCGCGGGCCCCATCTCACGGCCGCGCGCCCTTGCGTCCGCCCGCCCGTGCCCTCAACTTGCAAGCGGTTGAGAACGAGTTTCAATCTCTCCCGAGGAGCCCGCGAGCGCCATGGTGGACTGGAAGGCCCTTCCCGACACGATGCTGTCCAATTACGTGGAGCGCTACGAGACGGGCGGCGTGCAGCCGCATCCGCGACTCCGCTTCGTGGACGGCGAGGGGCGGGCGTGCCTCGCCGCCGCCCTGTGCGGCGCCCGACGGGCGACGGACGTCGCCCCGGCCGCCGCCGCGCTCGGCTGCCCGTTTCCCGGGGGGGCGCTGGAGACGATCTCCAGAGGCTTCGAATCGGGGCGTCTGATGCCCGCCGAGCTGTACGACATCTGCGTGCTGGAGCTGGTCCGGCGTCGCGCCCGGACGAAGGGCGGGCGGCCAGGGGGCCGGCCCGCCCGGGTCCGCCGGCGTTCGGCCCCTCCACTCCGTGTAGCGACCCCCGCCTGAGACCTGGCGACCGCCACGCTTTACCTGGCGGCCGCTCGCCTGACCTGAGCCGCCCCCGCGGCCTAACTGCCGTCCGTCCCGCCCCCGCGGCGATACGCTGGGGGGCCTCCGTCCAGCTCGCGGTACCGCTCCATGAGCTCCCGCTGGCGCGAGGCGTCCGGCATCGGCTCCCCCCGGATCACCACGACCTCGGCCCGGGTGGAGAGCTCGAAGGGATCGCCGCTCCATACGACCACGTTCCCCACCTTGCCCGGCTCCAGGCTCCCGTAGCCGTCCGCCACTCCCAGCGCCTCGGCCGGGGCCAGGGTGACGGCGCGAAGCGCCGCCTCCCACGGCAGGCCGTAACGCACGGCGTTCCCCGCTTCCTGCGTCAGGTTGCGGGCGTTGTGCGTGTCGAAGGTCGCCAGGACCACCGGGATCCCGGCGTCGTGCAACAGGGCCGCGTTGTCGAAGCGGGCGCCGAGCCGGTCGAAGCCGCCGGGGAGGTTCGTCAGCGGCTTGAGGATGACCGGCACCTCGGCCGCGGCGAGCGAGTCCGCCACCATCCACGCCTCCGCGCCGCCGGCCACCACGAGCCGCAGGCCGTACTCGCGCGCGATGCGGAGGACCGCCAGGATGTCGCTGCCGCGATCCACCCGGACGATGAGCGGGATCTCGCCCGCCAGCACGGGCTGGAGCGCCTCCAGGTCCAGCCGCGAGCCGGCGACCGGACGGGCGGCACCCCGGTCGAACGCCTGCCGGTTCTCCCGCCAGAAGCGGGCGTCCTCCAGGATCTCGCGCAGCCGCAGCGAGGCGGCCCCGCGCGCGCCGCCTACCGCCTGCGCGGCGCCCGGCCCGTAGCTCGCCATCATCGCCGCCCGCGGCCGGACGAGCATCCGGTCCAGCGAGCCCCCGCTCAGGTCCAGGACGGCGGCCCGCCCGGCGATCAGCCCGCCCGAGGGCGCCGACAGCACCGTGGTGATGCCGCCGAGGCGGTTCACCGGGATGAGGGTGGAGCGAGGATTGATCCCGTCCACCACGTCGAAGGCGGCCGTGATCGCATCCTCGTCCTCCATCCGGGTGTCCCGAGTCTCGGCTTCCAGACCGACCTCGACGAGGCCGATCTGGGTCGACGCGTCGAACAGCCCGGGCGTGACCACGCGGCCACGCGCGTCGATCCGCCGCACCCCGTCCGGCACCGCCACCTCCCGTCCGACCGCCTCGATCCGCCCCTCGCGGATCAGCACCGTCGCGCCGTCGAGCGGCTCGCCCGCCACCGGGTGCACGGTGCCGCCGACGATGGCCAGGTCCTGGGCGGCGCCGGGCTCCGGGGCGAGCAGACCGAGCAGGACCGCCGCGAGCGCGCCGGCTCCGAGCTTCGTCCTCTTCCGTGTCGCGCCGCTCATCGCCGGCCTCCCCGGGCCGCCGGCCCGTCCTCGTCGGCGCCGGTTCCGGCGGCTGGCCAGTCGCCGAGGATCCCCAGCTCGAAGTCGGTCACCGGCCGGAGCTCGGGGCGCGCGCGGTCGTACACGAGCGCGCCGTCGATCCACACCCGGTCGGGGCGCGAGTAGACGCTGAACGGATCGCCGCTCCACAGCACGACGTCCGCGTTCTTGCCGGCCTCGAGCGTGCCGACCCGATCCTCCAGGCCGAGCGCCCAGGCGGGATTGGCGGTGATCCAGCGGATCGCGTCGTTCCGGTCGGCCCGGATGCCGGCGGCGCGCGCCGCATGCATCGCCCTCGCCGCGTCCTGGTTCAGGAGCTGGATCCCCAGGTCGCTGTCCGAGTGCAGGATCGCCGGAGCACCCGCCTCGGAGACGAGCGCGATGTTCTGGTTCACCGCGTCGAACGCCTCCATCTTGAAGCCCCACCAGTCGGTCCACATGCTGGCGCCGATCGTGTCGCGCGCCAGGAGGTCGCGGACCTTGTAGGCCTCGATCGCGTGGTGGAAGGAGCGGATCTTGAAGCCGAACTCCCGCCCCAGGTCGATCATGTGGGCCATCTCGTCGGCCCGGTAGCAGTGGTTGTGAACCAGGATGTTCCCGCGCAGCACCTCGGCCAGCGTCTCCAGGGCCAGGTCGCGGTCCGGCGGGTCGCCCTCGCCCGAGTCCAGCCACTCGTCCCACTCGTCCCGGTAGCGCTCCGCCCGGATGAAGGCGGACCGGTAGCCGGCCACGTTGCCCATGCGCGTCATCGGCGCCTCGTTGCGGCTCCCGTAGACCCGCTTCGGGTTCTCGCCGCACGCCATCTTCAGCGCCATCGGGGCGTCCGGGAACATCATCGCCTGCGCGGTGCGCGCCGGGACCATTTTGACCGTCACCCCGCGGCCGCCGATCAGGTTGCCGCTCCCGGGGAGGATCTGCGCGGTCGTCACGCCCGCGGCGAGCGCCCGGGTCAAGCCCGGGTCCTGCGGCCACACCGCGTGCTCCGCCCACGCCTCCGGGGTCACGGGCGAGGTCATCTCGTTCCCGTCCGCGTGCGCCCGCACGGAGGGGGAGGGATAGACGCCCAGGTGGGAGTGCGTGTCGATCAGCCCCGGCGTCACGTAGCGGCCCGCCGCCTCGACGACCTCCGCGTCGCCGGGAGCCTCCAGCCCGCGGCCGACCGCGGCGACCCGGCCCTCCCGCAGCAGGACGTCGCCGCCTTCGAGCTCCTCGCCGGCCGCCGTCATCACGGTGGCCCCGCGGATGAGCGTGGTCCGGGAGGGCAGGGGCCGGTAGGTGGACGTCCAGGCGCCGCCGCGCGTGCCGTGGAGCAGCGCCCGCCGCTCCGCGTCCGCCGGACGCTCGGCCGATCCGTCCGCGTCCGCCTCCGCCCGCTCGGCCCCGACGTCGCCCGGAGCCCCGCGCTCCGGCGCCGAGGCGCAGCCCGCCAGAGCCGCCGCCCCGAGGACGCCGAGCGCTCCGAGCAAGCCGATTCCCCGTCGAATTCCCGCGCCTTGCAGCATCGCTCTCCCTTCTCCGCTTCTCCGCCGGCGGCCGGGGCCGCCGATCCGTTCTCGGTCTCGGGTCAAGCCACCGCCCGGTAGTCCTCCGGCTCGCGCAAACCCATCCTCCGCAGCGCCTCCCGGATCTCCTGCCGGGCGCCCGGCGAGCCGACCGAGACGAGAACGTAGGGCCGACCCGTGACCTCGGCGAGCGACCGGAGGACCCGCGCGGCCAGCGCCTCCGGGGAGAGGACGGGGGCCCCGTGGATCCGCTGGCCCACCTTGCGGGGATCCAGGTCCACGAACGCGTCCGGGACCTCGCCCTCGCCGATGAGTGCGCGGGCCATCCGCTTCCCCACCCGACCGGCGCCCCAGACGACGAGCGGCCGGTCCGGGGGCAGGAAGCCGCCGGCCAGGAAGCGCGCCTTGCAGCGGCGGAACGCGTCGGCCGCGTAGCGCTCCGAGCGCATGGAGAGCCGGTCGGGACGGACGCGCCACCGGAGCAGCCGCCGGCCCACGTTGGCGAGCCGGGCGCCGCCCCGGTGGAGGCGGAGCACCAGGTCGTAGTCCTCCGGCCAGGGCACGTCCCGGTAGCCGCCCGCCGCCTCGTAGGCCGAGCGCCGCAGCACGAGCGTGGGGTGGGCGACCGGACACTCGACGAACAGGTCGCGCCGCACCTGCTCGGGCGTCCGCAGGCCGTTCAGCCACCGTTCGTAGCGCCGGTAGCCGGAGCGGAGCCGGTCGCGGGGAAAGTAGCGGAACCCGGTGCCGCAGCCCGCCAGCCCGGGGTCTCGGTCCAGGAGCCGCCGCTGCGCCGCCAGCCGCTCGGGGTGGGCCACGTCGTCCGCGTCCATACGGGCGAGAAGGGGCGCGCGGGCCGCGCCGGCCGACCGTCGGAGCGCGGCCACGATGCCGCGCCCCGCCCCGTCCAGCACCCGCACCCGGCGGTCGCGCGCCGCCCACGCGGCGAGCAGCGCGCGGGTGCCGTCCGCCGAGCCGTCGTCCACCGCCAGCACCTCGAACTCGCCCTCGGCCTGCCCCTCCAGGCTGGCGATGCATTCCGGGAGCCAGGGCGCGGCGTCCCGGCAGGGAAGGAGGACCGAGAGCGCGGGGCTCACCGCCCGCGTCGGGCTCGATCGGCCGTCTCGCCCTCGGCCACGGACTCGGCGGGGGCGGGCGCGTCGCCCTCCAGGTGGCGGCGCAGGTAGGGCGCCGTCCGGGAGCGGGGATCGGCCGCCACCGCCTCCGGCGGGCCGGCGGCCACCACGCGACCGCCCTCCGCGCCCGCGCCCGGCCCCAGGTCGACCACCCAGTCGGCCCGCGCGACCACGTCCAGGTTGTGCTCGACGACCACCACCGTGTGGCCGGCGTCCACCAGCTCCTCCAGGACATCCATCAAGCGGCCGATCTCACCCAGGCCGAGACCGACCGTCGGCTCGTCGAGGATGTAGATGCGGCGGCCCGACCCTCCGCTCCGCGCCAGCTCGCGGGCGATCTTGAGGCGCTGCGCCTCCCCCCCGGAGAGGGTGGTCGCCGGCTGCCCGAGCCGCAGGTAGCCGAGCCCCACCCGCTGGAGCTGCCACAGCGCCTCGCCGAGCTTGTCCTGGCGGATGAAGAAGCGGATCGCCTCGTCCACCGTCATCCGGAGCACGTCGAGGATCGTGCGGCCCTTCACCTCCACCTCCAGTACCTCCGGGCGGTAGCGGGTGCCCTCGCACACCTCGCAAGGGACGGTGAGGTCCGCCATGAACACCATCTCCACCTCCTCCTCGCCCGCGCCCTTGCAGGCCTCGCAGCGCCCCCCGGGGACGTTGAAGCTGAAGTGCCCCGGCTCGTAGCCGCGCCGGCGGGCGGCGGGCTGCTCGGCGAAGATGCGGCGCACCTCGCCGAACGCCTTGATGTAGGTCACCGGGTTGGAGCGCGGGGTGCGCCCGATCGGGCTCTGGTCGACCAGCGTGACGCCGCGGAGCGCGGCGGCGCCCTCCAGGGCCTCGTAGGCGCCGGCCGGCTCGCCCAGGTGCTCCTTGGCCGTCGTCCGGCCCTCGAGCTCCCGCTCCAGGGCGCGAAACAGGATGTCGTGCACCAGGGTGGACTTGCCGGAGCCGGAGACGCCGGTGACGGCGGTGAGCGCCCCGAGGGGGAAGGCGACGTCCAGGTCGCGGACGTTGTGGAGCCGGGCGCCGCGCAGGACGAGGCGGGGGCCGGCCGGGCCGCCGTCCGGCCCGGCCGGCACGCGGGCGGCGGACCCGTGCGCCTCGCGCCGGCGGAGTCCCGCGGGCCCCCGTCCCGGCGCGCCCCGGCCGGC
>CAZTGV010000111.1:0-7017 GCA_964613475.1 uncultured Gemmatimonadota bacterium
GCCGGCCGCAGCCCGCCGACGGAGGCCGGCCGCAGCCCGCCGACGGAGGCCGGCCCGCTCCGGAGCGGGCGTGGGGCTCGATCGCGCCCGAGCGGTCCCCCGAGCCCGGCCGGAGCGACGGGCCGTCCCAACCAGCGCTCGGGTCGGTGCGCCGCCTGGGCACGTACGTCGAGGACCTCCGCACCGGTCCCCCCGACGTGTTCGAGGACCTCTCGGACACCGACTGGTCGCGGCTCTCCTGGGGCGAGCTGGGACGCCCCGTGCTCGTCCGGAACTATTCCCGCAAGCGCGAGGGGTGGGAAGAGGCGCACGGGCGGGAGATGCCCGTTTCCGTGCAGTGGGAGCACTTCAACCGCGAGTTCCACCGCCTGTTCTCGGACGACGTGCCCGAGGCGGCGGCGCGGGCGCGGCGGAAGCTCCTCGGGGACCTGCGCGGGCTGGAGCTGCGCGCCGCGCGCCAGACGCTCGGCGAGATCGCGCGGCTGGCGGTCTGGAACCGCGTGCAGCGGGTGGAGGACGCGGTATGGGACCCCCGGGGCAAGCGGGCGCTGTTCGAAGGGCTCGATCTGCGGCGGCCCGAGATCCTCTTCCTCGGCGCGGCCGACGGCTACGAGGCGATGCAGCTCCTGGCGCAGTATCCCGGCGGGCACGCGGTGCTGGTCGACTACGACGAGTTCTGCCGCACCGAGCGCTTCGGGAGCTTCCCGGCCTCTTATCCCTTCCTCGGCCGCGATCCGCGCACCGGCGACTGGCGGGTGCACCGGCGGCCGGACTTCGAGATCGACTTCGTGGTGGCGGATATCCGGGATCTCGACTACGGTCCGAGCTTCGACGTCGTGCTCAGCGTGGGGCTCGTCGAGCACTTCCCGGACGAGCTGAAGCCGATGGCGTTCGCCTGGCACCGGAAGTTCCTGAAGCCCGCCGGCTACGCGATCTTCACGACTCCCCGCCGGCAGTGGCGATCGCGGGCGTTCTACCTCGCCATGGGCGAGATCATGAACTTCGGCTACCGGGAGCTGATGGACGCCCGTCAGCTCGGGCTGTACGCGTGGGAGAGCGGCTTCCGGCCGCTGCGCTGCGGCTACATCAAGGCGCACAACGGGGTGATCGCGAAGGCACGCTGAGGTCAGGGTCCGGTGGGCACCCCCTCGATCCGCTCCGCCCGCGTGTACACGTTCATCCGGCCCGGCCGCAGGAAGCCCGCGGCGGTGACGCCCAGCTCCTCGGCCATGGAGAGGGCCAGGTCGGTGGGGGCCGACTTCGAGAGCAGGATCGGGCAGCCCATCTTCGCCACCTTCAGCAGCACCTCGGAGGAGATCCGCCCGCTGAACACGACCGCTCGCTCGGCGAGCGGCGCCCTCTCGCGCAGGGCCCAGCCGTAGAGCTTGTCGAGCGTGTTGTGCCGGCCGATGTCGGTGCGGACCGCCTCCAGCCCGTCGGCCGTGGCGAGCGCCGCGTTGTGCACGCCCCCCGTCCGGGCGAACACGGGCGACGCCTCCTGGAGCGCCGCCATGAGCCGGAAGCAGGCCTCGAGCGGCAGCCGCATCCCGGAGCGCACGGGCCGGGCGGTCCGCGCGTCGTTGAAGAAGTAGAAGCCGGTGCGGCTCTTCCCGCAGCAGGAGCCGACGAAGCGCTTGCCGAACATCTCCTGCTCGAGCGCGCCCTCCCGCTCCGGCGCCTCGACGACCGCGATCCCCTCCTCCCGGATCACGTACAGGTCGCGTAGCGGCTCGTCGGGCCGGAGGACGCCTTCGGCCGTGAGGAAGCCGAGCACCATCTCCTCGAGGTGGGAGGGGCTGCAGACGATGGTCGCCATCTCGCGGCCGTTCACCATCACGGTGAGCGGGTACTCGGCGGCGACCTCGTCCTCGATCCACCCCGCGGCCGCATCGTCCACGCGGCAGGCGCGGCGGGCGGTTGTGAGCGCCCCGCCCGCGGTGCCGCTCATCCGTGACTCCGTGGGCTCCATGAGGGTAAGATAGCGCGCATGGGAACCGGAACCGAACGCCCGCGCGTGCTCTTCGTCTGCATCGAGAACGCCTGCCGGAGCCAGATGGCCGAGGCGTTCGCGCGCGCCGCGGGAGAAGGCCGCGTCGAGGCGTTCAGCGCCGGCTCCCGGCCCGCCGGCCGCGTGGACCCGACCGCCGTCGCCCTGATGGCCGAGGAAGGCCACGACCTCTCGGGCCAGCGCTCCAAGTCGCTGCAGGAGGTGCCGCAGGGGCCATACCGGGCGGTCGTCTCCATGGGATGCGGGGACGCCTGCCCCTGGATGCCGGCGGAGCGGCGGATCGAGTGGGACATACCCGACCCGAAGGGCCTGCCGCCCGACCGTTTCCGCGAGGTGCGCGACCGGATCCGGGCGGAGGTCGAGGCGCTCCTGCGCGAGCTCTGAGCCGGATGCCGGCCCGGACGGGAACGCATTGAGCCGGCCCGAGGCCTCCGCCGTGCTCCTGGCGGGCGGGGCGTCGCGCCGGATGGGGGGCGTCCCGAAGGCGTTCCTGCGGGTGGGCCGGCGGGAGATCCTCCAGCGCGTGCTCGACGCGGTCGCCCCCGTCTGCACGGACCTCGTGCTGGTCGTCCACGACGCGGAAGCCGCCGGCGGCGCGCTGGCGCGGTACGGGTGGCGCGAGGCTCCCGGCGGATTCGCGCCTCCGGCGGAGGGGTCCGGCGGCCCGGCGTTCCGTTTCGAGCGAGCGGCAGGCCCGGCGTCCGGGGCGGAGCGGTCCCGAGCCGTCCGGCTGCGCCTATTCGCCGATCGCCGCCCCGGCGAGGGGCCGCTGGCCGGCCTCGAGGCGGGGCTGCTCGCCATCCGCGCGCCGACGGCGTGGGTGGTCGCCTGCGACCTCCCCTTCCTGCGGCCGGCCCTTGGTCGGCTCCTGCTCGGGGCCCTGGAGGACGCCGAGCGGTCGGCCGCGCGGCGCTCCGGGCGAGCCGCCGCTCCGCCGCCGCCCGCCGAACCCGCCGCCGTGCCGCCGCTCGCCGCCGTGCCCCGCTGGGACGGGCGGCCCCAGCCCCTGTGCGCCGCCTACGCGCGCGAGGCCGGGCGCGTCGCCGCCGCCTGCCTGGACGCGGGAGTGCGGCGCGTCGAGACGTTCCTGGAGCGGCTGGCGCTCGTGCCGGTGCCCGACGACCCGGTCCGGGCCCTCGGCGATCCGGCACGGTTGTTCCTCAACGTGAACACGCCCGCGGACCTGGAGCGCGCCCGCGCGCTCGCCGCGGAGAAGGAGGAACCCGGGCCGGCGTAGAGGCGCCGGCGGCCGGCGGAGACGCCGGATGACCCCCGAACAACCGGTCCGGGCGGGAGTATCCTGACTTCGCGAAGCACGCGCCCGGCGCGTGGTCGACAAAGCGGGAGAGGAGCCGCATGAACCGACGGCCGCTCATCGGCGTGCCGACCCAGAGCTTGCACGCGATCGACGACATCCCGCCGCACCTGCCTCCCTCATGGGTGATGAGCCAGCGCTATTTCCTCGTCCTGGCGGAGCGGGGCGCCATCCCGTGGATGATCCCGCTCCTGGAACAGGATACCGAGACGTTGCGGGAGATCTACGAGCGGCTGGACGGCCTCTTCCTCGCTGGCGGGGTGGACGTCCACCCGGACAACTACGGGCACGAGCTCGGGCCGCTCACCGGGCGCACGGACCTGCCGCGGGACCTGGTCGAGCTCCAGCTCACCCGCTGGGCCCTGGCCGACGGCAAGCCGGTGCTCGGCGCCTGCCGCGGCATCCAGGCGATCAACGTGGCCGGCGGCGGCACGCTGTACCAGGACGTGCACGACGAGCGCGTCAACACGATCAAGCACGACTACTTCCCGACCCAGGGCTACGCCCGCGACCACCGGGCGCACGACGTCACGCTCGAGGAGGGGTCCAAGCTCCGGGAGATCTACGGCGCGGCGACCATCCGGGTGAACAGCATGCACCACCAGGCGGTCCGCGACCTGGCGCCCGGCCTGCGGGCGACGGCCCACGCGCCGGACGGCCTGGTGGAGGGGGTGGAGATGGAGGAGGCGGCGTTCGTGGTGGGCGTCCAGTGGCACCCGGAGATGCTGGCGGAGACGGACGAGGGGACGCGCCGGCTGTTCGCCCGCTTCGTGGAAGCCGCCGGCGCGTTCGCCCGGGCCCGGAGCGTGGTGGGCCGCGCGGGCTGACGCGCGGTCCGACGGGCTACGGCTGGTCGTCGCCCGGTGGCCCGCCGAGCTGCTCCCGCGCCCGCTCCAGACCCGGCGGCACGTCGAAGGGCGCCGCGCCGGGCAGCCCGCCCTCGAACAGCGCCTCCAGCACCGCGCGAGCCGGCAAGTCGCCCATGCCCTGGATCGCGCCGCGGGCGACCGCCTCCGCCGGCACCTCGCCGCGCCGCTCGGCCGCCTGAAGCGCGGCGGGGAGCTCGCGCAGCTCGGCCGGCCCGAAGCCTCCATCGAGCGCCGCGGCCACCACCTCCGCCGCCAGCGCCGGACGCCCCACGGCCAGCGGCAGGTCGGCCAGGACCTCCACCGCCACCGCGACCTCCAGCGCCTCCACGCGCGCCCGGCCGACCTCCGTCGGCACCCGGTCGAGGAGCGCGCGCACGGCCGGCTCCGGCGCGCCCTGCGCGAGCGCCACCCCCGTGCCCTCCACCACGGCCGCGCGGACGCCGTCCGCCGCCGCACCCCCCGCGGCCGCGGCCGCGCCGGACGCCTCGAGGCGCTCGCGCACCCCGGGCTCGGAGAGCCAGGCGTCCACGATCGGTCCGGCCCGCTCCACGGCGGCCCGCAGCTCGCCCTGCACCGCGGCGATCCGCGGCGCGGGCACCCGCTTCGAGAGCCCCTCGAGCCCCTTCTGCAGCACCGCCCCCGACGGAAGACCGGACTCCGCCAGCGTCACCGCCGGCGCGAGCAGCCGCGCCGTGGCGGCCGCGTCCAGCCCCGCCGCCGCCGCGCGGTCGCGCAGCTCCGCCATCAGCGCCGCGTCGGCGCCCGCCTCGGCCCCGCGCGCCACCAGCTCGTCCACCGACTGGGCCCGGACCTCGGCCGCTCCGGGCAGCGCCGGCGCCAGGCAGGTCGCCGCCACCAGGGCGGCCACGATCAGGGCCGCTCCCGCGCCCCCGCGGGTCCACGCTCTCATCCGCCTCATCGGTCCTCTCCCTCGCTCCGGCGGGGCGTTCCCGCCGCCTCGATCACCAGCACCCCGTTCTCGCCCCCGAAGCCGTCGTCGACCGTCGGCACGCCCGGCGGAAGCTCCACCCAGCGCTCCGAGCCGTCCTCCACGGCGCGCACCCGGTACCGGTAGGTCCCCGGGGCGAGCCGCAGCTCCGCCCCGTGAACCCCCGGCGCCACCCGCTCCAGCGGAAGGCCCGGGTCCGCCCAGCCGTTGAAGTCTCCCGTCAGGTAGAGGCGCCCCGGGCCCTCGTGCCGGATCCGCAGCCGCGCGCCCCCCTCCACCGGCGCCCACCACCGCTGCGCCGTCCTCCCGCCCAGCCTGCCGCCGAGCGTGACGCGGAGGCCCGCCGAGAGCCGCCAGTCCATGGCACGAACCCCGCTGCCCGCCTCGACGTCCGCACGCAGCGCCGACAGTCGCGCCACCAGCTCCGTCCGGGCGGCGAGCGGGACGCCGAGCGCCAGGTCGCCGCGCCACAGGAGCTCGTCCTCCGGCGGCGCCGACCCGCTCCCGTCCGTCCCGTCCGTGCCGTCGCCCGTCGTCTCCACCGCCGCCCGGTAGCCGAAGGACTCCACTCCGGCGCCCGCCTCCAGGCGCGCCCCGCCGGCCAGCCGCCGGCGCAGCCGCGCCCGGGCGCCCAGCCCGCGGTAGTCCAGCCCCAGGTCCGCCGCGTCGGTGTGGGCGGCGAACGTCTCGGCCTCCCAGCGCCAGCGGGCGCCGCCCCACCCCTCCACCCCCGCCGTGAGCAGGTAGGAGGTCGCCACCGCCCGATCCACGGGCTCGGCGCCCCCCGGGAGCGGCAGCGGGGGGAATCCGGGCCCCGGAATCCCGCCGTCCTCCGCCTCGGCCACCGGCAGCCGCCGCACGGCGATCCCCGGACCCGCCCGCAGGCGGAGCGTCGGCGATGCCGTCCAGCGCAGCTCCGCCCGCGACAGCAGCGTCCGCCGCGACGTCTCCCGCCGCAGGTCCGCCCACGCCAGCTCCAGCGCGCCCGTCCAGCCACGGCCGAGCCGCCGCTCGCCGCCCGCGCGGAGCAGCCACGCCTGCCAGGCATCGGCGGCCGCGTCGGCGGCCTCGACGTCCAGGAACTCCGTCCGCCGGGCGCCGCCGGAGAAGGAGAGGCGGGACGCCTCCCCGGTCACCTCCAGCAGCGCGGTCCCGCCGCCCTGGAGGAAGGCGCCCTCCACGCCGCGGTCCCACGAGGGGAAGGCCGGATCCAGGTACGCGTTCGACAGCCATCCCGGCTCGGCGTCCAACAGCACCCACCCGTGCACGTCCTGCCCGTGGGCCGGCGGCGGCCGCAAGGCCCCGAGCCAGCCGACCAGGCCGAGAACGGCGAGGGCCAGGAGCGCCCCGGTCGCGGACCTCGGAAGCGCCGAGCACGATCGCACCGTCAGAGGCTGAGAATGGCGTTGCGGCCGCCGAAGCCGTCGTCCTTGACGGCCGGAGCCAGCGGATCCGTCACCCAGCGGTCGCCGTCCACCACGAACATGTAGCGGTGCTCCCCCCTCGGGACGGCCACCACGGTCGTCCACACTCGGTCCCCGTTCCGCCACCGGGGGGCGAGCTCGATCGGCTCCCAGCGGCTGAAGTCGCCGGCCACCGCCACCGTGCGCGCGCCCGGGTCCTCGAACACGAAGCGGACGAACACCGTGTCCGCCCCGGCCCGGGCGATCGCCGGCCCTTCGAGCGCGGGATCGCCCGGCGCCGCCGTCTCGCCCGGCTCCCCGCCGGCCGCCAGGCCGGGGCTCTCGCCCGGGCCAGCCGCAGGGTCGAGCAGCGCGAGCGCGCCCGCGGCCGCGGCCACCAGCACGGCGGCGGCGAGGGCGTACACCGGCCGCCAGACGAGCGTCCGCGGACGGAGGAGCGCGTCCACCGCGCG
>CAZTGV010000112.1:0-6809 GCA_964613475.1 uncultured Gemmatimonadota bacterium
GCCGGAGCCCGAGGACGAGGCGGGGGAGCTGGAGACGGTCGAGGAGATCCAGCGCATGGGCGAGGAGGAAGCCCGCGAGGTGCGCGAGGACGAAACGGTCGAGGAAGAGGAAGAGGCGGCCGAGCAAGAGGAGGCTGAGGAAGAGGAGGAGGACGAGGCGGCCGAGGAGGACGTAACGGAGGCCGAAGTCGAGCGGGCGCGTGAGAAGGAGGCCCCGGACCTGGCCCTCGTCCAGATGGCCGGCTGGAACGACGCCGGCACGCACGCGCTCCTCTTCTCCGTCGACTTCGACTGGAAGGCGTGGCGCCTGTGGGCCGTGGACG
The DNA here is from genome assembly GCA_964613475.1 of uncultured Gemmatimonadota bacterium. Taxonomy (GTDB): domain Bacteria; phylum Gemmatimonadota; class Gemmatimonadetes; order Palauibacterales; family Palauibacteraceae; genus CAZTGV01. Next base: position 324 of record CAZTGV010000112.1, read on the forward strand.
CGGAAGCCGGCGAGCTGGTGCTCCTGGACTCGCTCCGGGACGAGGCGTGGGTGAACGGCCCCTGCTCGGCCTCCTGCACGGGCTGGGTCCCGGAGACCGACCGCGCCTGGTACGTGAGCGAGGAGACCGGCTGGGCGCACCTCTACACGGTGGGCGCCGATGGCGCGAACCGGCGACGGCTCACCGAGGGCGAGTGGGAGGTGCACGAGGTGGAGGTCCTGGAGGACCGCTCGGCCTTCCTGCTCCACACGAGCGAGGCCTCGCGCTTCGATCTCCACCCCTACCGGATGGCGTTCGACGGCTCGGGACGCGCGCGGCTCGCCGAGGGGCGGGGCCGCTTCGAGGCGACCCCCTCGCCCGACGGGCGGCGCCTGGCGGTCGTCCACTCCCGCGCGAACCGTCCGCCTGAGCTCTTCGTCGGCGCCAACCGGCCGGGGCTGGGCCACCGGGGCGAGGAGGGCGTGCGCCACGCGCTGGAGCGGGTCACGGTCTCGCCCGTCGAGGCGTGGGCCTCCTTTCCCTGGATCGAGCCCGAGATCGTGTGCGTGCGCGCGGCGGACGGGGTGGAGGTCCCCGCGCGGATCTATCGCCCGTCCGACCTGGGCGCGGAGCCGAACGGCGCCGGGGTGATCTTCGTACACGGCGCCGGCTACCTCCAGAACGTGCACCACTGGTGGTCCAGCTACTTCCGCGAGTACATGTTCCACCACCACCTGGCGGCGTCCGGCTACACGGTGCTGGACCTCGACTACCGCGGCTCGGCCGGCCACGGGCGGGACTGGCGGACGGCCGTCTACCGGCACATGGGCGGGAACGACCTCTCCGACCAGGTGGACGGCGCGCGCTATCTGGCCGAGGCGGAGGATGTGGATCCGGAGCGGATCGGGATCTACGGCGGCTCGTACGGCGGATTCATCACGCTGATGGCGATGTTCACCGAGCCGGAGACGTTCGCCGCCGGGGCCGCGCTACGCTCGGTGACCGACTGGGCGCACTACAACCACTGGTACACGAGCCGCATCCTGAACCTGCCGCACGAGGACGAGGAGGCGTACCGGCGCTCCTCGCCCATCTACTTCGCCGAGGGGCTGGAGGGGCATCTCCTGATCCTGCACGGCATGGTAGACGTGAACGTCCACTTCTCCGACGTGGTCCGGCTGGCGCAGCGGTTCGTCGAGCTCGGGAAGGAGGACTGGGAGATGGCCGCCTATCCGGCCGAGGACCACGGCTTCGTCACCCCGGCCGGTTGGACGGACGAGTACCGCCGCATCTTCGAGCTGTTCGAGCGGACGATCGGGGCGAGGGAGCCCTAGCTATTGAATCTGCTCGAGGACGACCTGGTAGGTCGTGTCCCGGAAGGTCCCCTGGACGCTGAGCGAGAGGCCGTCCCGGTCCCAGGCGAGCTCGTCCAGCTCGCTGAGGAAGAGGTCGGAGAGCTGGGGGGACACGGTCAGGAGCACCGTGTGCGTGTCCTCGTCGAAGTCCCAGGAGCCCGAAAGGTCGGCCACGTGGCAGGAGGTGCCCGACAGGGTGGGGATCACGACGCACCCGGTGATCATCCGATCGCCCGGGTTCAGCCGCAGCCGTAGCTCGCCGCCGGCCGCCAGCACGTCGTCGCCGTTCATCAGGAACTGGCTCCCCGCGACGTCCGGGCCGGCGCGGTAGAGCCCGCTCACGCCCACGATGTTCCGCGGATCCGACAGGTCGCTCCCGCAGGCGACGGCTCCGGCCGCGCCGACCGCCAGGGCCGCGGCGAGGACGAGCCCGCGCCGTCGTCCGGGGGCACGGAGCGTCCCGGCCCGTGACGGGCTTCCGTACCGAGGCATGGCCGACCTCCGCTCTCTGCCGCTCAGCGGGTCGTGATCTCGAGGACGCCGTTGGCGGATCCGGTGCCGTAGCGCCCTCCGGCCTCGGCGGCCGTGAGGATCCGGATCATGTGGACCTCGCGCGGCCGCAGGTTGCGGAGGATGTCGATCGTGTCGAGGCGCCGGACGCCGTCGAGCACCAGCAGCATGCCCCGCTCGCCCGCCGTGCCGCCCGGGTTCACGTGGCGGCCGCGGATCCAGACCTCCTCCCGCCCGGAATCCTGGTTCAGCGTGAAGATGAGCCGCGGGTGAGACTGCAGGGCCTGGTACACGTCGGGGTAGCCGCTGTCCTCCAGCTGCTCGCCCGTGATGACGTCGCGGTTCGGCAGGCCGCCGCCGCCGGTGGCGCAGGCTCCCGCGATGAGACCGAGGAGCAGGCAGGAGATCAGGCGAGTCACGCGCATGGTGTGGCCTCCATTGGTGATCGTCGGGGACAAGATGGGCCCCCGGGCGGGTCCGCTCAAGCGCTCGATGAGGGTGGAATGGTCCGGATCAGCGCACCCGCGCGCCGATTCCGAGCGTCACCGTGATGTCGTTCTGGAGGCGGGATTCCCCCGTACGGGGTGCCTCGTAGGCCGAGATCCGGTTCCGGAGCTCCGCCCGGATGACGAGCCGCGGGGCGAAGCGGAGCCCCAGACCGGCGGCCACGCTCCCCACCGGGTCGGTGGCGTCGGACACCTCGGGCTCGGCGATCTCGTCCACCGACAGGTGCCGGAGGCCGGCGCCGACGGCCGCATAGGGCTCGACCAGGGCGGCGGCGCCGGAGGGCAGTAGGCGGTGCACGACGTTCACCGACCCGGCCGTCCACCGGGCCGCTCCCAGCTCGGTCGGGACGGCGCCCGGGAAGTCCGTGGGCCGCACGTGCAGGTCGGCCGGGGCGTACGCCACCTCCGCGGCGATGCCCCATCGCGCCGCCGGCCACCAGGTCGCGCTGGCCCCGACCAACGGAGCGGCGGTGATGGCGGTGGCGAAGGACTGGTCGCTCGAGGTGAGGTCCGACAGCGGCGTGAGGAAGCCGCCGAACAACGCGAGGTCGAGGACCGACGCCGTCGGGGCAGCGGCGAATCCGGCCGCGGACGGAGGCGCATCGCTGGCCGGCGGCTGTTGCGCCTCGCCCGCCGCCGGGAGCGCCAGGTGGAGCGCGCACGCGGCGACCGCCGCCGCCCGGAGCGCGCGCGCCGCACGCGTCCGCTCGTGCATCGCCCCGCCCGGCTGCCTCGCCCTCGAGATCTCCCCGCCCGGCTGCGTCCCCCCCATCGCCTCTCCTCCGCCGTTCAGCGAGTCCGAATCACCGTGACCTGCGGCGCGGCGCCCTCCGCCGCGTTCCCCCCGCCGAGGCTGCCGAGCCCCAGGGCGAGCGGAATCGAGGGCGCGGCCTGGCCGAGGGTGAAATACCGCGCCGTGGCGGGCCTGAGCTCGAAGTCGAGCGCGGCCGTCTCCGCGCGCAGGCCGCTGGCGGCCAGGGGGAAGGCGAGTGGGAAGCGGCGGGTCGCCGAGGGATTTCCGTTCAGCCCGGCGTAGATGTCCCGCAGGTTCCAGCTCTCGATCCGGTGACGGCTCGCCACCCCCTCCACCCCGGCGTCGTCCACCGCGAGCGCCACCGCGAAATCGGCCAGCAGGTCGGCCCAGGCCCGGCCGGTGGCGGTCTCCACGTTCGCCACCCCCTGGAGCCGGTTGGGCCCGCCGCTCGCCAGGCGGCGAAGGAGCTGGCGCCCGCCGGGGCTCCCGTCCTGATCCGCCAGGTAGCGCACCAGCATCCAGGCGAAGCCCCGCATCTGCAGTCCGTCCAGTCCGCCCGGATCCGCCGAGGCGAGCGCCGGGGCGCGCCCGGGCTCCAGCATGAATAGGCTGAGCTGGAAGAAGTTGTTGATGTGGAATGCGTTGAACAGCTCCAGGGCGGCCTGGTCCGTCGTCACGTGCTCGTAGCGGAGGTTCTGTCCGGAGCCGAGCCCCGCCATCCGGAGCCCCGCCGCCTCCTCCGCCAGGTGGGCCAGACCTTCGTCGAGCCACACCTCCTCGAGGGCGTCGAACGCCTCCTCCGAGCCGAGCACCCGTCCCTGCGCGTTGATCAGGTGCTGCAGCTCGTGGGCCGAGATCCCCAGCGCGTTGCGCCGCGCACCGGCCGTCGACAGCGGATCGGAGAAACGCCCTTCGGGGTCGGCGGTCGCGAGATAGAGGATCTCCCCCTCGTTGCTCGCGGGGCACACCTGCCCCGCGTCGCCCGGGACGCCGCCGCCGCCCGATCCGCTCGCCGCCAGGTCCAACGCCAGGAAGAAGCCGCCGATCCCCGTCTGCGCGCCCGGAGGGGTCAGCCGGTTCACTTGCGGGGTGAAGAGCGCGATGACCCGTCCGTTGCCGTCGATGTCCGCCGGGCCGCCGAAGAGGAGCGTGTCGCTGGGGTAGACGGCCTCGTCCAGCTCGCGGCTCAGGCGGGCCCAGGCGTCCGCCGAGAAGCCGGGGGCGGGGGCGGCCAGATCCTCCACCAGCAGGAAGTGCCGGCCGGCCGCCCGGACGACCCCTTCGATGCGATTCGTGGTGTCCGCGCAGCTCGCCGTGAGATCGGACTGGACGGCGAACCGGAAGCGGAGGGTGTCCCCCTCGGTCGCGTCCGCTCCCCGAAGCGCGCCCGCCACATCGGGCGACGCGATGCGGGCTGGGACCGCCCGCCGACGCTGCAGCTCGCGCCGGGCCTCGTCGCGCAGCCGCAGCTCGACGCCCGCCGCGCCCTCGGCCAGCTCGCGCAGGGCCGCGTCCAGCTCCGCCTTCACGCGCGCGCTCGCCGCCGCCCCCGCCGGCCCGGAGGGTCCGGCGCTCACCCGGAGGCGGAACCCGGTCGAGGAGCGGGCCGTCCGGGCGGCGCTCTGGACGATGACCGAGACCTCGCGCGCGGACTCGGCCGCTGCGAGCTGGAGGCAGCCGACCTCCGCCGCACCCCGGAAGCTCCTCGCCTCCCCGATCGCCAGGTCGAGCGGGGTCTGCACCGGTTCCAGGTCCACCAGCAGCCCATTGCCCGGCTCGCCGGCGGCGATCGCCCGCACGCCCACCTCGCGGAAGGGAAGGCAGCGCTCGGAGAAGGCGGGCAGGAGGACGCGGAGCCGGTCGCCGGACGCCTCCAGCACGTCGGCCACCTCGCCCTCCACCCGGACCTCGTTCTCGGCGGGGTCGATCGAGAAGCCCCGGCCGTACAGGAAGGCCTCGCCCCCGGCCTTGAGCGGCAGGGGCCGCACCGAGTCGAGCCGCACCGCTCCACCCAGCTCGTCCGAGGCGGTGACCGAGAAAGCGACCGTGTCCGAGAGGACGCCCGCCGCGGCGTGCGCCCGGACGACGTACTCGCCGGCCTCGCGACCCAGGGTGAGCAGGACCTGGGCCCGGCCTTCCGCCCCGGTGTACGCCGTGTCCGCGGTCAGCCGGTAGGCGGCGCGGCCGGGCGCCTGCACGCTCCAGGCGATCGCCACGCCGCCGGCGGGCGTGCCCGTGGAGGTGGTGGCCCGCACCACGAACGGGCGCGGGAGCTGGCTCCCGGTCTCCGCGCGCTGCGCGTCGCCCGAGGTCTTTCCGAGCGAGACGACGGCGACCGGCCGGGTCACCAGCGTGAACTCGAGCGCCCGAACCTGCGACGCGCTCGGGATGTCCGCGCGGACCCGCGCTTCTCCGGGGTCCCGGTCGGCCCGGTAGTCGACCTCGGCGATCCCCTGCCGGTTGGAGACGGCCAGGTTCTGCACGAGCTCGCCGCCTCCGGTGGCGAGGAGGAAACGCACCGGGATCCCCTCCACCGGGTCCCCGAGCGCGTTCTCCACCCGCACCGCGACCGGCGGATCCGCCGTCTGGCCGGCGGTGACGGAGTCGAGCGCCGGTGACACCGCGACCAGGCGCGCCGGGGCGGGCGCCACCTCCGTGCTTCCTTCCTCGCCGCAGGCGCCGAGGAGGACCGCGAGGGCCAGGAGCGCCAACCCCGGCGCCCTCCGTCCGCGTCCCCTCATCGCGCCGCCGCCCAGCCGGCGCGCCGGGCGGGCGCAGCAAGGCCGAGGGCCGCCGTCGTCACGAGGACGGCCGGAAGGCTCGGGACGGTTGGATGGCTCGGGTGTGTCGCGACGTCGTCCATACGAGGTGTCAGGTTCGCTACCGACCTCCCATCGCGCGTCCTCGTCCGGTCCGCCGCCCCGCCCCTTCCCCCGTCCCGCGCCGAACCCGTCCATTTTACGGCCGCCCCGACCGGTTGGACAACCTGGAGGGAGTGGCCGGAGGGGTGAAACCTGTCCGGCGGTGCGCGGTATGACTGGCGGAGCCGCGGAGGGAGACGAGGTCGCGGGCGGGCGCCTTCGGGCGCGCCGCCCGAGGAAAGTCCGGGCTCCACAGGGCACGGCGCCGGGTAACGCCCGGGCGTCGCGAGGCGACGGAAAGTGCCACAGAGAGCAGACCGCCGATGGCGGAGGCCCCAGGGTCTCCGCACAGGCAAGGGTGAAAGGGTGGGGTAAGAGCCCACCGCGTCTCCTGGTGACAGGGACGGCACGGCAAACCCCGCCGGGAGCAAGGCCGAGCAGGGGCGATGCGGCGGCCCGCCGCGTTCGAGCCCCGGGTAGGCCGCTCGAGGCGCCGGGAGACCGGCGTCCCAGACAGATGA
>CAZTGV010000113.1:0-6792 GCA_964613475.1 uncultured Gemmatimonadota bacterium
CGCGGAGGGGGCGGTGGAGGCCGCCCCGGGCGCCGAGGCCCGGCGGGCGGGCGGAGGGCCGCCCGGCCGTCGCCGGCCGGTTGACGCCTCCGGGGGGGCCGCCTAACCTCCCCGCCGGGTCGCACCCGGGTCGCCCGGGGCGTGCACGGAGTCGGCGGGGGCGCGTTTGTCCGAGGCGTTGATCGTATCCAGCTCGGGGATCCGCGGCGTGGTCGGGCGGACGCTGGTCCCCGAGGTGGCCGCCCGCTACGGCGCCGCGTTCGGGCATCATCTGGCCGAGGCGGCGGGCGAGCGGGCGGATCCCGCGGTCCCGAAGGGCGCGCCGGGGCACGTCCTGATCGGTCGCGACAGCCGGACCTCCGGCGCCCTCCTGGCGGACGCGGCCGCGGCCGGCCTCCGGGCCGCCGGCCTGGACGTGCGCGACCTGGGGGTCCTGCCCACCCCCACCGCCCTGCTCGCCGTGGAGGTCGATCCCGAGGCCCTCGGCGGGCTCATCCTCACCGCCTCGCACAACCCGGTCGAGTGGAACGGGCTGAAGCTGGCGGGCGGGGACGGCCGCTTCCTCTCCCCGGAGCGCGGCCGCGCGGTGCAGCGTCTCTACGAGGCCGGTCCGGCGTACCGCGGGTGGGACGCGCTGGGCGGGCGGGCCGCCCGGAGCGGGGCCGTGGAGGCGCACGTGGCGCGGATCCTCGCCCTGGACGTGGTGGAGACGGAGGCGGTCCGGGCGGCCGCCTTCACGGTGGCGGTCGACTGCGTCCGCGGGGCGGCCGGCCCCGTGATGGCCCGCCTCCTCGACGGCCTCGGCTGTCGGGTGGTCGGGCTCCACCTGGAGCCGGACGGACGGTTTCCGCGAAATCCCGAGCCGATCCCCGAGCACCTGGGCGAGCTGGGGGACACCGTGCGCGACGCCGGCGCGGCGCTCGGGATGGCGGTGGACCCGGACGGCGACCGCCTGGCGCTGGTGGACGCGGCCGGCGAGCCGGTGGGCGAGGACTGGACCCTCGCGCTGGCGGTGGAGCTGGTGCTCGCCCGCCATCCGGGGCCAGTGGTGACGAACCTCTCCTCCGGCGGGTGTATCAGGGACGCGGCCCGCCGGGCCGGGCAGCCCTTCCACCGTGCGCCCGTCGGGGAGGCGAACGTCGCCCGACGCATGGACGAGGTCGGCGCGGTGATCGGGGGGGAGGGGAACGGGGGCGTGATGCTGCCGGCCTTGCACACGACGCGGGACGCGCCGCTCGCCGCGGCCCTCGTGCTGACCCTGCTCGCCCGCGAGGGGACGCCACTCTCCGAGCTCATCGGCGCCTGGCCGCGCTACCACCTGGCCAGGGGACGCGTCCCGCGCACCGCCGGCCCGGTCGAGCCGCTTCTGGAAGCGGTGGCCGCCGGGGTCGAGCGGGGCGCCGAGGAGGACCGACAGGACGGTGTGCGGCTGGAGTGGCCCGACGGCCGCTGGCTGCACGTCCGCCCCTCCGGCACGGAGCCGATCGTGCGCATCATCGCGGAGGCGGCCGAGCGGGCCGATGCGGAGGCCCTGGTCGCGCGGGCGCGGACGCTCGTGGCGGACGTGGGGAGCGCCTGAGATGTGCGGGATCGTGGGCTACATCGGCGGGAAGGACGCCGTGCCCCTCCTGCTGGAGGGTCTCAAGCGCCTCGAGTACCGGGGCTACGACTCGGCGGGGCTGGCCGTGCCGGTGGATGGCCGGCTGGAGGTCCGCAAGCGCGCCGGGAAGATCGCGGGGCTCCAGCAGCTCCTCGCCGAACGGCCGCTCCGGGGGACCGCCGGGATCGCGCACACCCGCTGGGCCACGCATGGGGCGCCGAGCGAGCGCAACGCGCACCCGCACGTCGATTGCGCCGGCGACCTGGTCCTGGTGCACAACGGGATCATCGAGAACGCGGACGTCCTGCGCGTCAAGCTCGAGGAGCTCGGCCACGAGTTCCGGACGGAGACCGACACGGAGGCCCTCGCGCACCTGATCGAGGAGACGTTCGAGGGCAACCTGGAGCAGGCCGTGGCCGCCGCCCTCACGCAGGTGGAGGGCACGTACGGAATCGCGGTCATGCACGCGCGGGACGCGGACAAGATCGTGGTGGCCCGCCGCTCCGCGCCCCTCCTGCTCGGCATGTCCGAGGACGGCGACGGGGCCGCCTTCGTGGCCTCGGACGTGGCGGCCATCCTCGGCCACACCCGCCGGGTCATCTACCTGGACGACGACGAGCTGGCCGTCCTCACCCCCGAGGGTTACGAGATGCTGGACCTGGCGACGCTCGATGCCGATGGCGGGCCGCGGCCGATCCGCAAGGAGATCAGCCACGTCGCGTGGGACCTGGAGCGGATCGAGCGCGCCGGCTACCCGCACTTCATGCTGAAGGAGATCCACGAGCAGCCGGCCACCGTGCGGGACGCGATGCGCGGCCGCCTGCTGGAGGAGGAGGGGACCGCGCGGCTGGGCGGCCTGCTGCCGCTGGAGGAGGCGCTGGAGGGGGCCCGCCGCATCATCCTCACCGGCTGCGGGACCAGCTGGCATGCCGCCCTGGTGGGCGAGTACATGCTGGAGGAGTACGCCCGGGTGCCGGTGGAGGTGGAGTACGCCTCCGAGTTCCGGTACCGGAACCCGGTCCTCGAGCCGGACACGGTGGTGGTCGGCATCTCGCAGTCCGGCGAGACGGCGGACACGCTCGCCGCGATCCACGAGGCGGAGCGCCGCGGCGCGACGACCATGGGGATCGTGAACGTGGTCGGCTCGTCGATCGCCCGCGCGACCCGGGGCGGGGTCTACACGCACTCCGGGCCCGAGATCGGCGTCGCCTCGACGAAGGCGTTCACCGGCCAGCTCACCGTGCTGGCGCTGTTCACCCTCCTCATGGCGCGGCGGCGGGGGCACCTGTCGGTCGTCCGGGGCCGCGAGATCGTGGCCGCGCTCCGGGCGCTGCCCGACCAGCTCGAGGCGGTGCTGAGCCAGGAGGCGGCGATCCGCGAGCTGGCGTCCCGCTTCGAGGAGGCGCGGAACTTCCTGTATCTCGGGCGCGGGCCGAACTTTCCGATCGCCCTGGAAGGGGCCCTCAAGCTCAAGGAGATCAGCTACATCCACGCCGAGGGGTATCCGGCGGCCGAGATGAAGCACGGGCCGATCGCCCTCATCGACGACCGGATGCCGGTCGTCTTCATCGCCCCGCGCGACTCCGTCTACCCGAAGATCGTCTCCAACATCGAGGAGGTGCGGGCCCGCGGCGGGCGGGTCATCGCGCTGGTGACCGAGGACGACGAGGACCTCGGCACCCGGGTCGACCACCTGATCCGGGTCCCGAAGACGCTGGAGCTGCTCCAGCCGGTGCTCACCGCGGTCCCGCTCCAGCTGCTCGCCTACCACGTGGCGGTGCTCCGCGGCTGCGACGTGGACCAGCCGCGCAACCTGGCCAAGAGCGTCACGGTCGAGTAGGCGCGGGCCATGTCGCGGGGTGTCGGAGGGCGGTCGGCTCCCCTATGTTGAAGGCGTCGGGGCCCGGCGGGCTCGCCCGAAACGTGCAGCGAAGAAGATCGGGGCGCGGAGGAGCGGCTCTCGAGGGATCGAGCGATGGCGACGGACTACCTCCAGATGCTGAAGGACCAGGTGGCGAGGTACGCCGGCGCCCTGCGCGACGTGGTGGTGCTGGCGCCCGTGTACGCCATGCTCATGTTCCATCTCCTGAACGATCCGCGCCTGAACCGGGAGCAACGGCTGTGGGTGGACGCGGCGATCGCCTACCTCGTGAGCCCGAACGACGTGATCCCGGAGGACGAGGTCGGGCCGTACGGCTATCTGGACGACATCTTCTGCTGCGCCTACGTGGCCAACCGGATCGGCGAGGAGCTCGGCTGGGACGTCCTGGAGGAGGGCTGGACGGGCGAGCGGTCCGCGCACGAGGTGTCCCAGCGGCTGCTCGCCCGGGAGCAGGAGCTCCTGGGCCACTTCGGCGACGACGTGCTGCGTTTCGCGGGACTGGACGAGGGGAGCGAGGCGCGCGACGCGGAGCCGCCTCCCCGGCCCGCCGTGGTCCCGGTGCCGCTCGGCTGATCCCGCCCGTCCGCGGCGGCATCCGGCCGGGCGCGGCGGCCGCGGCCCTGCTCGTCACCGCGCTCCTCCCGGCCGCCACGCCCCGCTCCGCCGCCGCGCAGGTCTCCGAGTACCGGCTGGCGCTTCCCGCCGGTGCGGAGCTCACCCTCGGTCGCGACTCCCTCCTCCGGCTCCTCGAACAGACTCGCGCGCGTGTGCGGGAGCTGGAGGAGGATCCGCGCGTCCTGTACTACACGGGCGTCGGGCCGGCCGTCCCGGAAGCGGGTCCCGGCCCGGCGTATCCGTGGAACGCGGTCCAGCCGCTGACCGACTCCACGGCCATGGTCGAGACGCCGGGCAACCTCCGGGAGGGGGACCGGGCCTACCAGGCGTACGCGGTGGAGCGGATGCGGAACGTTCGCTCGGATCCCGACGTCCCGTGCGACTCGCTGGTGGCGCGGGAGGCGGTCGCGGCCGGCGCGTTCTCGGACGGCTGGCTGGTTTCGAGGGTGCTGTTCGGCGCGCCTCCCTACCCGCCGCTCGACGAGCTCCCCCTGGCCCACGCGGCCGGCCACCTCCCGGCCCTCCTCGCCGCGTTCGGGGACCGGCAGCTCGGCGGATGCGGGGCCGCGTGGCGCGAGGCGAACGCCCGGGCCGTGGAGGCGTATCTCGCGTGGCGGGAGGAGGCCTTCCCGGAGGCGCCGGCGCCGCCGGAGGGGGAGACGGCGGACGCGCGGCCGGAGGACGTTCCGCTCTGAATGGCGGACGGGAACGGGCGAGGAACAGGCGCATGGCGCTCCGGCTGCACAACACGCTGACCCGCGACCTCGAGCGCTTCGAGCCGCTCGAGGAGGGGGTCGTGCGGATGTACACCTGCGGCCCGACCGTGTACGAGCGGGCGCACATCGGGAACTTCCGCACCTTCCTGTGGGAAGACCTCCTCCGGCGCACCCTGCGCTGGAAGGGCTATCGCGTCGTCCAGGTGATGAACCTCACCGACGTGGACGACAAGACGATCCAGGCGGCGCTCGCCCGCGGGGTCGCTCTGGAGGCGGTGACCGAGCCGGTGATCCGCGCCTTCCAGGAGGACTGGGAGACGCTGGGGCTCGAGCCGGTCGAGCACGCCCCGCGGGCCACCCGGCACGTGGATGCGATGATCGAGCTGGTGCGCCGACTGGAGGCGCGCGGGCTCACCTACGCCGCCGACGGGTCGGTGTACTTCGCGATCGCGCGCTTCCCCGGCTACGGTCGCCTGGCCGGCCTCGATCCGGACGCGGCGCCGTCGTCGGCCGCCCGGGCCCGCTCCGACGAGGAGTACGACAAGGACGACCCGCGGGATTTCGTGTTGTGGAAGGGAGGCGACCGGGGCGAGGAGGCGCGGGTCGCCGCCTGGGACTCGCCCTGGGGGCGCGGCCGGCCCGGCTGGCATCTGGAGTGCTCGGCCATGGCCATGCGGTACCTGGGGGAGACGCTGGACATCCACACCGGCGGGGTGGACAACATCTTCCCGCACCACACGAACGAGATCGCGCAATCGGAGGGCGCCACGGGCAAGCCCTTCGCGCGCTACTGGCTCCACGCCGCCCACCTGCTGGTGGACGGGGCCAAGATGTCGAAGTCGCTCGGGAACGAGCACACGGTGCCCGATCTGCTGGAGCGCGGGCACCGCCCCTCGGCCATTCGGTACCTGCTCCTCAGCGGGCATTACCGCGGCCAGCTGAACTTCACCCGGGAGGGCCTGGAGACGGCCGATCGCGCCCTGGAGCGGCTGCTCGAGTTCCGACGCCGGCTCCGCGTCGCGGTCGACGGGGAGGACGAGGCCGCCGCGTCGCTGGACGGCCGGGACGGGCGAGACGGCGGAGGTCCGGCGGCGGAGGGCCCGCTCGCCGCCGCGGCGGTCCGGGCCCGCGCCGAGTTCGAGGCGGCGCTGGACGACGACCTGAACGTGAGCGAGGCGCTGGCCGCGATCTTCGACCTCGTGCGGGAAGGGAACCAGGCCCTCGACGCCGGGGCGGGGTCCCCGGCGGGCGCGCGCCGCGCGCTGCAGACGCTGCGCGACTTCGACGCCGTGTTCGGGGTGCTCTCCCTGCGGGACCGGGAGCGCCACGCCCTGCCCGAGGCGCTCCGCGCCTGGGTCGAGGCGCGGATCGAGGCCCGCACCGCCGCCCGGGCCGCCGGCGACTACGGGCGGGCCGACCGCATCCGGGACGAGGTGGCGGAGCGGGGGTTCGTGCTCGAGGACACCCCCTCCGGAACCCGTTGGAAGGTGCGGGACGCGGCGCTCGCGACAACCCGGGAAGGCCCCGCCGGCGACGGTTGACGCTCCCGATCCGCTCGGGTATGTTAAGGGTCTGTTGCCGCTGACGTAGCTCAACCGGTAGAGCGTCGGATTTGTAATCCGAAGGTTGTGGGTTCGAGTCCCACCGTCAGCTCCGTCAGCTCCGTCCGGCCGGCGAGCCCCGGGTCGGCTCCGGGCCATCGATATCCCCCGCTGGTGGGAGGCGCGCGACCGGAACCCGCGGTGGCCGGCGGGGTGATGGGTGCGGCACCGGTCGCGGTGGGGTACCGAAGCGGTCAAACGGAGCAGACTGTAAATCTGCCGGCTTAAGCCTTCGGAGGTTCGAATCCTCCCCCCACCATGGCGTCGCCGGACGCGATCCGGGTCGAAATCCACGGGACCGAAACCGTAGGAGACATCGAGAGTGGCCAAGCAGAAGTTTGAGCGGACGAAGCCGCACGTGAACGTGGGGACGATCGG
>CAZTGV010000114.1:0-1676 GCA_964613475.1 uncultured Gemmatimonadota bacterium
AGCAGCACCAGGAACACCGCGCCGAGCATCGTCCACAGCATCGCCTTCGGCTCGTCGCCGATGTACTCGTCCGTGAACGGCTTGATGACCGCGCCGACCCCCTCGTTCGTGTCCGGGTAGGCCTCGGCGAGGCGCATGGCGATCGCCTGCATCTCGGCCGCCGCCTGGTCCCGGGTGACTCCCGGGCGAAGGCGCCCGAACACCTCGAGCGTCGTCCCCTCGCCGCGGGCGAGCTGCGCCCGGTCCATGCGCAGGGGCACCCACACGTCCTGGTTGAACGGGAAGCGGAAGCCCTCCGGCATCACGCCGACCACGGTGGCCTGCTCCCCGTTCACCCGGAGCACCCGGCCCACCACACCGGGGTCGGCCTCGTAGCGGTCCGTCCACACGTGGTGGCCGAGCAGGATGACCGGCGCGGCCGAGGGGTCGTCCTCGCCCTCGCGGAACAGGCGTCCGAGGGCCGGCCGGACCCGCAGCGCCGAGAAGGCGTTCGCGGTCATGAAGCCGCCGCTGTAGCGCTCGGCGCGCTCGGTCCCCCGGACGTTCACGGTCCCGGAGTAGAAGGCCGCGATCTGCTCGAAGGTGGTCTGCTGCTCGCGCCAGTCGTGGTAGTCGTGGAGCGGCACCTCCATGCTCTCGATCCCCTCGGAGAGGTTGTTCCGCTCCAGATGCATGATCCGGTGGGACTCCTCGAAGGGAAGGCCGCGGAGGAGCGCGCCCTCGACGATGCTGAACATGGTGGTCGTGAGGCCGATCCCGAGCGCCAGGGCGAGCACGGCGATCGCGCTCGTGCCCGGGCTCTTCACCAGCATCCTGGCGGCGTAGCGCAGCTCCTTCCACCAGGCGGTCACGGGAGCGCCTCCCTCTGCGCCGGGCCGCGCGATGCGTTCGCCCCGCCCGCCGGAGGCGGGACCATGGCCGGGCCGGTCACGGGAGCGCCTCCGCCGTCACCTCGTACCCGCTCTCGCGCAGCTCGCGGGCGACCTCCTCGGAGGCGCGCTCGTCGACCACCCGACCGTCGAACAGGTGCACCTGACGGGTCGCGTAATGGGCGTAGCGCGGATCGTGGGTGACCATGCACACCGTGGCCCCCTCGGCATGCAGCTCCCCGAGCAGGTCCATGACCAGCGTCCCGTTCTCCGAGTCCAGGTTCCCGGTCGGCTCGTCGGCCAGGATGAGGAGCGGGTCGCCCACCACCGCGCGGGCCACCGCCACCCGCTGCTGCTGCCCGCCCGAGAGCTGCGAGGGGTAATGGCCGGCCCGGTGCGACATGCCGACCCGCTCGAGCGCCGCCATGCACCGCTCCCGCCGCTCCCGCCGCGAGGTGCGCCGGTAGGTGAGCGGCAGCTCCACGTTCTCCGAGACCGTGAGGTCGCCGATCAGGTTGAACGCCTGGAAGACGAAGCCGATGTAGCGGTTCCGGATCTCCGCCCGCTGCGAGGCGGTGAGCCCGTCCACCGGCTCCCCGCCCAGCCGGTACTCCCCGTCGGTGGGCGTGTCCAGCAATCCGACGATGGACAGGAGGGTGGACTTCCCGCAGCCGGACGGCCCGGCCACGGAGACGAACTCGCCCTCCTCGACCGAGAGGAAGATGTCGTGGAGCGCGTGGGTCTCTACCTCCTCGGTGAGGAAGACCTTGCGGATGGCGCTCATGTCGATGAGCGGCGCGCCGCCGT
>CAZTGV010000114.1:1776-6766 GCA_964613475.1 uncultured Gemmatimonadota bacterium
CGCTTCCGCGCTCGCTCCCGACCAGGTCTGCATTCCTCATTACCGGCGCTCCCGTCAGGCGTCATTCACCGGAGGTCTCCGGAGGAGAGCGGGTGGCGCTTCCGCCGGACGCCGAGGCCCCGGCTCTCGGGCACCGTACGGGAGGGGCGCCTGCATGGTTTCGCCGGGCTCGGCGGGGCGTTTCCGCGGAGACGTCTCTCACCGGTTCATCAACACCCCATAGGGCGGACCTCCGCGGCCGCCGATCTCAAAGGCATCGGCTCACCCCAACGTCAGACGGCGTTCCGTGCCGATCGCCTCGAGGAACGGCTCGTCGTGACTGACCACCAGGACGGCTCCGTCGTAGGCTCGGAGGGCCCGCTCCAGCGCTTCCGTCGCATCCAGGTCCAGGTGGTTCGTCGGTTCGTCCAGGAGGAGAAGGGACGGCGGTCGCTCGCCGCCGAGCAGACAGGCCAGGGAGGCGCGCAACCGCTCGCCGCCACTCAGCGTGTCGACCTTCCGGTGCGCCGCCTCCTCCGAGAAGAGGAATCGGGCCAGCGCGTGGCGCACGGCCGTCTCATCCATCCGGGGATGGAACGCGCGGAAGTTCTCGAGTACCGAGCGCCCCGGCCCCACCTCCGCGCCGATCCGATCACGCTCCGTGCCGGTCCGATCGCGCACCGCGCCATCCCGCTCCCGCACCGCGTCGGCCGGATCGGGCACCATGCCATCCCGCTCCCGCCCCGCGTCGGCACGATCCAGCGCCGCGTTAGCCTGGTCCAGCCAGCCCACCCGGTCGTCGGGGAGGCGGCGCACCGTGCCCGCATCCGGCATGAGGCGGCCCGCGGCCACGCGCAGCAGGGTCGTCTTTCCACTCCCGTTCGGGCCGACGATCGCCACGCGCTCCGGGCCGACGATCCGCAGCGAGACCGCGGCCAACACGGGCCGCGCGGCGCCGGGGAACCGGACCGTCACCCCCTCCATACGAAGCACGGTGCGGCGGGCGTGCAGGCCGGTGGGAGCCAGTTCGAAGCGCGGTCGATCCCGCTCCTCCACCCGCCGGCGGGCCACCCGCAGACGCGCACGCCGCTCCTCCACCTCGCGCCCGGTCACCGCCCGGACGCTCGCGCTCGTCGCCTGCGCTTTCCCCGCGCGGGCGTTCAGGAGGATCTTCGGCAGGTTCTTCCGCGCCCGGTCACGGCGTCCCCGCGCCTCCCGCCGGGCCTGCCGCTCCCGCACCGCGCGCGCCTTGCGCTCGGCCCGGCGCAGGGCGGCGCGGGCGCTGCCCAGCTCCCGCTCGGCCGCCACCTCCTCGTCCTCACGCTGCGCCCGATAGTCGTCGTAGTTCCCGCCGTAGACCCGGACGCCGAGCGAGGAGAGCTCCACGATGCGTTCCATGCGCCGGAGCAGGGCACGATCGTGGCTCGCGCACAGGAGCCCTCCCGTCCACCCCTCCACGAAGCCGTACAGCGCCTCGCGGCTGTCCGCGTCCAGGTGGTTCGTCGGCTCGTCCAGCAGCAGGAAGTCCGACCGCCCGAGCGCCAGCCCCGCCAGGCCGACCCGGGTCGCCTCGCCGCCGCTCACCTCGCCGACCGGTCGGTCGAGCGAAAGGTGCGCGAGCCCGAAGCGGCCCAGCACGGCGGCGGCGCGCTCCGGCAGGTCCCAGTCCCGTCCGACCCGCTCGAGGTCCGCCGCGCTCCCCTCGCCGACCTCCAAGCGCCGGAGGGCCGCCAGCCGCTCGTCGATCCCGAGGAGGACGGCGAGCGTCGCCCGCGGCGCGGGCCGGCACTCCTGGGGCAGCACGGCCACCGGAACGGCGCGGCGCACGGCGCCCGAGGTCGGCCGCAGGTCGCCCGCCAGCAGCCGGAGCAGCGTGGTCTTGCCGGAGCCGTTCGGCCCGATCAGGCCGGTGCGCTCCCGGCCGCAGGAGAGGCTGAGGTGCCGGAAGAGCGCGCGGCCGTCCGGCAGCGCGTAGGTCAGCCGGTCGGCGGCGAGGCGCTCATCGCTTCGAGGATGTGTGGATGCCATGCGGATGCACTCCGGTCCCGTCGGTTTCGATCGTCGCGAACACCGATCGGGACCATCCGCATGCGGACCTCCGAGGAAAGTGAACACAACCGGCCGTGCTCGGCATGCCGCGCCCGAGCGCCGCCGGAGGGTACGACACGATCGCCCGCTCCCATCGGGGTGTCAACCTCGGTCGCGCGCATCTTGCCGAATATTTTGCTACGACGACCGGGGGAAACCCGCTCTTCATTTCGCGGAAGGCACACGATGGATCTCGAGAACAGGACCGCGATCGTCACCGGCGGCGGCTCGGGCATCGGCCGCGCCGTCGCGCTCGCCTACGCCCGGGAGGGCGCGCGCGTGGTGGTCGCCGACATCGCGGAGGAAAACGGCCGGGAGACCGTGCGGCGGATCGAAGAGGCGACCCCCGGCGCCGAGGCGATCTTCGTCCGCGCCGACAGCGCCCGGATCGAAGAGCAGGAGGCGCTCGTCGAGGCGGCGGTCGAGCGCTTCGGCGCCCTCCACATAGCCTGCAACAACGCGGGCATCGCGGGCGAGATCGCCCCGGTGGCGGAGATGAGTCCCGCGGGCTGGCGCCGGGTCATCGACATCAACTTGTCCGGCGTCTTCTACGCCATGCGGGCGCAGATCCCGCGCATGCTGGAGGCGGGGGGCGGGGCGGTCGTCAACATGGCGTCGATCCTCGGCCAGGTCGGCACGCCCGGGTCCTCCGCCTACGTCGCCGCCAAGCACGGGGTGGTCGGGCTCACCCGGTCGGCCGCGCTCGAGTACGCGACGGAGGGAATCCGCGTGAACGCGGTGGGACCCGCCTATATCGACACGCCGCTGCTGGAGGCGGTGCCCCCCGAAACGCGCGACCGCCTGACGGACCTCCACCCCGTCGGCCGCCTGGGACGGCCCGAGGAGGTCGCGGAGCTCGTGGTGTGGCTGAGCGGGGATCGGGCGAGCTTCGTCACCGGCTCGTATTACCCGGTGGACGGAGGCTACCTGGCCCGGTAGGCCTCTCCTCTACGGACGCATCTACCGCCACGCAGCCTGCGACATCCCGTACCGCCCACGAGGCGTTTCAGCAACGTCTCCGGTGGGTGCGCTTCTTGCCCCCCCGTCGGGCCGCCGGAGCGTCGAGCCGGCCGTGTCCCGCCGGCGACGGATCGCCGGCGGCGCCTCGCTGGGCCATGGAATCAGAGGACAGGACGGGAGATGCGGAGGACCTCGGGGGTGACCACGATACCCGGTGAATCGGCGGGCGGAGGCGCGCAGCGCGCGATCGCCCTGCTGTTGCTGGGCCTCCTCGCGTGTGGGGCACAGGGAGAGGCGGCCGACGAGGAGGTGGAGCGGCGCCTGCGTGGCGGTGGAGAGGCCGTGGAGTCGGCGCCGGCCCTCTCGCCGGAGCTCCGCGAGGAGGTTCGGCGCGTGTACCGCGAGGATGGGATCGGCGCCGTCTGGGTGTCGGGACGGCGGCTTTCGGAAGCCGCCGCGGCGGCGGTGCGACGCCTCTGCTCCGTGGAGCGAGACGGCCTGGACCTCTCGCGGTACCGGATGGACGAGCTTCTGCGGCTCCACCGGGCGGCGGCCGAACCCGCTGCCGCCGACGATACCGTGCGCGCGCGTCGCCTCGCCGGGCTGGAGCTGGCGCTGAGCGAGCGAGTGGCGCGCTACGCCTCGGATCTGGCCACCGGCGCCCTTCCGCCCCGCGCGCGGGGGGCGGAGGTCCACCTGCCGCCCCGAGAGGTCCGCTCCGCCGCGGTGGTTCGCGCGGTGGCGGCGGCTCCCGACCGCGTGGACGAGATCCTGGATTCGTTCCGGCCGCCGCATTCCGGGTACGCAGGCCTCCGCCAGGCGCTGGCGCGCTATCGGCGCGTGGCGGCGGACGGGGGTTGGCCCACCGTTCCCGCGGGGTCTTACCACGACGGGGACGCGGGGCCGGCCGTCGCGGCCCTCCGGACCCGCCTGGCGGCCGAGGACGAGCGCATTCCTTCCGGGGGTGACCGGTTCGACGCCGGGCTGCGCGAGGCAGTGGCGCGCTTCCAGGCGCGGCACGGCCTGGAGGAGACCGGTGCGGTGGACGGACCCACGCTGGACGCGCTGAACGTGCCCGCCGCCGTGCGGGTGGAGCAGATCCGGCTCAACATGGAGCGCTGGCGCTTCCTCCCCGAGGAGCTGGGGGCCGAGCACATCCTGGTGAACATTCCCGCGTTCGACCTCAAGGTGCGGCGAGAGGGGGAAACCGTGCTCGAGATGCCGGTGATCGTCGGGGGCGAGTACGAGGGGCGCGCCACGCCGGTCTTCTCCGACACGCTCTCCTGGGTGGAGTTCTCGCCGTACTGGCACGTGCCGGAGCGGATCGCCCGCGAGGAGATCGTGCCCCAGATCCGCGACGATCTCGAGCGGTTCGCCGCCGAGGGCTACGAGCTGCTGGACGTTTCGGACGAGGAGGAGGACGGGGAGTCGGGCGAGGTGGAGGAACCGGAAGACGTGGACTGGGAGAAGGTGAAGGAGGGCGAGATCCGGATCCGGCAACGGCCGGGTCCCCGGAACGCCCTGGGAGGCGTGAAGTTCGGGTTTCCGAACCAGCACGCCATCTATCTGCACGACACGCCGGAGCCCCACCTGTTCGACCGTCGTCAGCGCAGCTTCAGCCATGGATGCATTCGCGTCCAGAAGCCGATCGACCTGGCCGTCCTGCTGCTCGAGGAGGAGGGTTGGAGCGCCGAGCGAGTCCGGGAGGCCGTGCAGGCGGGCCGGCCACGGCGGGTCCAGGTGCCCCGCCCCGTGCCGGTCTACCTGCTCTATCTGACCGCGTGGACGGACGGAGATGGAGCCGTGCACTTCCGCGACGACCTGTACGGCTACGACCGCGCGCTGACCGCGTCGCTGGCGGAGGTCGAACCGTCCGCCGCGAATGCGGACGCGGCGCGACGCTCCTGCCGGACGTTGCGGGAGGCGCTGTAGGCACCTCCCCGCGTCCGCATTGTCGCCGGCG
>CAZTGV010000115.1:0-6702 GCA_964613475.1 uncultured Gemmatimonadota bacterium
GCTCGAACCGGCGCAGCCCTTCCTCGTCCGCCGCGCCCAGCGACAGGAACTTGAGAGCCACTCGATGCTGGAACAGCCGATCCACCCGTTCCGCCAGGTAGACGACCGACATGCCGCCGCGACCGAGCTCGCCGACGATGCGATAGGCTCCGACTCGCTCGCCCTCGGCGCTCGGTCCCTGCTCGGCCCGGTCGGCCAGCTCCTCCCAGATCGGCCCCTCGAGACACCCTCCCGTGTCGAGCCGCGGATCCCGTCGCGCTGCCGCCTGGACGAGCTCCTCGACCGCGGCCGCCAGCTCGGAGTCGCGGCTCCGCAACTCCTCGAGGTAGGCAGGCCGTGCGGACTCGCGCAGCTCCAGCGCCTCGGCGAAATGCCGGTCGATCTCGGCGTTTCTCTCGGGCCCCGGCGAGGTCGGCATCAGGTCATGCGGCAGGTGGGCCTTGGGTGACCCGTTTGCAGCCGACGAGCGGGTGGGCCGCCCGGGGCATCAGGTGGAGAGCTCCCGTTGGAGCCACGCCCTCGCTCGCCGCCAGTCTCTCTGGACGGTGCGAGGGGACACATCCAGGGCCCGGGCGGTCTCCTCGTGCGTCAGATTTCCGAACAACCGGCATTCGGCCACCCGCTCGAGACGCTCGTCGAAGGCGGCGAGCGTCGCCAGCGCCTCGTCGATCGCCACGAGGTCCTCGATCTGCCGCTCCACGCCGATGCCTTCCGGGGGCAGGGTGACATGTCGCTTGTCGCCGCCCCGCTTGAGGGCTCCTCTCTCCCGGGCGTAGTCGACGATCACGCGCCGCATCGTCCGGGCGGCGATGGCGAAGAAGTGGGCCCGACACTCCCAGGAAACGCCGGTCTCATCGACCAGCCGGTGGTAGGCTTCGTGGACGAGTGAGGTCGTACCCGGCGTCTCTGTCGACCTGCCCCTCTGCCGCTGCCGCCGCGCGATTCCGAGCAGGTCTTGGTACAGCCGGGAGTACAGGAGGTCGAAGGCATCCCTGTCGCCGGCGTGCGCCCGCGCGAGAAGCTGCGTCGTGGCGGCCTTCGTTCGTAAGGGCGTGTCGTCCACTGCGGCCCCGCGAGCAACAAGGCGCAGACAGCGCGGCCTCCCCGGCCGAGCGCCCGTCGACCTCCCCGGTTGGTTTATAAGATCGGAACGTTCGAACGGTGCCGCCAGACCATGGAGCGCCCGCGGTAGAGGAACGTCCCCGATCTGACCGGTGCGGGGCGCTAGCGCCCCCAGCGAGGGCCTCAGCGCTGGCGAATCAGGATCTCCTCCTCGAGACGGTGTGACTGTTTTGCGCTACCGCGCGTCTGACCTATGGAGGCCACGAGCGAAAGAGGGGCGTAAAGACTCCGTAGACCAACACGACTGGCCCCCGCCCCGAGTACTTGGAGGCGGACGATGCGAGCTCCGACACCCTACGCGCTGGCGGCACTTCTCCCGCTCGCCCTGCTGGCCCCGTCCTCGCCGGGCGGCCAGGACGACCGTCCGGCGGGCGCGGCCGAGATCGAGGCCGCGAGCCGACATCCCGCACAGACCGCACAAGCCGTCCTCTTCCATGGAACGGTGACGGCCCGGAGCTCCGGCGCTCCGCTGCGCGGCGCGCAGGTCTCGCTGGTCGGAACCAACGTGGGCGCGCTGACGGACGCCGGCGGGAGCTACCGGCTCGAAGCCGAGGTGGCGCGAGGGTCCGAGGTCACGCTCCGCTTCCGGCTGCTGGGCTACCGGGCCGAGACGCGGAGCGTCCTCGTGGAAGGCGACAGCGTTCGCGTGGACATCCAACTCCGGCCGGTCGCGGTGAAGCTCGACGAGGCCGTCACGGTGGCCCCCAGCACCTTCCAGGCGGGACGCGCCGGACCGCCCGGCAGCTACTACCCGCCCGGCTTCAACACCGAGAGCTACGACCGGATCGAGGAGGAGGCGTTCCGCTCCCCACTCCTGCACCCGCTCTCCACCTTCGCCGCCGACGTGGACCGCGCCTCGTACGCGAACGTGCGCCGCTACCTCGCCGGCGGGGCGCTTCCCCCGCACGACGCGGTGCGGATCGAGGAGCTCGTCAACTACTTCGCCTATCCCGAGGACCCGCTGCCCGAGGACGGCCGCCCCTTCGCCGTGACCGCCGAGATGGCCGCCGCTCCCTGGCGACCCGCGCACCGGCTGGTGCGGATCGCCCTCCGGACGCCGGAGGTGGAGGTCTCCGAGCTCCCGCCCACCAATCTCGTCTTCCTGATCGACGTCTCGGGCTCCATGTCGCCGCCGAACAAGCTTCCGCTGGTCCAGCGGGCCCTCGCCATGCTGGTCGAGCGGCTCCGACCCGAGGACCGGATCTCGATCGCCGTCTACGCGGGAGCCGCCGGCACCGTGCTGGAGGGAGCGCGCGGCGATGAGACGGCCCGCATCCTGGAGGCGCTCCATTCCCTCCGCGCCGGCGGCTCCACCGCCGGCGGCGAGGGGCTGCGGCTCGCCTACCGGCTGGCGGCGGAGCACCACCGGCCGGAGGGCAACAACCGGATCATCCTGGCCACCGACGGCGACTTCAACGTCGGCGTGTCCTCGGATTCCGAGATGCAGCGCCTGGTCGAGGAGAAGCGGGAGCAGGGGACCTTCCTGACCGTCCTCGGCGTAGGGGCCGGCAACACGAAGTTCTCGAAGATGGAGAAGATCGCCGACCACGGGAACGGCCAGTTCCATTACATCGACGGCATCCTGGAGGCCAAGAAGGCCCTGGTCGGCGAGATGGGCGGCACGCTCCTCACCGTCGCCAAGGACGTGAAGCTCCAGGTGGAGTTCAACCCCGAGCGGGTGCTCGGCTACCGGCTGATCGGCTACGAGAACCGGCGGCTGGATCCGGAGGACTTCGACGACGACCGGAAGGACGCGGGCGACCTCGGGGCGGGGCATTCGGTCGTGGCCTTCTACGAGGTCATTCCGCACGGGGCCGACACCGACGTGACCGTGCGGACGGCCGACTCGCTCCGCTACCGTCGCCCCGCCCCGGCGGAGACCGGAGCGGATCCCGGCGACGCGTTCGACGACGAGCTCGCCTTCCTGAAGGTCCGCTACAAGGCGCCCGACGGGGAGCGGAGCGAGCTCCTGAGCCTTCCGATCCGCGAGGAGGGCGGCTCCGCGGACCCGGCGAGCCGGGCGTTCGCCTTCGGCTCGGCGGTGGTGGAGTTCGGGCTGGTGCTCCGCGACTCGCCGTTCAGGGGCGACGCCGACCTCGAGCGGGCGCTGGAGCGCGCCCGGGAGGCCCGGGGGCCGGATCGGGAGGGCTACCGGGCCGAGTTCGTCCGGCTGGTGGACCTGGCGCGCGAGCTGTCGCGGGAGTCCGCCGCCACCCGGGACAGGGACGCCGAGGGCCGCGGCCGCTTCTGACGCGACCCGAACCCGCCGCCGACCCGGCCGGGCGCCGGAATCAGCCGGCGGCCGGGGGGCGTGTCGCCCCGGCCCGCTCCGCCAACAGGCCCTCGAGCTCCGCCATCTCGAGCGGCTTGACCAGGTGGGCGTCGAAGCCGGCCTCGGCGGAGCGGCGACGGTCCTCGTCCGTGCTCCAACCGGTGAGCGCCAGGATCAGCGCGTCGCGCCCGCCGTTCTGCCGCCGGATGAGGCGCGCCGCCTCGTAGCCGTCCAGCTTCGGCATGCCGATGTCGAGCAGGATCACCTCGGGCCGGAGCTCGCGCGCACGGTCCACCGCCTCGCGGCCGTCGAACGCCAGATGGACCTCGTGCCCCTTCATCTCGAGCAGGAGGGCCAGGGTCTCGGCCGCGTCCCGGTTGTCGTCCACCACCAGGACCCGCCGGGACGGGCCGCGGTCCTCCCCGGCGGCCGCCGGGCCCGGCTCCGAGGTCGCGTCGGAGTCCGCGGGCTCGGGCTCGCGCGGAAGTCGCACCACGAACTCGGCGCCGCGGCCGCGGCCGGCGCTGCGCGCCTCCACCGTGCCGCCGTGCAGCTCGACCAGGTTCCGCACCAGGGCCAGGCCGATCCCGAGCCCACCCTCGTGCGGCCCGCCGGGGGGCTCCTCGGAGTGCGAGAACATCTCGAACACGTGCGGCAGTCGCTCCGGCTCGATCCCGATCCCGGTGTCGCGGACCCGCACGGCGGCCTCCCGCTCGCCCGGTTCGACGATCACCTGGATGCGGCCTCCGCGCCCGGTGTACTTCCAGGCGTTGGTGAGCAGGTTCTCCAGCACCTGCGAGAGCCGCACCGGATCACCGCGGAGCGGGACCGGATCGGCCGGGAGCTCGAGCGTGAAGTCGTGCCCTTTGTCGGCGGAGGCGGCCCGGAAGTCCTCCACCGTCTCCCGCACCAGGGCGGCCAGGTCCAGGCCCCGCTTCCGGAGCCGGATCTTGCCGCGGCTGATGCGGCTCACGTCGAGCAGGTCGTTCACCAGCCGGACCATCTGCTCCACCTGCCGCTCCATGGTGGCCCGGGCGCGCGCCCGGAGCTCGGGATCGGCGTCCTCCCGCTTCAGCACCTCGAGCATGTTCTGGAGCGGCGCCAGCGGGTTGCGGAGCTCGTGACCGAGGACCGCGAGGAACTCGTCCTTCCGCCGGTCGGCCTCTCGCAGGCGCTCTTCGCTCTCCCGCAGGGCCCGCTCCGCCTGGGCGCGCTCGATCGCGTAGGCGACGTGGCCGGCGATCGTCTCGCACACGTGGAGCTCCTGCTCGGTGAATTCGCGAGGCCGGTCGTAATAGACCATGAACTTGCCGACCACGCCGCCCCCGGAGACGAGCGGAATGAATGAGAGCGCGCGGATGCCTTCCCCGAGGATGGTGTCGCGCAAGGCGCCCAGCTCCTCGTCCGTCTCCGCGTCCGCGATGGTGATGGGACGGGCCCCCGTGTCCTGCGGCCGCCAGGGGGAGTGGCCCTCGACCGCCCGCCGGTAGCTTTCCGAGAGTCCCCGCCAGCCCGCGAACCGCGCGATCCCGTCCGCGTCGAACAGCAACACCGAAGCGCGATCGGCGCTGACCGCCTCGATGAGGCCGTCGAGCGCCGCCTCGACGATCTCCTCGACTTCGGCCGCGCGGCTGACCGCCGCGCTCAGCCGATAGATCGTCTCGAGCTGGCGGAAGCGCATCTTGAGGGCACGCTCCGCCCGCTTGCGCTTCGTGATGTCGATCCCGGTGGATTGCGCCTCCAGCACCCGGCCCTCCTCATCGAAGGAGAGCCCCCGGTTCGTCCACATCGTCCACCGGACCCCGTCCACCGTCTCGAACCGGTTCTCGATGCGGATCTCGGGGGACTCCGGCGACAGGCGGGCGAGCATGGCGCGGATGCCGGCCCATTCCTCGTCGGGGATGAACTCCCAGAAGCTCGCCCCGATCAACGCCTCCGGCGTGGTGCCTCGCGATCGGGCGTAGGATCCGTTGACGAACAGGATCTCGCCATCCGGCCGGAAGCGGCAGATCATCTCCGACTGGCTCTCGACGAGCGCGCGGTAGCGCGCCTCGCTTTCGGGCAGCGCGTCGGCGGACCGGCGTGCGTCCGGCGGTCCGGAGTGTGCTCGTTCGTCCGGGCTCATGGAGATCGGAGATCCGACGATGGGGTGAACGCTGCGGCAACGTACGCTCGCGCGTCTCGCGGTGGCAAGCGGCGCCTCGCGATTCGTCGCCGTTCGGGGACCGGCCGTGGCATGCTCCCCCGGCAGTTACCGTGCCGCGAAGCGCGACGCGGACGCAGCGCGAACCCGTGCTCCGAGGAGATCCGAGTGGAAGGTCCGCCATGAAGATCCTGATCGCGACCGGGCGTGCCGTCCTCCTCGCGGACGCCGAGTCCGGCACGTTCGCCGAGGCCGAAGGAACGGCCGACCGGCAGCCCACCTGCCTGGCCGCGGACCCGTTCGCCCCCCGGCGCGCCTGGTGCGGCACGGCCGGCGAGGGGCTGCTCCGGACCGAGGACGGCGGCGCTCGCTGGGAGGCGGTCGGCCCGGCCGGCGCGTACGTCATGTCCGTGGCGGCGAGCCCCGTCGAGCGCGACCGGGTGTGGGTCGGCACGGAACCGAGCGCACTCTGGAGCTCCGCCGATGCGGGCGAGAGCTGGGAGCCGGCCCGCGGGCTGCTGGACCTCCCCTCCTCGTCGGAGTGGTCCTTTCCGCCGAAGCCGGACACCCACCACGTGCGCTGGATCGCCTGCCATCCGAAGGACGCTGGACGGCTGTGGCTGGCGATCGAGGCGGGCGCGCTGGTCACCACGCCCGACGGGGGGCGGAGCTGGCGCGACCGGGTGCCCGGCGGCCCCTGGGACACGCACGAGCTGGCCGTGCACGCCGCCCGGCCGGAGGCGCTTCGCGTCGCCGCCGGAGACGGCTACTTCGAGAGCGCCGACGGGGGGGAGAGCTGGCGCTCGCCCCAGGAGGGGCTGGACGTGGGCTATCTCCGCAGCGTGGCGATCGATCCGGGAGATCCGGAGGTGGTCCTCGTCTCCGCGGCTTCGCGCCCGCGCTCGGCCTACGTGGCGGGCCGCTCCGATGGCCGGCTCTACCGCCGGGAGGGCGATGGCCGCTGGACGCGGATCAGCGCGGGGTGGCCGGACCCCCCGGAGACCATCGCGCCTCTGCTCATCCCGGGGCTCGCATCGGGCGAGCTGTGGGCGGCCGACGAGCGCGGCGCGCACCGCTCCTCCGACGGCGGCAGGAGCTGGGAGCGCGCCGTCGCGTTCCCCCGCCCGCCCTCGCACCTGCGCGGGCTGGCGATCCTCCGCGACGC
>CAZTGV010000116.1:0-6636 GCA_964613475.1 uncultured Gemmatimonadota bacterium
GGCGGAGGTGCGCCGCCCCGGCTCCACGGATGTGCGCGGCGGCGGCTGGACGGACGTGCGCGGCGGCCGCGTGGACCCGACGCGGGCCTACCTGCAGCGACTCCCCTCCGGCCGCGAGATCGCGCTCTTCTTCTACGACGGGCCGGTCTCTCGCGCGGTCGCGTTCGAGGGGCTGCTCTCCGACGGAACCCGCTTCGCGGAGCGGCTGGCCGGGCTGGTCCGCGACGGCCGCGAGGGTCCCCGGCTGGCCCACATTGCGACCGACGGAGAGTCGTACGGACACCATCACCGGCACGGCGAGATGGCCCTCTCCTTCGCCCTCGCCCGCCTCGAGGAGCGGGAGGACGTCCACCTCACCAACTACGCCGAGTACCTGGCGCGCCACCCGCCCCGGCACGAGGTGCAGATCCTGGAGGGGACCTCGTGGAGCTGCGCCCACGGGGTGGAGCGCTGGCGGGCGGACTGCGGCTGCAGCACGGGCGGGGCGCGGGGCTGGAGCCAGGCGTGGCGCGCGCCGCTGCGCGAGGCCCTGGACGCGCTGCGAGACCGGCTCCGCCCGCTCTACGAGGGCCGGGCCTCCGCGCTCCTCCGGGACCCCTGGCGCGCCCGGGACGCGTACATCGACGTGGTGCTCGACCGGAGCCCGTCGGGACTGGACCGCTTCTTCGGCGCCCACGCGTCGCGCCGGCTGGACGAGCCCGAACGGGTCGAAGCGCTCGAGCTGCTGGAGATGCAGCGCCAGGCGATGCTCATGTACACGAGCTGCGGCTGGTTCTTCAACGACCTGGCCGGGATCGAGACGGTTCAAGTGCTGGAATACGCCGGGCGGGCCATCCACCTGGCCGAGAAGCATTTCAGTGACACCCTGGAGGCCACGCTCCTGGAGCCGCTCTCCCGCGCCCGGAGCAATGTGGCCGAGGAGGGGGATGGCCGCGTCATCTACGGGCGTCGGGTCCGGCCGAAGCGCGTCGAGCTGGAGGACGTGTGCGCCCACCACGCGCTCGCGTCCCTGCTGGATCCGGCGCCCGAGCGCGCCCGGGTCTATTGCTACGCGGTGACCGCGGAGGAGACCCGGCGCGCCGAGACGGACGGCCGGCGCCTGCTCGCCGGCGTCGCGCGGGTCGCGTCCGAGGTGACGGGCGCCTCCGCCCGCTTCGAGTTCGCGGCGCTCCACGCCGGCGGGCACCACCTGCACGCCGGGGTCCGCCCGTTCACCGACGAGGCCGCCTTCCGGCGGACGGCGACGGAACTGGAGGAGGGCCTGCGCGCCGGCCCGCCGGGCGGATCGGGCGCGGGGGAGGACCTCGCGGCGGCGCTGCTCGAGGCGCCCTTCGGCGGACGGACCTACTCGCTCCGGTCGATCTTCCGCGACGCGCAGCAGCGCGTCCTGGCTCGGCTGCTCGAGGAGACGCTGGAGGACGTGGCGGACGCCTACCGCGCTTTGCACCGCCGGCACGCGCCGCTGATGCGCTTCGTGGCGGAGCTGGGGGCGCGCCAGCCGCGTCCGCTCCGCATGGCGGGGGAGTTCGTCCTCGAGGAGACGCTCCGAGAGCTGCTGCTGCGGCGCGATCCGCCGGCGCTCGAGCGGATCGCGGAGGCGTTCACCGAGGCCCGCGTGGAAGGGCTCGAGCCGGACGGGGCGGACCTGGCGCTCGAGATGGCGGAGTTGGTGGCGGCCCTGGGGCGGAAGGCGGCCGAGGCGCCGACCGAGCCCGAGCGGTTGGATCGCTTCCTGCAGGCCGTGGAGCTGGCGGAGGCGGCGCCGTTCGAGGTCGAGCTGTGGGAGGCGCAGAACGTGTTCTGGAGCATGCTGGAGTCCGAGGCTCCGCCCCTCGCCCGGCGCGGGGAAGCGGGCGATCCCCAGGCGCGGCGCGCCCTGGAGCGGATTCGCGCCCTGGGAGGCGCGCTGGGCGTTGCCGTCCCGGCCTGAGGCCCGCCGGCGGGGTCGACGGAGCCCGGCCCTCCCCGCCGCCGACCGGCCGTCCCCGGGGGCGGCGGACTCCGCGACCCCCGCCTCTCCGACTCCGCGGATCCCGGACGGGACGTACCGGCTGCAGTTCGGGCCCGGCTTCGACCTGCGCCGGGCGCGCGGGCTCCTCCCCTACCTCCGCTCGCTCGGGATCAGCGACCTCTACCTCTCGCCGATCTTCCGCTCCAGGCCCGGGAGCGAGCACGGGTACGACGTGGTCGACCCGGGCGAGATCGATCCGGAGCTGGGGGGCGCCGAGGCGTTCCATACCCTGGCCGAGGCGGCCCGCGACGGTGGTCAGGGGATCCTGCTGGACATCGTCCCGAACCACATGGCCGCCGCCATCGAGAACCCGTGGTGGTGCGACCTCCTGCGACACGGCCCGGCCTCGCCCTACGCCTCCTACTTCGACATCGACTGGTTCTCGCCCGGGCTGCCCGGGCCGCGGCTCCTGCTCGGCGTGTTGGGGGAGCCGTACGCGGAGGCCCTCGAGTCGGGCGCGCTCTCCCTGGAGGCGGACGAGGAGGGGCTCTGGGTCCGCTACCACGACCGTCGCTTCCCAGTGGAGCCGGGCGCCTGGCAGCTGGTGCTCGGCCCGGCCGCGGACGGTGCGCGCGTGGAGCTCCGGGGCCCGGACGGACCGGTTGGCCCCGCGAGGGGGGCGCTCGCCGCCCTGCGCGAGGAGCTCCGGCGCCTGCCCTCCTTCGAAGAGACCTCGGTGGAGAGCGCGGCGGAGCGTCGGGGGCGCGCGCGGGCCGCCCGGGAGCGCCTGCGCGAGCTGTGGGCGATCCCCGAGGGTCGGGCGTGGGTCGGGGCGCGGGTGGAGGCGTTCGCGGATGCCGCCGCCGGCGGGATGGAGCGGATGGACCGCCTGCTCTCGGCCCAGCCCTACACGCTGGTCCACTGGCGGCTCGCCAACGAGGAGGTGAACTACCGCCGCTTCTTCGACATCGGCGACATGGTCGCCCTGCGGGTCGAGCGTCCCGACGTGTTCCGGGCCACGCACGGGCTGGTGCTCGAGCTGGTGGAGCGCGGTCTGGTGACCGGGCTCCGGATCGACCACGTGGACGGGCTGTGGGACCCTCGCGCCTACCTCGAACGGCTGCAGGCGCGCCTCCGCGAGGCGGTCGGGGCCACGGCGCCCGAGACGGCCGAGGCCGTGTCCACCGAAGTCACCCGGACCGCCGCGGGCGAGCCGCCCTTCTACGTGGTGGTCGAGAAGATCCTCTCGCCCGGCGAGGAGCTCCCGAAAGACTGGCCAGTGCACGGCACGACCGGGTACGACTTCCTAGCCGCGGTCCAGGGCGTCTTCCTGGACCCCGCCGGGCTGCGGCGGCTGGACGCCTGGTACCGGGGCTTCACCGGCAGGGAGGAGGGGTTCCCCGACGTGGCCTACGCGAAGAAGCGCGAGGTCATGGAGCGCCTCTTCCCGGCCGAGATCCGCTCCCTCTGCCGCGAGCTGACGGGGCTGGCCCGGCGGGACCGCCAGGGCCGGGATCTCCCGCGCGAGGAGCTGGAGGCCTGCCTGCGCGAGGTCACCGCCTGTCTCCCCGTCTACCGCACCTATGTGCGGGAGACCGGGCCGCCGTCCCCGCGGGACCTCCGGCGGCTGGACGAGGCGTTCGAGGACGCCGCCCGGCGCGCCCCCGAGCGCGACGCGCGGGCGCTCGCCTTCCTGCGGCGGGTGCTCGGGGTCGACGAGCCGCCGCCCGACGCGGAGGTCGCGTGGCGCCGCTTCGCCATGCACTGGCAGCAGGTCACCGGGCCGGTGACCGCGAAGGGGTTGGAGGACACCTCGCTGTACGTCTACAACCGGCTGATGTCGTTGAACGAGGTGGGCAGCCATCCGGACGACGCGCCTTCGGTCCACGCGTTCCACCGGTTCAACGCCAGGAGGCTCGAGCGCTGGCCGCACGCCCTCAACGCGACCTCCACCCACGACACGAAGCGAAGCGAGGACGTCCGGGCCCGGCTCGATGCCCTCTCGGAGCTGGCGGCGGAGTGGGACGAAGCGGTCGAGCGGTGGAGCCGGATGAACGCGCCCCACCGGGCGCGGGTGGAGGGCCGCGAGGTGCCGGACCGGAACGAGGAGGCGCACCTGTATCAGATCCTGGTCGGCGCCTGGCCGCTGGAGGCGGGGCGCGCCGACGCCGACTTCCGCAGCCGGCTCCGTGGCTATCTGGAGAAGGCGATCCGCGAGGCGAAGGTCCATTCGAGCTGGCGCGAGCCCGACCCGGCGTACGAGGGCGCGGTGGCCGACTTCCTGGAGGCGATCCTGCGCGAGGAGGCGTTCCTCGCGTCCCTCGCGCCGCTGCGCGACCGGGTCGCCCGCCTCGGCGCCGCCAACGCCCTCGGGCAGGCCCTGCTCACCCTCGCCGCGCCGGGCGTGCCCGACTGCTATCAGGGCACGGAGATGTGGGACTTCAGCCTGGTGGACCCCGACAATCGCCGACCGGTCGACTACGAGCGACGGAGGCGCGCGCTCGCGGCGCTGGATGCCGGGGCCGCCGGGGGGCGCGCGTCGCTGGCCGCGGAGCTGCGAGAGGGGTGGGCGGACGGCCACATCAAACTCTGGCTCACGGCCGAGACGCTGCGCCTGCGGCGCCGGGAGCCCGCGCTGTTCCGGCGCGGGGCCTACCTGCCGCTGACCGCCGAGGGGCCGGTCGGCCGCCACGTCTGCGCGTTCGCCCGCCGGCTGGAGGGGCGGTGGGCGGTGGCGGCCGTCCCGCGCCTGGCGGCGGCGCTGCCGAAGGGTCCGGGGATCGGGCCGGCCGCGGCGGCGTGGCGGGACACGCGACTCCGCCTTCCGCCGGAGGCGCCCGCCCGCTGGGCGGAGCTGTTCAGCGGAAGACCTGTCGATGCGCTGGCGGGCGGACTGCCGCTGGAGGCGTGCTTCGCCGCGTTACCCTTCGCCCTGCTGACCGGCTCGGAATCCTGAGGGGGCACCGCCGCCCGGGCCCCACGCCGCGAGCGTCGCCTCCGGGTCGCGACCGGAGGCGCGCCCCGCTTCCAGCCACCCGTACCGGCTGAGCAGGGATCCGGCGAGAAAGGCGCCGGCGGCCACCGGCACCCAGCCGAAGAGTCGAGCCCCGAGCGCCACCGGACCGGCGAGCAGGACCGCGGCCCGGATCAGCCCGCCCGAGCGCCCCTGGCGCACGGCACGGTCGGCCGCCCCTTTTCCGCCGAGCTCGGTGAGCGCCCCGAACGCGGTCTCCGCGCCGGCGGCCAGGAAGCCGAGGGCGCCGAGCGCCCCCGTCCGGAAGCCGAGCAGCTCGAGGACGGCGGCGGCAGAGCCGAGGCTGGCCGCCCCGAAGTGGGCCGGGAGCAGTCGCCGGTGGCTGAACCAGGCGGGGATGGCGGTGGCGCCGATCAGCACGCCCGTGTAGGTGGCCAGGCCCGCACCGAGCACGCCCGCGCCGATCCCGGCCGCGTGGAGGAGCCCCTCCCAGAGGGCCGGCAGGTCGCCGCCGGCCCGGCCGTGCCACTCGGCGAGGAGGGCCGCGGGAACGGCGGCGCCGCCGAAGGCGGTGAGCAGCCAGGCGCCGACCGACATCGGCGAGCGCCACTTGAAGACGCGGAGCATGTTGAGGAAGCGGGCGGGGCGGCCCAGGTCCGCGATGAGGAGGGCCGCCGACAGCGGGGTGCCCACCGCCGCGGTCCAGAAGGCGGCGCGGACGAGCTCGGGTTCGGCGCCCAGCAGGCGGGCCGAGGCTCCGATCGCCGCGGACATGCCGGCGAGCCCGCCCACGAAGAAGTAGAGCGGCACCTCCCAGGTCCACACCGGCGGCTTCACGATCGGCTGCCCGTAATAGGCCGGCGGCGCGGGCCCGCGCTCGGCAACCACGCCGGCGCCCTCCACGCGGCCGGTCCGCCGGGCCTCCTCCCGGAGCGCCTCCAGCCGCTCCTCGCTCTTCCGGTCAGGCTCGCGCACCCGCGACCCCTTCCTCGGGCCGACCGACCGCGGCGCTCACCGCCACAGCGCGAACGCCAGGACGCTGCTCGCCAGGGCGGCGGCGGAAGTGAGCAGGGCCGACGCCCAGGCGGCCTTCTGGTAGATGGTCGGGACCTCCGGCTCGGGGGGGAGCCCGTACGCCTCCGGCTCGCCGAGGAGCAGGAAGAACGCGTGCGTCCCGCCCACCGAGGTGGCGACCGGGTCGTAGAGCCGCGTGTCCTCGTGCCCGCGCGCCCGCAGCTCCTCCACCCGGATGGCCGCGCGCCGGCGCAGGTCGTCCAGGGGGCCGAACTGGATGGACTCGGTGGGACAGACCTTGGCGCACGCCGGCACCATCCCCGCGGCCTGCCGATCGTAGCAGAAGGTGCACTTGAACGCCCCGCCCGCGCCCGGCAGGTCCCCCTCGCGGCGGTCGATCACCCCGAAGGGGCAGCCCACCACGCAGTAGCCGCACCCGTTGCACACGTCGTCCTGCACGTAGACGGCGCCGGTCTCGGTCCGGACGATGGAGCCGGTAGGGCAGGCCTCCAGGCAGCCCGCCACCTCGCAGTGCTTGCAGACGTCGGACAGGAACACCCAGCGGAACGGATCCTCGAAAGCGTCGGGGGAGAGCCCCATAGGCCCGGCGACCTGCCGGCCCGCCGGTCGGTCCTGCTCGACGAACAGCACGTGGCGCCAGGTGGAGGCGCCCAGGTCGCCCGTGTTGTCGTAGGAG
>CAZTGV010000117.1:0-6388 GCA_964613475.1 uncultured Gemmatimonadota bacterium
GGCTCCACGTCCTCGGGAAGCCGCGCCACGTGCACGTTGTGGCCGAAGCCCTCCTCCGGCCGCTCCGCAATGTGGACGGCCACGGTGTGGCGGCCCGGCGTGGCCTCGCCCTCGAGCGCCAGCGCCGCGTTCGTCGCGGTCAGCCGCAGGTCCGCCTCGGGCGGGGCTTCATCGGAGGCTTCTTCGGTCACCGTGATGGGGTCGACCATGCCCTCCATGCCGTGGAACTCGCCTTCCTCCGTCTTCATGTAGCATTCGACCACGTAGTCGCCGGGCTCCAGCCAGACCGTCACCTCGGTCGTGCCGCCCGGCGCCACGATCCCCGTGCCCCCCATCTGCTGAACGGCCCAGAACCATTCGGGGATGGTCTCGCCCATGCGCTCCAGGGCCTCCTCCTGGGTGATCTCGCCGTCCCGGAGGGGATACCAGACCTCGTTGAACGGCTCGCCGATCTCGACCACGTACTCGTCGTACGTCTTCCCCTCCGGCAAGCGGTGGAGCATCAGGAAGTGGTTCTCCTCGCCGCGGTTGGTGAACCGCAGGGTCACCCACCCCGAGGGCAGGGTCTCGGGAAGGTTGAACGCGTAGTCCTCCGCCTCCACCTCCACGACCGGGGGGTCGGCCGGCGGCGCGAGCGCGGACTCCGCGGCGCCTGGTTCCGCCGCCGGGTCCGGGTGGGCCGTCAGGCCGGGCGCTCCCTGCCAGGCCACCAGGCCGGTCACGGCCAAGGCCCCGGCCAGCGTCCGAACGATCGTTCCTGCCGTCATGCATCCTCCTCGGTGGTGGTGGAATCGGCGCTTCGGCCCAGACTGTTCGACTCGACCGTCCCGCTCGGCGTCAGCGGACCTCGAGGATCCCCATCATGCCGTCGTCCTCGTGGTCCAGAATGTGGCAGTGGAACATCCATTTCCCCGGATAGTCGGCGAAGCGCACGATGAGCCGCACGCTCTCGCGCTTCGGCACGTTCACCGTGTCCTCCCAGCTCCGGTACGTCACCGGCTCGCCGTTCCGCTCCAGCACCTGGAAGCGGAAGCCGTGGAGGTGGAACGGATGGTCCATTCCCACCCAGTTCTCGACCTCCCAGATCTCCGTCGCCCCGAGCGCGGCGGTCTGGTCGACCCGCTCCGGATCGAACAGTCGACCGTCGATCCGCCCCTGGGTCATGACGATCGTCCGCACCGTGTCCGCCTCGGCCGGATCCAGCGCCGGGACCGGACGCAGCCGCTCCGGCACGGCCACCGGGTCCACCGGGGGCTCCTCCGTATAACGTAGCGTCAAAAGCGCGCGCGGGCCGTCCCAGTCCGCGGGGCGGGTCTGCGGCAGGTAGCGGTCGTAGGGGAGCGACCGGAGGACGACCTCCTCGCCTGGCTCTCCCGTGCCCCGGACAAGCAGCTCCACCCGCTCGCTGTTGGCGAGCAGGACCTCCTCGACCGCGCGCGGGCGCTCGAACAGGCCCCCGTCGTTCCCGACGTGGAGGAAAGTATGGCCGGGCAGCGCCAACCGGTACACGCGGGCGGCGGACGCGTTGACGACCCGCCAGCGCTGCACCTCTCCGCTCCGGATCCGCACGGTCGGCCCGATCTGCCCGTTCACGAGCAGCACGTCCCCTTCGCGCCCGTTCTCCTCGTCCATCCGGGCCTGCCGGGTCCCGGGCTCGGCGAAGTCCAGGGACCCGTCCTCCCGAAACCGGTTGTCCGCCAGGATCACCAGCTTTTCCTCGATCCCGTCGGGCACCGGATCGTCCGGGTCCCGGACGACGAGGGCCCCGTACAGGCCCTTGCCTACCTGGTAGCCCGTCCGGTGATGGGGATGCGGATGGTACCAGTACGTCCCGGCCGTGCCGGGCGGGAGCGTGAACACGTACGTGTATTCCTCACCCGGCTCGACCGGGTGGATCGGGCTGCCGTCGGCGTCCACCGGGACGTGGAGCCCGTGCCAGTGCACGGTCGTGGTCTCGGGGAGCTCGTTCCGAAAGCGGACGATGACCCGGTCCCCCTCCTTGGCCTCCAGGGTCGGCCCGGGCACGCTCCCGTTGTAGGCGAAGACGTCGGTCTCCTCGCGGGGGAGCAGCGAGAGGCGCGCGGGCGCCGCGACCAGGGTCACCTCCACCGTGTCCGGAGACGAGGAGCGGTCCGCCATCACCGGGAGCTCCACCAGCGGGTCCCCCTCGGCGGCCCGTACGAGCGCCGTGTCCGGATGCGCCCCCGCCCCCGTGGGCGTGCGGCGCCCGTCCGCCGCAGACCCGGACAGGTCCGTCGCGGTTGATCCTAGCGCCGCCAGAGCCATCCCGATCAGCGGGAGGGTCCTGGAGGGGCGGCGCTTCGCACCGCTCCGCGCCGAGGCTCCGAGCCGCGCTCCGGCCGGGAGCCGCCCGCACCGAGAGTCCTTGGTCAGCGGAAAGGGCGGTGGAAGCAGCAAGGGCAGTGGAAACGGCACGTCCAGAATCGGTCCATCGCGAGTCATCTCGCCCACTTCGCTGGGCTCTTCGTCAGACTCGGAACGTACGCGCCGGGCCGAGCGCGAGGCAAACGGATCAGCGCCGGGATGCGCTAACCGGCCGGCCCGGCTTCTCCGCCCAACTGGGCCACCGCCTCGGCGATGGGCATGGCCCCCGACGTGAGGTCCACCTGGTGTCCAGCCGTCTCCGGCCGGTCCAGGACCTCCGCCAGGACCCCGGCCACGTCGTCACGTGGCACCTCACCGGGCGGAAGCTCGTGCGCCAGCGCCACCCGCCCGCGCCCCGGATCGTCCGTGAGCCGCCCCGGGCGGACGATCGTCCAGGCGAGGCCGCTCTCCCGCAGGGTCCGATCCGCCTCCGCCTTCGCCTGCAGGTAGGCCCGGAACACCTCGTTTCCGCGCGGCTCCTCCACCCGCATCGCGCTCACCATGACGTACCGGTCGATCCCGTTCCGTCGGGCGGCCTCGATGAGCTTGAGCGCTCCGTCCCGATCCACGCTCCACTTGCGGGCCGCGCCGCTCCCCGGGCCGGCGCCGGCGGCGAACACCACCGCGTCCGCCTCGGCCACGAACCGCGAGAGGTCGTCGTGCGCCTCCAGATCGCACAGGACGGGCTCCGCCCCGGCGCGCCGCAGGTCCTCGCCCTGCTCCGGCTTCCGGATCAGGCCGCGCACCCGGTGGCCGCGCGCCCGCAGCCGGGGGTGGAGCCGCATGGCCACCTTCCCATGCCCTCCCGCGACGACGACCCTCACTCGACCGACCGGGTCGTCAGGAGAGATACCGGCTCAGGAAGGCGAGAATGCCGGAGGCGGCCTTGACCTCCGGGCGGGTGGCCAGCGGCTTCGGCGGATGCGCGACCTTCCACACCGTCTCCCGCACGGCCGCGCTGTGTCGGGGATACCGTCGCTCCAGCGCCCGGACGCGATCGGGCGGCAGCCGGAGCAGGTCGGCCAGGCCGAGCGCCATGCCGGGCCCCCGCACCTCCCCTTCGGGCGAGCACACGACGAAGCGGTGGCAGGCCGGCCCGGCCCGGGCGAGGAAGGCGAGCGCGAACCCGGCGTGGCTCTCGTCGAAGGGGCGGAACCGCTCGCGGTAGCTGGATGGTCCGCCCTCCGGCGCGTGGAAGCGGAGCCGCAAGGCCTGCAGCCCGCGCGAGGGGAGCTCGGGCGCGCGCCCCTGCGGATCGAGGACGACCAGGAAGGCGTCGGCCTCGTCCGCCATGAAGTACGGCAGCGCGTCGAACGCCATGACTTCGAGCTCCGGCCTGTTCCCGCGCGATCCGCGGGCCGCACGCACATCCCTCATCCGGCCACCCCAGCGCCGAGGCCTCGTTCGAGACCGCCCGAGCGGCGGCGCGCGGCCGCCGCACCGTGCGGCGTCACCATCGAAGCGCAATCTAGCGGACCGCCCGAGGCCCGTTCAACGGCCACGCACACGCCGGTCCGCCAAGCCCGCCCGCACACCGGCCCGCCGGATCCCGGTCTCACCCCGATCGCGGAGCCCGCACGCACACCGGTCCCGTGGAGCCCGCCGAGCCGAAGCGGGGTAGGACACCCGCGCGATGGCGCACGGCGCACGATGCGGACGGTCCTCCGCCGCCCTATCTTCGCAGCCGCGGGAGAGGCCCGCGGCCCTGGACCCCGACTCGATCCGCGACGGAAGACGATGAGCGACCACGTGATCCTGCTCGCCGCCTTCGGACTGCTGCTCGCCGCCTCGGGGGCGACAGCGCAGGCCGCGAACGACGGCGATCCCGAACCGACCCGAACGGCCAGCGAGATGACCCGCACCGCCGAGAACCCGTTCTTCGCCCCGAGCTCCCTGCCCTTCGGCGCTCCGGACTTCGACGCGATCCGGGACGAGCACTTCCGGCCGGCCTTCGAGGCCGGAATGGCGCGGCAGCTGGAGGAGATCGAGGCGATCGCCGGGAATCCGGAGCCGCCCACCTTCGAGAACACGATCGTGGCCATGGAGCGGACCGGCGAGCTGCTCACCCGCGTGCAGCGCGTCTTCTTCAACCTGGCCTCCGCGCACACGAACGAGGAGATCCAGGCGATCCAGTCGGAGTTGGCGCCGAAGCTGGCCGCCCACTCGGACGACATCTACCTGAATCCGGCCCTGTTCGAGCGGGTGCGGACGCTCTACGAAGGGCGCGACGCGCTCGAGCTCGATCCGGAATCGCGCCGCCTGCTGGAGGAGACCCACCGCGACTTCGTGCGCGCCGGGGCCTTGCTTTCGGAGGAGGAGCAGGCGCGCGTGCGCCAGATCAACGAGCGGCTTTCCTCCCTTACCACGCAGTTCCAGGAGAACCTGCTGGCGCTCACCAAGGAGCGCTCCGTGCTGGTGGAGGACGCCGCCGAGCTCGAGGGGCTGGGCGCCGACCGGATCGCCGCTGCCCGCCAGGCCGCCACCGAGCGCGGGCACGAGGAGGGCTACCTGCTCACGATCACCAACACGACCCGCCAGCCGGTGCTCACGAGCCTGAGGAACCGGGCGCTCCGGCAGCGGGTGTGGGAGGCCTCCGCGAACCGCGGGCTCGGCGAGGACGGCGGGATCGACAACCGGCCCCTGATCCTGGAGCTGGTACGCCTGCGGGCCGAGAAGGCGCGCCTCCTCGGACACCCGAACTGGGCCTCCTACGCGCTGGAGACACAGACCGCGCGGACGTCGGAAGCGGCGCTCGAGATGATGACCGCCCTCGTCCCGCCCGTGCGAGCCAACACGGAGCGCGAGGCGGAGCGGATCCGCGCCATGATGCGCGAGGACGGGATCGAGGACGACCTGCAGCCGTGGGACTGGGCGTACTACGCCGAGAAGGTGCGGCGCGCCGAGTACGCGGTGGACGAGGAGCAGGTGCGCCCCTACTTGGAGCTGGATCGGGTGCTCGAGGACGGCGTGTTCTACACGATGAACCGGCTGTTCGGGATCACCTTCCGGGAGCGGCACGACCTGCCCGTCTACCATCCCGACATCCGCGTCTTCGACGTGCTGGACGCGGACGGCTCCCAGCTCGGCTTGTTCTACGCCGACTACTTCGAGCGGGACTCCAAGCGGGGCGGCGCCTGGATGAGCTCCTTCGTCGTCCAGAACCGGCTGCTGGAGGAACGGCCGGTCATCGTGAACGTGCTGAACATCCCGCCGCCCGCCGAGGGCGAGCCGGCCCTGATCAGCTTCGACCACGCGACGACCCTGTTCCACGAGATGGGGCACGCGGTGCACGGGCTGTTCTCGAACGTGACCTATCCTTCTCTCGCCGGCACCTCGGTGCCCCGCGACTTCGTGGAGTTCCCCTCCACCTTCGAGGAGGACTGGGCGATCCTCCCCGAGGTGCTGGAGAACTACGCGATCCACCACGAGACCGGCGAGCGGATCCCGCAGGAGCTGCTGGACCGGGTCATCGCCGCCCGGAACTTCAACCAGGGCTTCGACACCCAGGAGTACCTGGCCGCCGCCCTGCTGGACATGGCGTGGCATACGCTGGGCGAGGAGGCGATCCCCGAAAGCGTGGAGGCCGTGGAGCCCTTCGAGGCCGGCGCCCTGGCCGCGCACGGGGTGGATTTCCGCCCCGTCCCGCCCCGCTACCGGTCGCCCTACTTCGCGCACGTCTTCTCGGGCGGCTACTCGGCGGCGTACTACGCGTACATCTGGAGCGAGGTGCTGGCGGCCGACGCCTTCGCCTTCATGAAGTCGCGCGGCGGCCTGACGCGGGAGAACGGCGACCGTTTCCGGGAGGCGATCCTGAGCCGCGGCGGGACTGCCGAGGCGATGGAGCTATACCTCGCCTACCGGGGCCAGGACCCCGATGTGGCGCACCTGCTGGCGCGCCGGGGGCTCACGGCGCCGGCTTCGGACGACACGCCGGTCGAGCCGGCCGAAGTCCCCGAGCCGACCGGAGGCGCGATCCGGCACTGACCGCGAGCCGGCGGCGGCC
>CAZTGV010000118.1:0-6383 GCA_964613475.1 uncultured Gemmatimonadota bacterium
GCCATCAGCGCCACCCCCGCCGACAGGAAGATCAGGTTCGGCATCCAGGCGGCGAGCGGGGGCGGGACCACGCCGCCGGCGCCCATCGCCTGGGCGATCCGGATCAGGATCAGGAAGAGCACGGTGGTGGCGAGCGCCACGCCGATGGAGAAGGGCGCGCCGCCGCGCCGGCTGGAATGGGCCAGCGGCGTGCCGAACAGCACGATGATGAAGACGGCGAACGGGAAGCTCACCTTGAGGTGCCGCTCCACGATCAGCTCCCGGGCCGTCCCGCCGGAGCGCTGGACCGCCTCGATGAAGCGGCCGAGCTCCGCGTAGCCCATCTCGTCCGGGTCCTTCGGGTCGGCCAGGAGCTCCTCCGGCCGCTCGGTGAACGGCCGGTCCCACAGCTCCGCGAAGCGGAAGCCGTGCTCCTCGCCCAGCTCGGGGAAGACCCGGTACCAGCCGTTCCGCAGCACCCAGCGCCCCGCCTCGGGCACCCAGACGGCCGAGTCGGCGGCGATGTTGTAGGTGGGGTAGCCGTGCCCCGTCCCCTCGCGGTCCACCTGCACGTTCCGCATGTGGCCGGTGCGGGCGTCCAGCCGCCGCACCTTGTAGATCCGCCCCTCGAGTCCGCGGAAGACGAACGAGGTGCGGAGCGTCTGGGTGCGCGCCTCCTCCCGCCCCAGCACCTGCTCGGCCTTCCGGTTGGTGGCCGGGACCATCTCGGTGAGGGCCAGCGCCACCAGGCTGAGGCCCATGGAGACGAGCAGGAGCGGCGCGGTGAGCCGGTAGAAGCTCAACCCGTTCGCCTTGGCGGCCGTCGTCTCGAAGTGCCGGGTCATGGACGACACGGTGAACACCGAGGCGAGGAGCGCCGCGATCGGGAAGCCGAGCAGCGCCTGGTAGGGGAACTGGTAGACGTAGTAGAGCGCCACCTCGCCCTGGGTGGCGCCGCGCGCCAGGTAGGTGTCCAGGCTGTCGGTGAGGTCGATGACGATGAAGAGCAGCGGGACGCCGAACACGCAGACGCCGAAGATCTTCAGGAACTGCCGCAGGACGTAGCGGTCCAGGATCCTCATCGGCGCGGCGCGGCGCGGGTGGCGCGCCACAGCAGGCCCACCCCGATCATCCCGAACAGGACGTTGGGGGCCCACATCGCCCAGAAGGGGGAGAGGATGCGGTGCTCGGCCAACTCCTCGCCCCCGACCAGCGACACGTAGTAGGCGCAGAAGAAGCCGAGGCTCACGCCCACCACCAGGCCGACGCCCGCCCGCGGGTAGCGCACCGCGATCGGCGCCCCGATGAGCACGAAGACGATGCAGGCGGCCGGGATCGTGTACTTCTTGTGGATCTCCACCCCGTAGCGGTTCGCGTTCGCGTGGCCGGTGTGGAGCTGCGCCAGGTAGCTCTCGAACTGCTGCGTCGCCTCCGCCGGGTTGCGGAGGCGGAGCGCGGCGCGCGCCCCCACAGTGGTGATGAGCGGGTCCTCGTCCAGGGCGCGCTCGATCGGCTCGCCCTCCGCCAGCACCTCGGTCAGGCCCACCGCGTACGCCCGGCTGTTCTCGCGCGCCTCCACCTGCGCCTGGAGCCCCCGGTCCCGCTCCTCCTTTAGCTGCGCGATCGTCATCGAGCGCTCGTCCCGCCACCCGCCGAGCTCCCCGCGCTCCAGCTCGTTCGTCACGTCGGCCACGCGCATGATGAGGCTGGCGAAGTGGACGCGCTGGAAGCTCTCCGGCCGGTCCATCATCCGCTCCTGCATGATCCCGTCGCGCAGCGTGAGGTAGAGGTCGGTCCCCTCCGGACCGTACGCCATCCGCCCGCTGTCCGCGTAGATGGTGCGGGAGCGGGACACCTCGCGCTCGTCGTAGATCACCACGTCGTCCAGTCCGTGGCGGGCCCGGTCGATCCGCGCCACTTGCAGGTAGAGCTTCCCCGGGAGAACCTCATTCACCGTCTGCTCCCGCAGGACGAAGGTCGGCTTCTTCTGCCCGATGCTGGAGAGCAGGACGCTCAGCCGATGGTTGGACTCCGGCAGCACGGTGTTGTTGAAGGTGGCCATCACGCCGGCGAGCAGGAGGGCCACCGCCATCAGCGGGACGAGGAGCCGGGCGAGCGGGACGCCGCTCGCCTTGATCGCGGTGATCTCGTTGTCCCCGGCCAGGCGGTTGAACACGTACAGCACCGCGACCAGCACGGCCATCGGGAAGGTCTGCGCCACGATGAAGGGGATGGAGAGATAGAACACCTCCGCGATCACCGTCCATTCCAGCCCCTTGCCGACCAGCCGGCCGAAGCGCTTGCTGACCTGGTCGAGCAGCAGGAGGAGGGTGAGGCCGGTCAGCGCGAACAGGAACGGCGCGATGTGCAGCCGGAGCAGGTATCGCGTGAGGATCCGCATGGTACGCAGGGTACGCTCGTCTCCGGGGTTTGTCAGCCGCCGTGGCGCTTCGGGAGGAATGTACCGGTCGCGGCCGGCGCGGATCCCTGTCCCGGGCGGGCGCCCGCCGCGGATCCGGCCGGGCGCGGGGGTCCCGGCGCGGATTACCCGCCGCTGACGGCCGCGCGGTGAGCGGCCCGTTCGCGGAGCGCCCGCCCCGGCGGGTGGCGATCGTCCTGCTCAGCGCGATCGGCGACGTGGTGCACGGCATGCCGGTCGCGGCCTCGCTCCGCCGCGCCTGGCCGGAGGCGCGGATCGAGTGGGCGATCCAGCCCGTCTCGCGGTCGCTGGTCGCCCCGATCCCGACGGTGGACGAGTTCCTGCCGTTCGAGCGGCGCGCCGGCTGGCGGGCCTTCCGGGACTTCCGCCGCCGGGTGGCCGGTCGCCGCTACGACCTGGTCCTCGCCCTCCAGGTCTACCTGAAGGCGGGGCTCCTCACCTGGATGCTGGACGCGCCGGTGAAGCTCGGCTTCGACCGCGCCCGGGCCCGGGACCTGAACTGGCTGTTCACCACGCACCGCATCCCGGCCGGGCCGCCGCTCCACGTGCAGGAGCAGTACTTCGAGTTCCTCCGCTGGCTGGACGTGCCGGTGCGCCGCGAGTGGGACTTCGCCTTCTCCGAGGCGGAGCGCGAGGCGCGGGACGCCTTCTTCGCGCGGCTGGACGGGCCCGCCCTCGCGGTGGTGCTCCGGACGACCCGCCCCGGCAAGGACTGGATCCTCGATCGCTACGCCCGTGTACTCGAAATCGCGGAGTTCGACCTGGGGCTGCGGCCGCTGCTGGTGGGGAGCGAGGCGCCCGCCGAGCGGGCGGCCGCGGAGGCCGTGATGGGCCGGACCCGGGCCCGGCCGGTGGACGCGCGCGCCGACGACCTGCGGCGTCTCGCCTGGCTCCTGGACGGCAGCGCCCTCCTGCTCAGCCCCGACACGGGACCCCTGCACATCGCGGTCGCCCTCGGGACGCCGACCGTCGGGCTGTACGGCTACACGGATCCCAAGCGGGTGGGCCCGTACCGTCGCTTCCCAGAGCTGGTGGTGGACCGCTACACTCGTCCCGGGGAGACCGTCCCCTCGGCGGAGTTCCGCGAGGGGAACATGGAGCGGATCACGGTGGACGAGGTCGCCGCGAAGCTGGAGCTGGCCGTGCGGCGCCACGTGCGTCCGGCGGAGCGCGAGGCGACCGGGGTCCGCACGGACGGGGAGCCCGCGGGCGAGACGGAGCGCGAGGCGACCGGCGGAGGGAGCGCGGAATGACGCAGGGCGCGACGACGAAGGCGCGGGCGGGCCGGATCCTCTGGGTGGACGACGAGGTCGACCTGCTGCGCCCCCACCTGATGCTCCTCCGCGAGGAGGGCTACCGGGTGGACGCGATCATGAACGGCCAGGACGCCCTGGAGCTCCTCCGCAGCGAGACCTTCGACCTCGTCCTGCTCGACGAGCAGATGCCCGGCCTCCGCGGCATCGACGTGCTGGCGCGCCTGCGGCGGCGCTCCCCCCGGCTCCCGGTCGTGATGGTCACCAAGAGCGAGGCCGACTCGACCATGCACGAGGCGATCGGCCGGCGCGCGGACGACTACATCGTGAAGCCGACCAGCCCGCGCCAGGTGCTCTCGGTCGTCACCCGCCTGCTGGCCGGGCCGGCCCTCCGGCACGAGCAGATCGCCCGGGACTTCTCCCGCCGCTTCACCGAGCTCCGCGAGGCGGTGGCCGGGGCCCGGACCTGGGACGACTGGGTGGCGATCTACTCGGAGATGGTGGACTGGGAGCTCCGCCTGGACGAGTCCGAGGAGACCGGGCTGCGCGAGGCGCTCGGCACCCTGGTGGGCGACGTCCGGCGGGGCTTCTGCGACCTGGTCGCCGCCCGCTACGGCGAGTGGGTGCACGAGGAGGGCGACCCGGGCCCGACGCTCTCGGTGGACGTCCTGCCGCGCTTCTTCCAGCCGCTGCTCAAGGCGGAGGCCCCGGCGCTCCTCATCGTCATGGACTGCATGCGGCTCGACCAGTGGCGCGCCATCCTGCCGCTGGTGAGCGAGCTGTTCGAGGTGGAGGAGACGCTCTACGCCTCCATCCTCCCTACGGCCACCCCGTTCTCGCGGAACGCGATCTTCAGCGGGCTGTTCCCGGACGAGCTGGCCGAGCGCCGGCCCGGCTGGTGGGAGAGCGGCGAGGAGCGGGGCTACAACCACTTCGAGGACGAGCTGTTCGTCCAGTTCGCCTCGGAGCTGTCCGGGCGGCGGCTCCGGACGCACTACGAGAAGATCTTCTCGTCCGCCGAGGGGGAGGCCATGCTGGGCCGGCTCCCGGGCTACCTGCGAGGGGACGCGGCCACGGCGCTGGTGTTCGGCTTCGTGGACCTCCTAACCCACGGGCGGAGCGAGTCGCGGCTCCTGTGGGAGATGGCGCGGGACTCGGCCGCCCTGCGCTCGCTCACCGTGACCTGGTTCGAGCGCTCGGCCGCCCTCCAGGCGCTCCGCACGGCCGCCCGGGAGGGCGTGCGGGTGCTGTTCACCACCGACCACGGCTCGCTCCACTGCCACCGGCCCGCCACCGTGTACGCGAAGCGGGACGCCACCGCCAACCTGCGCTACAAGTTCGGCGAGGACCTGCGGGTGGAGAACCCGTCGGCCGTGTTCGCCACCTCGGACGCCGACGAGCTCCGGCTCCCCCGGGGCGGGCTGAAGACGAACTATCTCCTCTGTCGCGAGGACTACTTCTTCGTCTATCCGACGAAGCTCCGG
Source organism: uncultured Gemmatimonadota bacterium (assembly GCA_964613475.1). Lineage (GTDB taxonomy): Bacteria > Gemmatimonadota > Gemmatimonadetes > Palauibacterales > Palauibacteraceae > CAZTGV01. The sequence goes on from CAZTGV010000118.1 coordinate 5,157, forward strand.
GAGTACCAGAACCGGTACCGCGACAGCTTCCTCCACGGCGGAGTGAGCCCCGAGGAGATGATCCTCCCGGCGGCGCTGCTGACGCCGCGCTGAGCGGTGGCCGCCTCGCGACGGCCGCCCGCGCCCGCGCCGCCCGCCCCGGAGCCCGACGCCCCCGCCGCGGGGGTGACGAGCTACCGCCGGCTGCTCGGCTACCTGACGCCGTACCGGGGGCTCTTCCTCGCCGGGCTCGGCTGCACGGTGGCCTCGGCGCTGCTCGACGCGTTCAGCCTCGTCCTGCTGATCCCCTTCCTCCGCTCGCTGTTCGACATGGGTCCGCTCCTTCCCGACGGGGGTCGGAACCCGGTGGAGCGGCTGATCGACGCCGTGGCGGGCGGCTGGTTGGAGGGGGCGAGCGGCACCGACGCGCTGCTCGGCGTGTGCGCGCTGATCCTGATCGCCCTGCTGCTCAAGAACCTCTTCCTCTACCTCGCCAAGCTCCTGTCGGTGATGGTCCAGGAGCGGATCGAGCGCGACATGCGGGACGAGGTGTACGGGCACCTCCAGCGCCTGCCGCTCGGCTTCTTCGACCGGACGAAGGCCGGCCAGCTCATCGCCCGGGTGCTGACCGACACCCGGGAGACGAAGGCGATCGTCAGCTACACCCTGGCCGAGGCCCTGCGGCACGCGGTCACCGCGGTGGCCTACCTGGCGACGCTCGTCCTCCTCTCCTGGCGCCTCACCCTGCTGGCGCTCGTGCTCGCGCCGCTGCTCGTGCTGGCCCTCCGCCCGGTCGTGCGGCGGCTCCGCCGCGGCTTCCGGCGGGCCTGGGACGAGCAGGGCGAGCTCCTGAGCGTGCTCCAGGAGACGGTGAGCGGGATCCGGCTGGTGAAGGCCTACGGGGCCGAGGCGTACGAGGAGGGGCGCTTCCGCGACCGCTCGAACCGGTACAGCCGCGGGCTGATCCGCACGCAGGCGGTCTCGCAGCTCGCCTCGCCGCTGTCCGAGGTGCTCTCCGCCTTCGTGGCCCTGGCGCTCATCTGGCTCGGGGCGAACATGGTCCTGGAGGCTGGCGTGCTGGGGCCCGAGCAGTTCCTCGCCTTCGTGACGATCGCGCTCCGGATGATCTCGCCGATCAAGGCGCTGTCGCAGTTCCCGGCGCGGGCGCAGCAGGCGTTCGCCGCCTCGGACCGCTTCTTCGAGGTGCTGGACGAGCCGCCGGAGCCGGTGGTGGCGATCGACGGCGGG
>CAZTGV010000119.1:0-6372 GCA_964613475.1 uncultured Gemmatimonadota bacterium
AGCACGAGCTGGGGGTGATCGCCCGTCTGGAGCTGGCCGACTACTTCCTCATCGTGTGGGACATCGTGCGCTTCGCCCGCCGGCGGGGGATCCTGGTGCAGGGCCGGGGCTCGGCCGCCAACTCCGCCGTCTGCTACTGCCTCGGGATCACCGCCGTCGACCCGATCGGGCTCGACCTCCTGTTCGAGCGCTTCCTCTCCGAGGAGCGGGACGAGGCGCCGGACATCGACCTGGACATCGCCCACGACGACCGCGAGGAGGTGCTCCAGTACGTCTACCGGACCTGGGGCCGGGACCGGGCGGCCATGGTGTGCGAGACGATCACCTACCGCGGCCGGATGGCGGTGCGGGACGCGGCGCGCGTGCTGGGCTGGCCGACGGAGACGGCGGACGCCCTGGCGGCCGAGGTGGACCGGGGGGAGGCGGTCGACGCGGCGCGGCGACTGGCCGAGGGGGGCGCGGCGCGTGCCGGGCTGGACCCGGCGGACCCGCGGACCCGGGCGCTCCTCCGCGCCGTGGCGGGCCTGAACGAGCTCCCCCGCCACCGCTCCATCCACGTGGGCGGCTTCGTCCTCACCGATCGGCCGATCGGCGAGGTGGTGCCGGTGGAGGCCGCCTCGATGCCCGACCGCACGATCATCCAGTGGGACAAGGACGACCTGGACGTGCCCGGCCTGGTGAAGATCGACCTGCTGGGCCTCGGGATGCTCACCGTCCTGGGACGGGCGATCGAGAGCATCCGGGAGACGCGCGGGGTGGCCCTGGACCTGGCGGCGCTCCCGCCGGACGATCCGGCGGTCTACGACATGATCTGCGCGGCGGACACGGTGGGGCTCTTCCAGGTCGAGTCGCGGGCGCAGATGAACACGCTCCCCCGGATGCGCCCGCGGCGCTTCTACGACCTGGTGATCGAGGTGGCGCTCATCCGGCCCGGCCCGATCCAGGGGGACATGGTCCACCCCTACCTGCGGCGCCGGCGGGGCGAGGAGCCGGTCACCTACCTGGACCCGCGGCTGGAGCCCGTCCTGGAGCGCACGCTCGGGGTCCCCCTGTTCCAGGAGCAGGGGATGAAGGTGGCGATCACCCTGGCGGGGTTCACGCCCGCCCAGGCGGACCGGCTGCGGCGGGCCATGGGGTTCAAGCGCTCCCGGCGGGCGATGGCCCGGGTGGGCCGGGAGCTGGCCGAGGGGCTGGCGCGGAACGGCGTCTCGGCCGAGGTGGCGGAGCGGGTCTTCAAGCAGCTCACCGCGTTCGCCAACTACGGCTTCCCCGAGAGCCACGCCGCCAGCTTCGCGCTCCTGGTCTACGCCTCGGCGTACCTGAAGCGCCATTACGCGCCGGAGTACTTCTGCGCCATGCTGAACGCCCAGCCGATGGGCTTCTACGCGCCGGCCACGCTGGTGCGGGACGCGCAGCGCCACGGCGTGGAGGTGCGGCCGGTGGACCTCGCCCGCTCGGCGTGGGACTGCACGTTGGAGGGCGGAGCGGGTTCCGGCGACGAAGCGGGTTCCGGCTCCGCTCGCTGCCTCCTTTGCCCTCCGGAGCCTCCTCGGCGCTCCGCGCCTGCGGGGTCTCCTCCGGTCGGAGGCGACAGCGAGCGAAAGCGGGCTCTCCCTCCCGCCCTGAGGCTCGGGGCTCCCGCTCCCGCTCTGCGGCTCGGGCTGCGGATGGTGCGTGGGCTGGGGCCGAAGGCGCGCGAGCGGCTGCAGGGCGCGCTCGAGGCGGGGCCCTTCGTCTCGGTGGAGGACGTGGCGCGCCGCAGCGGGCTGGGCGCGGCGGAGCTGCGGACGTTGGCCGAGGCGGGCGCCTTCGAGAGCCTGTGGCCGGGCCGTCGGGACGCGCTCTGGGAGCTCCTGCGCCGGCTACGGGGGGACGCCGGGCCGCTGGCGCCGCGCCCGCCGGAGCCGCGGCGGCCGCTGCGCCGGATGCGCCGGCCGGAGCGGGTGGAGGCGGACTACCGGACCACCGGTCTCTCGACCGAGGGGCATCCGATGGAGTTCCTGCGGGCCGAGCTGGAGGCGCGCGGGGTGCTCTCCGCCGCCGAGCTCCGGGACGTGCCGGCGGGCCGGCGGGTGGCGGTGGCCGGGATCCCGATCTGCCGGCAGCGGCCCGCCACCGCGCGCGGCGTCCTCTTCATCACCCTCGAGGACGAGAGCGGCTTCGCGAACTTCGTGGTGCTGCACGACGTGCAGGAGCGCGACCGGACGCCGCTCCTCCAGGGCGTCGTGCTCCTGCTGGAGGGCGAGGTGGAGCGGAGCGCCGACGGGGTGGTGAACGTCCTCTGCCGCCGCGCCCGGGCGCTCTCGCCGCGGGGCGGGGCCGACGGCGTCCCGAGCCGTGACTTCCGTTGAGTCGCCGCGCGGGAATCCCGTCGGGATGGTGGTCCTTGCCCACGGGTGGAGAGCGCCTTCAACATTCCGAATGACCCGACGCCAAGGGCTCCTCGTCATCGGCGCCGCTCTGGCGGGCGCGATCGTCGGCACCTGCGCCGGCATCGTCATCGGCTCTCGCTTCGGCGTTCCTTTCCTGCATACGACGCGAGCGCCGTTCTCGATCGGCATCTATACGGGACCGGATCCGTTGACCTTGAGCGACCCCGCCGGCGTGAGCAACCCGGTGATCGCGCTCGACGGCGCGACCGCCGCCGATCCGTTCCTGGTCCGCGCGGACTTGTCCTGGTTCATGTTCTTCGAAGTGAACCGGGCGCAGGGCGACATCGGCCTGGCCACCAGCGACGATGGGTTGCAATGGGAGTACGCGGGGATCGTACTGGATGAACCCTTCCACCTTTCCTACCCACAGGTGTTTCATTGGCAGGAGGAGTACTACATGCTGCCGGAGGCGCACGAGAGTGGCGCGCTCCGGCTCTATCGCGCCGCCCGGTTCCCTGGACAGTGGGAATTCCTGGCCGAGCTCATGCAAGGCCAGTTTCACGATCCCACGATCTTTCATTACGGGGACCGCTGGTGGCTCTTGGCGCAGACCGGGTCGGGCACGCTGCGGCTCTTCCTCTCGGAGGATCTCCTGGGGCCATGGCGGGAACATCCCGAGAGTCCGGTCGTCGAGTACGATCCGCGGATGGCGCGACCCGCGGGCCGGGTGGTGAGCCACGATGATCGTCTCATCCGGTTCGCCCAAGACGGCAGCTACATCTACGGCCATCAAGTTCGAGCGTTCGAGATCACCGAGCTTTCACCAGAGCGGTACCGGGAGCGGGCGCTCCGTCAGTTCCAGCCTGTTCTACGTGGCAGCGGCGAAGGTTGGAACGGGTGGGGGATGCACCACATCGATGCGGTGGAGGTGCGCCCCGGAGAGTGGATCGCGGCGGTGGATGGGTTCGGCCGCCGGCGCCAGCTTCATTGGGGCTTTTGATTCACGTCCGGGGACATCGGCGCAACATCCGACAGCTCTCTCTCATCGCTGCATACGGTGTAAATGTGCGCATAGCGGTGTTCCCTGCGCACCGTCTCCGCTAGGCACAGTCCTGCCGCTCCACGGCCGTCCGAGAACGGCTCCAGGAGATCATAACGATAGTACGCGTACCAATAAGAGGCGGGGTCGAGGCCCCTCCGATGGGAGTCCCAGACGAGGTAGCCGATCTCGCGACGACGGAGTTCGGCCGGAAGCTCCGCGAGCGTGGGCGATTCGAGCCTGCCTGTGAAGAAGAAGTTGGCGCTGTCCGACGGCGCGGCAAAGGCCGCGATCCACGGCTCCGTGACGGCCATGGACTTCTTCCTATCCCCGTGGCGCGCGTACCATTCACCAGCGAGCGCGATTTCCGCCTTGATGAGGCGGCTGCGCTCGAGCATCGCCAGCGCCGCGGGAGCGTTCGCTCGAGCCGCCCCGACGGAGCCGAGTGAAAGGATGACGACGATCAGATACGTCGGCACCGATCGCGCCTTCCCGGAGCCGATCCACGCGACGACGAGCAGGCCCATGGAGGCCGTGATGGCAAACAGGAGGATGGCTTTCGGGTCCGGTCCGAAACGGAGGGCGAGCATCACCAGCAGGACGGCGCCGGGCGCTATGGCCAGCGCAAGACGACGCCGGCCGACGGACAACGATGGCGCCGGTTTCCGTCCGCGCCGCCGCGACCATGCCCACTCGGCCACATAGGCGAGCCCGATCACGAACGTCGTCTGCATCATCCAGGTGAGCACGAACGTCTGCTCCGGATCCAGCGAATGGTATCTCACCTTCAGGAGCAGGATGGCCGCGAACAATATCCCGATTGGCCGGGCGGTTCGCGCGTCCACGGCGTGGAGCCGCAGAAAGCCGAGGGTACAAGTTGCGGCAACGACGGGGCCCAGAACTTTCAGTGACACCGCGTCAGTCAGCCAAGGTCCCGTCACCCCAAAGAATTGTACGAGGAGCAGCCTGACGAAATCCAGGCCGACGGCCTCCCGACCCGGCTGGAAGTGATGGGCGTACGGGTTGATGTTTCCCGTATCGATCCAGTTGGCCGTGAGCCAAAGAACAAGAGGGAATGAAGCGACAGCAGCCCAAACGAAGGCCTTTTTCCACCTGCCGCCCGCCGCCACATCCCGCAGAAAGAACGCGGGGATGAGCAAAGCGGTCTCGTATCGGGTGATCGCCGCGAGAGAGCCGATGCCGTAGGCCCTGCCGCTGTGCCGGCGCGACGTGACGAGCGCCGCCAGGACGAGCGCAACTGCCAGCATCTCGGAGCGGGGCTGGATCGTCAGGTGCAGCGACATTGGGTCCGAGCCGAACCAAAGAACCAGCAAACACGCCCACTTGCCAGCGGCCGGCTTCACTAACTGATAGAGGAGCACACACGCGGCTCCGAAGGCGAGCAGGTTGATCACCTCGGCGGCGGCGAGGATTGGTCGCTCGAGCGGCAGCAGCAGCGAAACGGCAGCCATGGCGATCGAATAAAGGGGCAGGCGCGCGAAACTCTCCGGTGCGCTCAAGCCGAGAAACGCTTGAGCCTTGTATTGAAATTGAAAGAAATCGGAGTCGGGGACGGCGTAGTGGTCGAAATAGAGGAGGCGTATCGACAATAATCCGAGTACCAAGGCGCCCAGAGCCGCGGTCTCGCTTCTACGCGATAACATCGCCGGATCGCCGCCCGGGGTGCGCCGAACGATCCCTCCACTGTCGCCATTTGCGTACGCGGAGCGCCAGAAGTCCGGCGAGCATCTCGAACGATGTCGCGAACAGGCTCACCTTGGAGGCCCGTCGCGTACGCGTGATGGTGATCGGAACTTCGAGGATTCCAGTTCCGAGTCGCTGCAGCTCAACCAGCACCTCGGTATCCCAGATCCAGCTGGTGGCGTGGACATCGACGACCACGCCTCGGATGAGGTCGCCTCGGAATAGCTTCAGCCCGGCCTGATGATCGGAGGATGGGCTACGAAAGAGCGCGCGGGCGAGAGCGTTGTATCCCCAGGTTGCGAGACGCCGCAGAGGGGTCCTGGAGCGGTGTGCCGTCCCGGCGACCTTCGATGCGATCGCGGCTCCGTATCCGCCTTCCACGGCCTGCAGCAGATCGGCAAGATAGTGCGGTTGTATTTCCAGGTCGGCATCGAGGAACGCGGCATACGTTCCACGCGACGCCAAAAAGCCTGCGGACAGCGCCGCTCCCTTCCCCAGGTGGGGTCGACGGAGTATGCGCAACCGCGACAGATCGAGAGCGAGTGCGCGCTCAACCGTACGGTCCGTTGATCCGTCGTCGACGAGGAGAATCTCGAAGGAGGCGGAGAGTCCGCTCAGATAGTCGTGAATGGTTCGAAGGGAACCGCCGATCAGCTCTTCTTCGTTGTACGCCGGCACGACAAGGGAAAGATCGACCTGCGCTTTGGATTGGGCCTCTTTGCTTCGCCGGTCTCTCCGACCGGCGACTCCCGCTTGCGAAGATGTCGTAGGGTCGAACATGTCTGCGCTCCAGGATACATAACAAAACGCGTACACGCGTCCGGCGGGAGGTCACCGTACCACGTTCGGTGCGGGGCAAGAAGTATACTGGGTAAACGATGCGTGGCGCGACTCGGGAAATTCCGACCAATTGGTTCGGTGGACGTCTGTTAGGTATTGCACTGCCTGGGGTAGCCGCCTGACTGGGCACAGCGTCCCCCCCGGGTTCTGTGGCGGTGACACCACACCGGAGGTCGGGTGCTCGAACCGGCCGTGCCTTCCCGATGGATCGGGGCCGGGGGGTCGTATCGCCCACCTCCGTCTTGTAGCTTGTCGGCGTGGAGGGGCGCGACGACGTGCGGCGGCCGAAGCTGGTCGACAAGCCCTGGGGGCGGGAGGTGTGGTACGCCCACACGGACCGCTACGCGGGGAAGATCCTCGAGGTGACCCGCGGGCACCTCCTCTCCCTCCAGAAGCACCGGGTCAAGCACGAGACGC